>NZ_JAJOMX010000001.1:5240000-5315803 GCF_024699925.1 Mesorhizobium sp. J428
TGTAGATCGGCGCCATCTCCGGCGGGATCCCCTCGCGCGGCCTGGTCAGCGCCGAGATCAGCACGATGCCTGAGATCTTGTCGGGATGGTTCAGCGCCAAGGTCAGCGTGATCATCCCGCCCAGCGAATGGCCGACGACCAGCGGCTTCTCCGGCCCAAGTTTCTCGATGAACTTGGCGATCAGCGCCGCCTGCGCCGGCAGGGCAGCGCTCGCTCCCGCCGCGCGCGTCGAATAGCCTGCGCCGGGCCGATCGAGCGCGATCAGCCGGTAGCCGGGGATGCGCCCGCTGAACAGCGGATGGCGGAAATGGTGCAGCGTGCCGCCGAAGCCGTGCACGAACAGGATCGGCCTGCCCTCGCCTTCCTCGACATAATGGATGCGGTTGCCGTCGATCTCGACGAATTTGCCCCGCGCCGGCACCAGCCGCTCGGCCCGGCGCGCGATCGTCTGGGTCTGCCAGACATACCAGCCCGTGACCGCCAGCACCGCGACCAGGAGGAGAACGACGAGCCAGAGAAGGATGGTGGTCAAGATGCCGCTCCGCGGATGGGACGCGGCATTGGTAATTCATCTTTCGCAACCGCGAAACAGGCCGCGAATGCGAAAACGGGCGGCCAGAGCCGCCCGTTCCTCAAGCCTGCTTCACGAGGTGCAGGACAAGGGCCCCCGCCCGTCTGCACGACCTCGGAGACTGTTTCGAAATTCGCTCTGGCGAGTCAGCTGGTGGTGGTTTCGAGAACCGGAGCGCAGCGGACATTTGGGTCCGTGAGCACCGGAAGCGCAGAAAACGCCATCAGATGGCCGCCAGAGCAGAATTTTCCAAACAGTCTCAGCCGTGCAGCTTGATCGCGATCTCAGCCAGCCGCTTGCCCTGGAACTTCGCGCCTTCCAGCTCCTGCGCCGAAGGCTGCCGCGAGCCGTCCGTGTCGGAGGTGGTGGTCATGCCGTAGGGCGAGCCGCCGCGCACGACATCGTTGCCCGACTGGCCCTGATAGGCATAGCTCAGCGGCACGATGATCATGCCGTGATGCTGCAGCGACCACTGCGCCTGGACGATCGACAGCTCCGCGCCGCCGTGCTGGGTCGCCGTCGACGACATCACGGTCGCGACCTTGTTCAGGAGTGCGCCCTTGGCCCAGAGCGGGCCGGTCTGGTCGAGGAAGTTCTTCATCTGCGCCGCCATCGCGCCGTAACGGGTGGCGAAAGCCAGCACGATGCCGTCATACTGGTCGAGTTCCAGCGGCTCGGCGATCGGCGCGTCCTGGTCGAGCTTGTAGTAGGCGGCCTTGGCCACCGCTTCCGGAACCAGTTCCGGCACGCGCTTGATCGTCACCGCGGCGCCTGCTTCCTTCGCGCCCTCGGCGGCGGCCTTCGCCATCGCTTCCGTGTGGCCCCAGCTCGAATAGTAGAGCACCAGTACCTTTGCCATCGTCGTCTCCTGTGTCTCGTGTCTTGTCGTCCGCCGCTCGGGACCGACGCTTCGCCGTGATTTAGCCCCTTTGGCACCCCTTGCGTAACAACGGTGTCGCCGACAGATCGTTCACCGTTTGCGACCCATTGCCGGCTGGGCGCATCGGCGCTACGAGACGCTGGCCGAGCGAAAGGATGCGACGTTGAGCGAAATCGTGACTGCCGCGATGATGGTGATCGGGGACGAGATCCTCTCCGGCCGCACCAAGGACAAAAACATCGGCCACCTCGCCGACGTGATGACCGCCATCGGCATCGACCTGAAAGAGGTCCGCATCGTCCCCGACGAGGAGGACGAGATCGCCGCGGCGGTCAACGCGCTGCGGGCGAAATACACCTACGTCTTCACCACCGGCGGCATCGGCCCGACGCATGACGACATCACGGCCGATTCGATCGCCAAAGCCTTCGGCGTCCCCTGCGACTACGACGCGAAGGCGTATAAAATGCTCGAGGAGAGCTACGCCGCCCGCGGCTTCGAATATACCGACGCACGCAAGCGCATGGCGCGCATGCCCGTCGGCGCCGAGCACATCGACAATCCCGTTTCGCTGGCTCCCGGCTTCAGGATCGGCAACGTGCATGTCATGGCCGGCGTGCCGGCGATCTTCCAGGCGATGCTCGACAACGTCGTCCCGACGCTGCATGGCGGCGCGGTGATGCTGTCCGAGACGGTTCACTGCCCCTATGGCGAGGGCACGATCGGCACCCAGCTTGGCGAGATCCAGAAGGCCAATCCGGACACGATCATCGGTTCCTACCCGAAATATCTCGACGGCAAGTTCTGGACCGAGCTCGTCGTGCGTTCCCGCTCGCCGCAAAGCCTCGCCAAGGCAAAGGCCGAGGTCGAGGCCATGCTCGCCGCGATCGCCGCGCCGGCCTGAGCGTTTTCCTGCCGATTCCCGGTGGATGCGACGCGCAAACCCTTGCGAGATCTCGGAAAGTTCCCGCTAATCCCGGCTGCATTCCTGAGCTTCAAGCCAAGCGGAGTGCGTCCCATGTCCCTGCCCGAAAAAGCCTTCCCGGTCTCGTGGGACCAGTTCCATCGCGACGCCCGCGCGCTTGCCTGGCGGCTTGCCGGCATCAATGGCGGCCAGTGGAAGGCGATCGTCTGCATCACGCGCGGCGGCCTGGTGCCCGCCGCCATCATCTCGCGCGAGCTCGGCATCCGCGTCATCGAGACCGTCTCGGTGGCCTCGTACCACGACTACACCTCGCAGGGAGAACTGAACGTTCTGAAGGAGATTACGTCCTCGCTCACCGAGAATGACGGCGAGAACGTTCTGATCGTCGACGACCTGACCGACACCGGCAAGACCGCCGCTGTGGTGCGCGCGATGCTGCCCAAGGCGCATTTCGCCGCCGTCTACGCCAAGCCGAAGGGAAAACCGATGGTCGATACCTATATAACGGAGGTCAGCCAGGACACCTGGATCTACTTCCCCTGGGATATGGGCTTCACATACCAGAAGCCGATTTCAGAGGATCATCGCGGCTGAACCCATGCCGCGGGCGCGAAAATCGTAAGCTTCGCGCAGGGTTTGCGCTTTATTATCAGCGCACTATCTGTATGTTTCGTAAGCTGGCAAACAAGAAGGCGACCATCGAAGCACCGGAATGTTGATTTCTTATTCGACCCGCAGGAGACTTTTGGAACGCGCCCGCCAGTTCTTTGGCGGCATGCCGTGCCGGGTCCAGGTCGCCGCTCTTCCCTGGCGGCTGTCCGGCGGCGACGTCGAGATCCTGCTGGTGACGAGCCGGGGCACCGGCCGCTGGGTCCTGCCGAAGGGCTGGCCGGAGTCGTCCGAGAAGCTATGCGAAGCGGCCGCGCGCGAAGCGGCCGAGGAAGCCGGTCTGTCAGGCGGCGTTTCGGAGCGCGAGGCCGGCACGTTCTACTACGACAAGGTGCTGAATTCGGGCCTCGAATGGCATTGCGAGGTGCATGTCTTCCCGCTTGAGGTCGACTCGCTTGCCGACAAGTGGCCAGAGATGAAGAAACGCAAGCGGCGGTGGTTTCGCGCCGCGGATGCCGCAAGGCTCGTCGCCGAGCCGGATCTCGGTGAGTTGATCCAGCGCTTCGGCGCCAATCCACGACAAATCGCAGCCTGACGCCGTGACACGGAACGGCAGAGGTTGCCCCTCGGGGTGATCTGCCCTATCGCGCTTCCTGTCGCCGGCCGGATCTTCGACATCCGGCCCGAAGTCCCCTCTTCGATGGATCTGCCCCATGGCGCTTCCCGCCGAACTCACCCGCAAGGACACGCTCGACAAGGATCTCGACAAGATCGCCTCCGTCGAGGAGGCTGCGAGCGTGCTGTCGCGCGGGCTGGTGGCTCCCGGTCTCGCGCTCCTCTTCATCGTGTTCGCAGCGGTCGCGGCGTCGATCTACGTGATGGGCCAGCCGGGAGCGGTGGTGATCGTCGCGGCGGCGGCGATCGGCGGCTACATGGCGCTGAACATCGGCGCCAACGACGTCGCCAACAATGTAAGCGCAGCTGTCGGCGCCCGTGCGCTCACGCTGGGCAGCGCCCTGGTGCTGGCGGCGATCTTCGAAACCGCCGGCGCCCTGATCGCCGGCGGCGACGTGGTCGAGACGATATCCAAGGGAATCATCGATCCTCGGCTGGTAAGCGATCCCAACGTCTTCATCAGGCTGATGCTCGGGGCGCTCATCTCCTCGGCCCTGTGGGTCAATCTGGCCACCTGGATCGGCGCGCCGGTCTCGACCACGCATGCCGTTGTTGGCGGCGTCGTGGGCGCGGGCATCGCGGCTGCTGGAGTTGGCTCTGTCGACTGGAGCATCATGGGCGCTATTGCGGCCTCGTGGGTCGTCTCGCCGCTCGCCGGCGGTATCGTGGCGGCGCTGTTCCTCTTCTTCATCAAGTCGACCATCATCTACCAGGACGACAAGCTCACCGCCGCGCGGCGCTGGGTGCCGGTGCTCATCGCCATCATGGCCGGCTCCTTCACCACCTATCTCGCCAGCAAGGGTCTCAACCATGTCGTGACCTTCGACGGCTGGACGCTGGCGGCTCTCGGTCTGGGCTCCACGGCGCTCTTCTGGGTGCTGTCGCACAGGTTCGTGGCGCTCCAGTCGCGCGGCATGGAGAACCGCAACCAGTCGCTGCGCAAGCTGTTCCGGCTGCCGCTGGTCATCTCGGCGGCCCTGCTCTCCTTCGCCCATGGCGCCAACGATGTGGCGAACGCCGTCGGCCCGCTGGCGGCGATCGTCTCGACCGCGCAGGGCGGCGACGTCGAGACCGCGGTCGGCATCCCCTTCTGGGTGATGCTGATCGGCGCGGCGGGCATCTCGATCGGTCTGCTGCTCTTCGGACCCAAGCTCGTGCGCATGGTCGGCGAGCAGATCACCAAGCTCAACCCGATGCGCGCCTTCTGCGTCGCGCTGTCGGCCGCGCTCACCGTCATCATCGCCTCGGCGATGGGCATGCCGGTCAGCTCCACCCATATTGCGGTCGGCGCCGTTTTCGGCGTCGGCTTCTTCCGCGAATGGTACACGGCCAATTCGCCACGCCGGCGCGCCTATCTCGAGCGCAAGATGGCGCGCCGCCGCGCCGAGCGCGAGGCATCCGCCGGGGCGATCGCGGACGTGCTGGCCGATGAGGCCGATCTCGACAACGCGGGCGCCCCACCGATCTCCCGCGAAGAAATCTCCCGCCGCAATCTTGTCCGCCGCGCCCATGTTCGCACCATCGTCACCGCGTGGGTGACCACGGTGCCCGCCTCGGCCCTGCTGGCGATCGGCGCGTTCCATCTCATCGGCCTGGTATTCTGAGAGACTGTTTCGAAATTCGCTCTGGCGAGTCAGCTGGTGATGGTTTTCGGGGTCGCCGCAGGCGACGAGCGGAGCGGACATTTGGATCCGTGAGCACCGGAAGCGCAGAAAACGCCGTCAGATGGCCGCCAGAGCAGAATTTCCAAACAGTCTCTCAGCCGGCCGACAGTCCCCATTATCCACATGCATCCCCCACAAGATGTTGTGGTCATAAATCTCGCATAAACGAATCGTTGACCTCCCCTCGCGAGTCGTTTCATATCGGTCATGCGCTCGTGTTGAGGGCGCGGCGCGGGCTCCGGCCCAAGCCAGTTCTTCCCCGATTTGATGCGTTTCCCGACGATCGAGGCCGCTTTCCAGCGGTGCGCTCGGCTGAGGATCTCGTGTGCCTTCCGGGCTCGGGAAAATGGACGAAATTGATTGGCGTAAAGAGGTTGTTAACACTATATTTAGTGTTTGCGGGGGATAGTCGACACCAGATAAGGGATAAGTCTCGCAAGATGAGACTCACCTGAATCGGTGACGGAAGAGGGCCGCAAGAGGGTTTCGACCGCCGCGCAGCCGCCTCTGTGAAGGTGGGCCGCGACGGAGCGGAACAGGACGGCGGAGAGGCGTTGCGGACCTTCGGGACCGCGACGGATGCAGCCAGGGCAGCATCGCGGAATCGTGAGGACGAATTCTGTGGATGACGCTATATTTGGGGACTGAAGGACGAAGACGATGCGGATCGAACGGCGCTTCACCAAGGACGGACAGTCTGCCTATACGGAGATCGAATTCCGTAAGGCCCTATCCGAGATCAAGAACCCCGACGGCTCGGTGGTCTTCCGCCTGGCCGACATCGACGTGCCGGCTCAGTTCAGCCAGGTGGCGACGGACGTGCTGGCGCAGAAGTATTTCCGCAAGGCCGGCGTGCCCGCGCGCCTGAAGAAGGTCGAGGAGAACGACGTCCCCTCCTTCCTGTGGCGCTCCGTGCCCGACGAGGCCGAGCTCGCCAAGCTGCCCGAGAACGAGCGCTACGGCTCCGAGACCGACGCCCGCCAGGTCTTCGACCGTCTCGCCGGCACCTGGACCTACTGGGGCTGGAAGGGCGGCTATTTCGCCTCCGAGGCTGACGCCAGCGCCTTCCGCGACGAGCTCGCCTACATGCTCGCCACCCAGCGCGTCGCCCCCAACTCGCCGCAGTGGTTCAACACCGGCCTGCACTGGGCCTACGGCATCGACGGCCCCGGCCAGGGCCATTTCTACGTCGACCCCTTCACCGGCAAGCTCACCAAGTCGAAGTCGGCCTATGAGCATCCGCAGCCGCATGCCTGCTTCATCCAGTCCGTCGCCGACGACCTCGTCAACGAGGGCGGCATCATGGACCTGTGGGTGCGCGAGGCGCGCCTGTTCAAATACGGCTCCGGCACCGGCTCCAACTTCTCGCATCTGCGCGGCGAGGGCGAAAAGCTCTCCGGCGGCGGCCGCTCGTCGGGCCTGATGTCCTTCCTCAAGATCGGCGACCGCGCCGCGGGCGCCATCAAGTCGGGCGGCACCACCCGCCGCGCGGCCAAGATGGTCGTCGTCGACATCGACCATCCCGACATCGAGGACTACATCGACTGGAAGGTGAAGGAGGAGCAGAAGGTCGCTTCCCTCGTCACCGGCTCCAAGATCGTCAAGAAGCACATGACCGCCGTCATGAAGGCCTGCGTCAACTGCGACGGCCCGGACGGCGACTGCTACGACCCCAACCGCAACCCCGCCCTCAAGCGCGCCATCAAGGACGCCAAGAAGGACGGTGTGCCGGAGAACTACGTTCAGCGCGTCATCCAGTTCGCGAAGCAGGGTTACACCTCGATCGAGTTCAAGACCTACGACACCGACTGGGATTCGGAGGCCTACCTCACCGTCTCAGGCCAGAACTCCAACAACTCCGTCTCGCTGAAGGACGATTTCCTGCGCGCCGTCGAGACCGACGGGTCGTGGAACCTCACCGCCCGCAAGGACGGCAAGGTGGTCAAGACGCTGAAGGCCCGCGAGCTGTGGGAAAAGATCGGCTACGCCGCCTGGGCGTCGGCCGATCCGGGCCTCCACTTCAACACGACGATGAACGACTGGCACACCTGTGCGTCGGCCGGTGCGATCCGGGCGTCCAACCCGTGCTCGGAATACATGTTCCTCGACGACACGGCCTGCAACCTCGCCTCGATCAACCTTTTGCCCTACCGCCTGCATGGCGGCGACATCGACATCGCGGCCTACGAGCACACCGTTCGCCTGTGGACCATCGTGCTCGAGATCTCGGTCATGATGGCGCAGTTCCCCTCGAAGGAGATCGCCAAGCTCTCCTACGAATACCGCACGCTCGGCCTCGGCTATGCCAATATCGGCGGCCTGCTGATGACCAGCGGAATCCCCTACGACTCCGCCGAGGGCCGCGCCATCTGCGCCGGCCTCACCTCGATCATGACCGGCGTCGCCTACGCCACCTCGGCCGAGATGGCCGGCGAGCTCGGCGCCTTCCCGGACTATGAGCGCAACGCCGCCAACATGCTGCGTGTCATGCGCAACCATCGCCGCGCCGCCTATGGCGAGGCCGCCGGCTACGAGGCGCTCTCGGTCAATCCGGTGCCGCTGGTCCATGCGGACCTGAAGCAGGCCGCACTCGGCGAGCATGCCAGGACCGCCTGGGACCGCGCCATCGCGCTCGGCGAAAAGAACGGCTACCGCAACGCCCAGGCCACCGTCATCGCGCCCACCGGCACGATCGGCCTCGTCATGGACTGCGACACCACCGGCATCGAGCCCGACTTCGCGCTGGTGAAGTTCAAGAAGCTCGCCGGCGGCGGCTACTTCAAGATCATCAACCGCGCCGTGCCGGAAGCGCTGCGCACGCTCGGCTATTCCGAGGCCCAGATCGCCGAGATCGAGGCCTATGCCGTCGGCCACGGCAACCTGAACCAGGCGCCCGGCGTCAACCCGTCCTCGCTGCGCGCCAAGGGCTTCACCGAGGAGAAGATCGCCGCCGTCAACGCCGCGCTCGGCTCCGCCTTCGACATCAAGTTCGTCTTCAACAAGTGGACGCTCGGCGAGGACTTCTGCAAGTCCGTGCTCAAGCTTACCGACGAGCAGCTCGACGACTTCTCCTTCGAGATGCTGCCGGCGCTGGGCTTCACGAAGAAGGAGATCGAGGCCGCCAACATCCACGTCTGCGGCGCGATGACCCTCGAAGGGGCCCCCTTCCTGAAGAACGAGCACCTGCCGGTGTTCGACTGCGCCAATCCGTGCGGCAAGATCGGCAAGCGCTATCTCTCCGTCGAGAGCCACATCCGCATGATGGCGGCCGCGCAGCCCTTCATCTCGGGCGCCATCTCCAAGACGATCAACATGCCCAACGAGGCGAGCGTCGAGGACTGCAAGAACGCCTACATGCTGTCCTGGAAGCTGGCGCTGAAGGCCAACGCGCTTTACCGCGACGGCTCGAAGCTCTCCCAGCCGCTCAACGCCTCGCTCATCGCCGACAATGACGACGACGAGGACGACGCGGTCGAGACCCTCGTCGCCGCCCCGGCGGCCGCGCGTGCGACCCAGATCACCGAGCGCATCGTCGAGCGCGTGGTCGAGCGGCTCTACCGCGACCGCGAGAAGCTGCCGAACCGCCGCCAGGGCTACACCCAGAAGGCCGTCGTCGGCGGCCACAAGGTCTACCTGCGCACCGGCGAGTTCGGCGACGGACGGCTGGGCGAGATCTTCATCGACATGCACAAGGAAGGTGCCGCCTTCCGCGCGATGATGAACAATTTCGCCATCGCCATCTCGCTCGGCCTGCAATACGGCGTGCCGCTCGAGGAATATGTCGAGGCCTTCACCTTCACGAAGTTCGAGCCGGCCGGCATGGTCGTCGGCAACGACGCGATCAAGAACGCCACCTCGATCCTCGACTACGTCTTCCGCGAGCTCGCCGTCTCCTATCTCGGCCGCCATGACCTTGCCCATGTCGACCAGTCCGACTTCGGCAACACGTCGCTCGGCCGCGGCATCCAGGAGGGCAAGACCAACCTCGTCTCCACCGGCTGGACGCGCGGCTACAAGCCGACGCTGGTGTCGAAGTCGGCCGAACCGAAGGGCTTCGCCGACGGCGCTGCCTCATCCTCGCCCACCCCCTCGTCTCCGGCCCGCGCCGCGACGACCGCGGTCGGCGGCTCCAACGTCCGCGCCTTCTCCGCCACCACGGTGACGGCGCTCAAGACCGTCTCGTCGGAGCGCGTCGAGGAGACCGTGGCCTTCAAGCGCGACTACGAGGAGCGCGCGAAGGAACTCGCCGAGGAGATCGCGGAGGAAAACCATCCCGACCTGTTCGAGGACGACGCCCCGGCCGCGACCACGGCCCTCTTCTCCGACAAGGCCCAGGCCGACGCCGCCAGCGCCAAGGCGCTCGCCAACGACCGCCGCGTCAAGTCGATGATGCAGGGCTACACCGGCAACTCCTGCTCCGAATGCCAGAACTTCACCATGGTCCGGAACGGAACCTGCGAGAAGTGCGATACGTGTGGCGCGACGTCAGGGTGTTCGTGAGAATCCGCAACCGTTGAAGCGCTAAACATGCCGGCCCGGTCGCAAGATCGGGCCGAACTACAAGAAGGAACAAAAGGGATACACGCATAACGATGCCCTTATATGGCATCCAGAAACACCAAGGCCGACCCCTGCCAGGGTCGGCCTTGGATACCGCGAATAAAGCCGAAGCCACGCGGGGCGAAGAAATCTGACGACCTCTCCCTTAGCAGGAGCACCATATGGGGAGTCGGGTTTCAGAGTCGAGGTAGCGAAGGCAAAACAGGAACCTAAACATGTTCACCTTCGGAACTTCTGCATACCTGAAAATGATATCGCTCAATGCGAAACCTCAACGCACGGAAGTGCGTAAGCGGCTCATTCCCAGTGATGACCCCTATGACTTCCATCGGTCGCTTAGGCCTCTCGCCAATAGGATGCTCGCAAAGGGTGAGGACGTTGAAAGCGTGTTCGAATCTGCAAGTCGAATTTCTGCAACTCCGGAACGAAATTCCGTGCAGGCAGGATTACGAACGCTCTTGCTATGGCGCGACGTGCATACTGCTGATCTGTTCGAAGTCAAACCTCACACTCATACGAGCCCACAAGAAATTTTCAGAGTAAAATTTACAGCCGATTTTGGTACAATCATAGATGGAAAGCGGTGCGGTGTTCATCTTTGGAACACAAAGAAACCTGTTATCGATGCGCGTTTTTCAACAGCAACTCTTTCGATTATTAGAGAGTTCTATCCAGAATTAGATGGGCTAGCGGTCCTTTCTCTAATTGACTCCAGCCTCATCTGGTCCTCGGATGAGACCGCCTACGCAGATCTTGGGCGTCGGCTTATGACAAGGTTGGAGAACGTCATCCTAAGCGTTGAAGAGGAAATCCGAGACTCTGGCCGCGATAGACCGTCACCGCCGAGCCATCCCACCCCAATCATATAGGCGACACGTCCACCTGTCCTTCCCCCTTGTGGGGGAAGGTGCCGCCCTCGCTGCTCGCGCAGGCGAGCGGTGAGATCAGGCGGCGGATGAGGGGTGCTGGACGGAGTAAGACGGTCCAGAACATGCGCGGCGAGCGCCCCCTGCACACCCGAGTTCCGTCCAACACCCCTCATCCGTCTCGGCCTTCGGCCGATCCACCTTCTCCCACAAGGGGAGAAGGACACGCGCTCCTCCCCTAAACCAATCCCCAACCACGTCCCGCGCCGCCGCTTGCCACGCCGCCGCCGCGCGGGCATGCAGGTTCCGCATCGTCACCGGGGGAAATCATGACACATCGCACGCCGCGCGCCGCATGCCGCGCCTTCCTCATCCTTCTGGCCGCAACCGCCCACGCCGCCGCCCTCGACCCCACGCCGCAGGCGGCGGTCGTCACGCCGCTCGCCTCGACAGACAAGACCGATGCCGGCCAGCCGCTCGTCCTGCCGCGCGACAAGCCGCGCGTCATCGCCTCGATCTTCGAAATCCCGCCCGGCGCCACGCTGCCGGTGCACAAGCACCCCTCCGCCCGCTACGCCTACGTGCTCGCCGGAAACCTGCGCGTCACCAATGCCGACACCGGCAAGACCACGGACTACAAGACCGGCGACTTCATCGTCGAGATGATCGACACCTGGCACCAGGGCGCCAACACCGGCTCGGACACCGTCCGCCTCCTCGTCATCGACCAGGTCGAAGGCGACGCCCCGCACACGGTGCTGAAGCAGTAGGGTGAGCATCCGTTTCGCCGCGGGCGAATTGGAAGGTCCAGTGGACCTTCCAAAGGATGTGAACGCCCGGAGCCCTGGCGGAGGGCCGGGAAACAGGCTCATGTAACCGGCCCCCTCGCCCTCTGCATGTTTGGCTTCGTCGACGACCGCCCGAATTCCCACCATCTCACTCCGACCCTCTCCTATGGACAAGCGCCCGACCGCAGGCTCTATTCCCTTGGGGAAAGTGCATCGGGAGTGACGTCATGCATTCATCATTGGCTTGGGCTGTCGCGGTTGCCGCGCTGGCGCTTTCGTCCGCGGCCCGCGCGGAGACGATCTACTGCACCGCGATCAACGCGCTGCCGGCAGTGATCAGCACGCAGGGCATCTATTGCCTCAAGAAGGATCTCGCCACCTCGATAACGACAGGCGCGGCCATCACGATCAACACCAACAATGTGACGATCGATCTGAACGGCTTCAAGCTGGGCGGCCTGGGCGGCGGTGCCGGTTCCCAGGCCAAGGGAATCGCCGCGACCGGTCGAACGAACATCACATTGCGCAATGGCTCCGTGAGGGGCTTCTATGCCGGCATCGACCTGTCCGGGGGCGGCTCCGGCCATCTGATCGAAGACATGAGGGTCGAAGGCTCCCTCCAGACCGGAATTCTCATCGCCGCCGACGGCGCGATCATTCGCCGAAATGTCATTTCGTCCATCGGCGGAGGTTCAGACTACTCCGCCTACGGCATTTACATCGCCGCCAACGGCGTTTCGGTGACGGACAATGTCGTCGACGGTATCCATGAGACCTACCAGGCCGTAGGCATCATGAGCATAAGCGGCAGTGCAAGAGGAATTATTGCCGCGAACGAAGTGCGCGACATAGGTTCGACGACGAGTTCGACGTCCAGGGGCATCTGGGTATCCGGCACCAACCGGATGGTGATCAAGGACAACTATGTCGTCAACACCACGGCCGGGGCTTTGCATGGAATCCATGCTGACGGCACGAGCGACGCGTGCATCGGCAACATCGTGTCTGCAACCTTCTCGACCGCGATCTATGGCTGCGATTATTCCAGCGGCAATCACGTCTTCTAAGTCGTCCGGTCACGCGGCCCCTATCCTCCCCTGCGAAGCGAGGGGTCCGAAGGACGGGCGAGATAAGTGGCTCGCCCCGGCAAGGGACCACGCGAAGCGTGGTGGAGGGGGCTGCGAGGCCAACGAGCCTGAGACATGCCTACTGCCTACTGCCTACTCCCTACTCCCCTACTCCCCACGCACCGTCCCTTAACCGTTGATGCCTCATCCTGCGGGCCACGATGGAGGCGCGGATGGCGGCGAATCGCAAGCGCTCGGGCGCGAAACCGGCACGACGGAAGAATTCGGGGCGCAGCGGCGGCCGCGTCGCGGCCTCCCTCGGCCTCGTGACGCTGGGGGCCGTGCTGGCCTTTGCCGCCACGGCCTGGTTCGGCATGCCCGATCTCGACCGGCTGAAGCGCAGCATCGCCGGCGCCGCTCCTCCCGCAAAGGTGGAGCGCACGGCCAGGCCCGAGCGCTCGCGCCTGCCCGCCGCAAAGCCGGATCGTTCGATCGAAACCGCCGCCCTGCCGGTGCCGCGCCCGTCGAAGCCGGTGCCGCAGAAGACGCGCGAGGACAAGCCCCTGCCCGCGGTCGCCCGTCCGCCGGCCGAGGTCGCGCCGACGCCGAAGGCGGAGGTTCCCAACGCGCCGGTAAAAACCGCCCTGCCCACGGCGCCGAAGAACGCCACGCGGCTTGCCGGCCTCGCCTTCCCGATCTGCGGCGAGCGCGCCGCGCGCGGCTGCGTCGTCGACGGCGACACCTTCGTCCTCGACGGCAAGGCGATCGGCGTCGCCGATATCGAGGTGCCGGCCGCCGGCGACCCGAAATGCCGGCGCGAGGCGATGCTGGCGGCCAAGGCGAAGGATCGCCTGCGCGAGCTTTTGAGCGCCGGCCCGCTGGAGCTGGTCGCCGCCTCGGACGACAAGGACATCTACGGCCGCAAGCTGCGCACCGTCATGCGCGACGGCCGCTCGATCGGCGATGCGATGATCGCCGAAGGCCTCGCCCGCCGGCCGGGCGGGTCGCGACAGACCTGGTGCGGCTGATGTCTAGCGCTGCCAGGCGGCGAATTCCCTGAGCAGGCCTTCCATCGCCTCCATGGGCGGAAAGCGCTCGAAGGAATGAGCCGCCCCAGTCTCGGCGAAGGGCAGTTTTTCCGACGTGTAGGTCTCGATGAAGGGCGCGATGCCGCTCGTGTCGTCCAGCATGGTCGGGCGCAGATTGACGAACCAGTCCATGCCTTGCGGCCGGGTGAACATCCAGCTCATGCACCAGCCGCAGAAATGATGCGCACTGTCCTCGCCGTGCAGGCCGCCGATCACCGTCTCGCCCTCGGTCACCTCGAAACCGTCGGCCGGGATCGCGGCGGACAGCGAAAAGGCCGACGAGCTCATCCTCTGGCAGCCGGTGCAATGGCAGGCCATCGTCACCAGCGGCGCCTTCGTCACCTTCAGCCGCACCCGCCCGCAGCGGCACCCGCCCTCGCGCGGCACTATCCAGTCGCTCATCTCGTCACCTCCATGATGCACAGACCATTGCCCCGCCCCGCGCACAACGGCAAGCACCCGAACCGCTCCCTGCCTGCCCCGCCTCGCCCCTGACCGCTTCATGCCACCCCGCGCGCCCGTCTTCCCGGGCGCCGGAGGCGACCCGGGACCCATTCCTCTCTCCGGTTACACGCTGAAAACGCCCACGGTCGCGGCAAGGGTCAGCGCCAACCCGCCATGGTCAATCGGTCCCGGCTGACCTCCGGTCGCCGGGATGACGATCGCGGACAGTTTGCGCTGTCTTGAGAGGAGCCGGAGAGGTCAGTTCTGGCACATCATCCGATGGATCGATTTCCGCTCACTTTCCGCTAACCCCTTGATCCCATTGGCCCGCCGAATCTTTTCATCCACCCCTTTCAGACATGCATGACACTGTGCTCGGTGAAACGGGAGCCGGCGATGGGCTGGAGGGCGAAGGCGGGGAGGGAACAGGCGTTAAAGGCGAGGATCGTCATGCGCCTGTTCTCGATCGCCGACATGGCCGAGCAG
Organism: Mesorhizobium sp. J428; assembly: GCF_024699925.1. Classification (NCBI taxonomy): domain Bacteria; kingdom Pseudomonadati; phylum Pseudomonadota; class Alphaproteobacteria; order Hyphomicrobiales; family Phyllobacteriaceae; genus Mesorhizobium; species Mesorhizobium sp. J428. The sequence continues at coordinate 5,254,624 of NZ_JAJOMX010000001.1, forward strand.
GCCGCCGGCCGGTCGTTCTGGGTCCGCTGGTGCGTGCTGTGGGCCGCCTGGCAGGCCAATGCGCTGCTCCGGGCCTACGTCGAAGGCACGCTCCGCAGTTCCGCACGCAGACCCTGGAGGCCGGTCCTGATGCCGGCCGGTTTCGGCAGCAATCCCTTCGATGCTGAAGACATCGCCGATTCACTCAGGGCATTTGGCCACTACATGCAGGCCATCGCGGCACAGCTGTGCCGCCTGTCGTTCCTGCATCAGGGGCAGGCCTCCGACGAGGCCGGGAATGAGGGCGGGGTGCATCGCGCCGACCTTCAGCGCCTCGCCGACGCGACCATCTCGCCGGTCGAACTGCGCGACACGTCCTGAGCAGCACCTGTCCTGCCCCTGTGCAGGACAGGTGAATGCCCCAAGACCGATCCTGTTTGCGTCCGCGAAAAATTGCGCTGCGGTCGACAATCCCGCGCGGCCACCTTCTCCCCGTGAACGGGGAGAAGGAGAAACACCCTACTTCGCCAGCTTGTCCTGCGTCTTCGTCTCGAAATCGGACGCGTCGTGACGCTCGTGCAGCTGGCCGGAGAGGTCTCCCGAGACGCGGTTGACCATCCGGCCGCGCACCACCGCCGGCCGCGCCAGGATCTGGTCGGCCCAGCGGATCACGTTCTTGTATTCGTGCACCGACAGGAACTCGCCGGCGCCGTAGTTCCAGCCCTTCGCCATGCCGCCATACCAGGGCCAGATCGCCATGTCGGCGATCGTGTATTCGCTGCCGGCAACATATTCGACCTCGGCCAGCCGCCGGTCGAGCACGTCGAGCTGGCGCTTGGTCTCCATCGCATAGCGGTCGATGGCGTATTTGATCTTCTCCGGCGCGTAGGAATAGAAATGACCGAAGCCGCCGCCGAGGAAGGGCGCCGAGCCCATCTGCCAGAACAGCCAGGACAGCGTTTCCGCGCGGGCCGCCGTCTCCGTCGGCAGGAAGGAGCCGAACTTCTCGGCGAGATAGACGAGGATCGCGCCCGACTCGAACACCCGGATCGGCGTCGGGCCCGACTGGTCCATCAGCGCCGGGATCTTCGAGTTCGGATTGACGGCGACGAAGCCCGAGCCGAACTGGTCGCCCTCGTTGATCTTGATCAGCCAGGCGTCATATTCGGCACCCCTGTGTCCGAGCGCCAGCAGTTCCTCCAGCATGATCGTCACCTTCACGCCGTTGGGCGTGGCGAGCGAATAGAGCTGCAGCGGGTGCTTTCCGATCGGCAGTTCCTTGTCGTGCGTCGGCCCGGCGATCGGACGGTTGATCGAGGCGAAGGCCCCGCCATTCCCCTTCTCCCAGGTCCAGACTTTCGGCGGCGTGTAGGGCGTATCGGACATCTGCGTCTCCGGCATATGAGGGATGAGAACGGACGGACGTCCGCATTGTTGAAAGATAGGCCCCGCCGACGCAGCGCGCCAGAGCGGGGCGATTGGTCCAGCTCATTCCATCTCCCACAGCTCCGGATAGAGCTTCACGAAGCCGGACGGCGCCATCTCCAGCGTCGCCGCGTAGGAGAACCCCCGATAGGCGTAGCGGCTCTCGTCCAGCCGGCGATAGTATTGCGGCAGCTCCACCAGCCGTTCCGCCCCGACATCGAACCACGCGACCTTGATGTCCGCCGCCTCGCCGATCGCAAGCGGCATGCGGCGCAGCTGCTGCAGATTGGTCGCCGGCGTGAAGCCGAGGTCGAGGTCCATCAGATGCGCCAGCCCCGGCTGCGCCACCCCATCCAGCGTCCAGCCATCGGCGTCGCGAACGATCTCAAGGGCGAAGGCCCTTTCGCCAGCGAAGCCCTGCACCAGCCCGCGCCGGGTCGACCAGTCCGGCGCGATGTCGAGGCTGTAGGACACGCAGGCCGGCCCGTCTTCGTGGCGGAAGACCGCCGTGCCCTGGAGAAGATGGCCGCCGGGCACGGTTTCGATCCGCGCCGCGTCGTGGCCCGTCACGTCGAGCCGTTTCCACAAGGCGGTTTCCATCATGTCCATGCTCCCTGCGTGCCGCCACCGTCCCGCCACGCTTGCGCCTTGATGCCGGTTCATCAGCATCGCGGGACGGAGCTGCACTATCGAACGGAGACCTCGCATGAACAAGATCCTCGCCTTCGCGCTCGCGGCCCCGCTGGCGGCCGCTGCCACGCTCGCCGTCGCAGCCGACCGGCAGAGCTACCAGGAGGACGACCGCTACGGGGGCGTCAAGATCGGCACGCTCTCCTGCGATGTCGGCGGCGGCATCGGCTACGTGCTGGGCTCGGCCAAGACGCTCGACTGCACCTTCCGCCCGACCGGCGGCCGGCGCGGCGAGGACTATTCCGGCGCGATCCGAAAGCTCGGCGTCGACGTCGGCTTCACCACGCGCGGCAAGCTCGTCTGGGCGGTGTTCGCCCCCACCGCCGGCTATCATCGCGGCTCGCTCGGCGGCGTCTACGAGGGCGCCTCGGTCGAGGCGACCGTGGGTGCAGGCATCGGCGCCAACGTGCTCGTCGGCGGCACCTCCGGCTCGATCAGCCTGCAGCTCCTCAGTGTGACCGGCCAGATCGGCCTCAACGTCGCGGCCGCCGGCACCTCGATGACGCTGAACCCGGTGAACTGATCAGGCGCGCGATAGTGCCTTGCGCATGACCAGCGTCGGCACTCCGCCGATGCCGCCGCAGGCGTCGCGCTCCTCGGTGGTCACGAACCCCTCGCGCTCGTAGAAGCGGATCGCGCGGTCGTTGCCCTTGATGACTTCGAGCGAGATCGAGGGCTCGCCGACATAGTTGACGATCACGGCATGCAGCAGGCCGGCGGCGAGCCCGCTGCCCTGCTCGGCCGGCGCGACATGCAGCCGGTCGAGCCACAGTACCCCTTCTCGACTTTGGCATAGGCATAGCCGACGATCCGCCCGTCCGGCGCCTCGCCGACGAAACTCTCGGAATGCATTCGCTTCAGATCGGCAGCGATCATCTCCGGCCGGTGCTTCTTCGCCGATTCGAGCTCCGCCCGCTCCTCCCCCATCAGCGGCCCATAGGTGCGCACCCAGGACGCGTGGATCAGCGCCGAAACCTGATCCGTGTCGGCCTCGGTCATATGGTGGATGCGGGCTGCGGTGTCAGGCATGTCTTATGTCCTCCCACGGCCACTCTAGGCGGCGGGAGCGGAATCACACCAGCGATTTGTCGAGCGTGACGAGCGTGGCATGCAGCCTTTCCTCGCGCCGCTGGCCTCTCCGTTCGTATCCCTCGCTTTCGAGGAAGCCCAACGCCCGCAGATTGCGCGCGCCAACCTCCAGCCGGATGCGCTCGGTCTCGAAGAAAGACTCCTCCAGCTCCTGCAACAGCATTCCGCCAATCCCGTGTCCCTGAAGCGCCGGCCGGACATAGAGGCCGAGCACATCGACCACCCGGTCGTTGTCGTCCGGGGAGGCCGCGAAGGCCACGCCGGCAATCGCCTCGCCGTCGTCCGCAACGAGAAACTCGGACAGCGGCCGGCTCATCGCGGCCTTTAGCGCCTCGCGGGAATAGAGCGCCCTGGCTATGGTGTCGACCATGTCCACGCCGTAGAACGCATCGTAGGCCGCATGCAGGCTCTCGCCGATCAGCCGGCTGGCCTCCGGCAGGTCGCGCTCGCTGGCGGTGCGGACGAACAAGGCCTACTCGATCCCGAGCTTCGCCTTGACGAGGTCGTTGACCGCTTGCGGGTTTGCCTTGCCGCCGGTCGACCTCATCACCTGGCCGACGAACCAGCCGGCCAGCGTCGGCTTCGCCTTCGCCTGCTCGACCTTGTCGGGGTTGGCCGCGATGATCTCGTCCACCGCCTTCTCGATCGCACCGGTGTCGGTGACCTGATCGTATCCGCGTTCCTTTGCAAAAAGTCTGACATCGACTTCGACCCCACCCTCTACACGGTAGGACCAGTAGTCATTGGTGAGATCCTTAGCCATCTTGCCCGAAATGGTGCGATCGCTCACCATCATGACGATTGTAGAGTTTGCCTTCGCAGAGATTGGCCCTTCTTCTATTGACAGCCCGGCGGCGTTCAGGAGGCCGAAATACTCGTTGATAAGTCGATTTGCCGCCTGTTTCGGATCGGCTCCATTCGCGACCATCTCCTCAAAATAGTCGGCAATCGCCTTTTCGGACACGAGGATCGAGGCGTCGTAGACCGACAGGCCGAGCTTGTTCACCAGCCGGTCGCGCTTGGCGTCTGGCAGTTCGGGCAGGTCAACCGCAAGCGCATCGACATAGGCCTGGTCGAATTCGAGCGGCAGCAGATCCGGGTCGGGGAAATAGCGGTAGTCGTGCGCCTCTTCCTTGGAGCGCATCGAGCGCGTCTCGCCCTTGCCGGGATCGAACAGCCGGGTCTCCTGGTCGATCGAGCCGCCATCCTCCAGGATCGCGATCTGGCGCCGCGCCTCGGAGTCGATGGCCTGCCCGATGAAGCGGATCGAGTTGACGTTCTTGATCTCGCAGCGCGTGCCGAATTCCCCGCCGGGCTTGCGCACAGAGACGTTGACGTCGGCACGAAGCGAGCCCTCGTCCATGTTGCCGTCGCAGGTGCCGAGGTAGCGCAGGATCGTGCGCAGCTTGGTCACATAGGCCTTCGCCTCGTCGGCCGAGCGCATGTCGGGCTTCGACACGATCTCCATCAGCGCCACGCCCGAGCGGTTGAGGTCGACATAGGACATGGTCGGATGCTGGTCGTGCATCGACTTGCCGGCATCCTGCTCCAGATGCAGCCGCTCGATGCCGACCTCGATGTCCTCGAACTTGCCCTCGCGATCCGGGCCGACCGAGATCATGATCTTGCCCTCTCCGACGATCGGTTGCTTGTACTGCGAGATCTGGTAGCCCTGCGGCAGATCGGGATAGAAGTAATTCTTCCGGTCGAAAACCGATTTCAGGTTGATCTGCGCCTTTAGGCCGAGGCCGGAGCGGATCGCCTGCTTGACGCACTCCTCGTTGATCACCGGCAGCATGCCGGGCATGGCTGCATCAACCAGGCTGACATTGGCATTTGGTGCCGCGCCGAACGCGGTCGAAGCGCCGGAAAAGAGCTTCGAGTTCGACAGGACCTGGGCGTGCACCTCGAGGCCGATGATGACTTCCCAGTCGCCGGTGGCGCCGGGGATCAGCCGCTTGGCGTCGGGGGTGCGAGTATCGATGATGGACATTTGCGTCTTGCGATCCGGATGGCGGGAGACCGCTTCCTAGACCGGGAAAGCCGCGGATGGAAGCCTCTACGACGTCGGGCGGAACATCACGTCCAGCGGATCGAATTTCAGTCCGACCTCGCGGCCGTTGACGAAGACGAGGTCGGACAGCTTCTGGAAGTGCTGCCCGCTCGAGATCACCGTGAACGGGTCGCGCTTGCCGGTCAGCCATTGCCCGAGATTGGCAATGTCGTCGCTCTCCTCGCAGAAATTCACGAGCCGCCGGAAGAGCTTCGGCAGGATCACCGCCTCCTCCAGGATCGTGCGCGGGCCCCAGAACTGGAAGCCGGGACTGCGGTCGAAGGCCCAGATGCCACGCTTGTCCTCGATCGCGGCCGCCGCGGCCCGCGAGATCGCGGCGAGACCGGTCTCGTTTGTGGTCGTATAAAAGGTCGGATAGACGAGCCCTTCCGCGGCGAGCTTGTAGTTGATCGTCATCTCGACGATCGCATCGGTCAGCGCCGGCAGTTCGGCGCCGTCCGCCAGCCCGTGATCGCCGAGCAGCGCATAGGCGATCGGGCGGTCGTAGCCGTCGACATCCGCCGCGACGATCGCGCCCTCGACCGAATCCCCGGCCGTGACGATCTTGGTGAAGTTGAGGTTGTAGGTCAGCACCGGTATGCCGAAGGCCCGCAGCAATGCGTCCGTGGCGGATTTCGCGATGGCAAGCGGCTGGGCGAAACCCTCGTAATGCGTCTCGAGCGAATCGATCCCCTCGATGCGCAGCTGTATCGGGCGGTTCTTCTCCGGCGTCGGCTTGCGGAAGTCGCGGCCCCAATCGAAGAAATCCCAGTTCGCCGTATTGTTCGCCTGGAAGGCGATCGAATCACCGTCAGGCGAGCGATTCTTGACGTGGTACGTCCCCTTGATCACCTTGCTCGGCATCGAGCCTCTCCCGTCCGCGCATCATCACGCCAGCCGGCGCAGGCTGGTCCTGGATCATGACAGGAGAACTACACCTCGCCAGCGGGGCGCAGTCTGTCGGAGATTTCACTTTCGAGGCGACTTTTCCGCGGAACCCGCAGGCGCGACCGGTCGGGAGATCAGACCGTCGCGATATACTGCTTGATCTCCTCGGCTTCCTTCTCGATGTCTTGGATGCGCCGCTTGACCACGTCGCCGATAGAGATGATGCCCGCCAGCACGCCGTTCTTCTCCACCGGCAGGTGGCGGAACCGGCTGCGCGTCATGATCTCCATGACCTCGTTGACAGTCGCGGATTCGCTGCAGGTCTTCACCTTGGCGGTCATGGCGGTCGACAGAGGTTTCTTCAGCGCTGCGGCACCGTGCTCGGCGATGACGCGGACGATGTCGCGCTCGGACAGGATGCCTTCGATCCGGCCGTTGCCGGATGTGACGACGAGCGCACCGATCTTGTACTGCGCAAGCGTCTTCACGGCGCTTTCGAGCGTCTCGGCCGAGGTGAGTGTCACCACGTTGCGGCCCTTTTCCTCGAGAATAGCCTTCACCGTCATCGTCTTCCTCCTTTCAATGACGGCCGACGCCACTCCCCCAACTTGATAGGCGCTGGCCGGAGAACGGATGGTGCGCCCGGATTCGGGTCATTGCAAGGCCGTTGAGCCCGAGGCGCGCGACGGCAACCTGTCGAACAGGCCGATGCCGAACAGTCCGGCCAGCATGCCGCCGATATGCGCCTCCCAGGCGATCGATCCTTCACTGCCGGATAGATCGAGGCCCGCACCTGCCGCGAAGTTGATGGCGAGCCAGACGCCGAGGAAGATGAGAACCGCCCGCGAGCGGAGCGTTTCGCCGAGGCTGAGCCGCGGCCCCGCGAAGATGGGAAGGCGGTGGGAGCGGTCGACGCGGAATCCGAACCGCGCCGCTGCTCCCATCATGCCGGAGATCGCGCCAGACGCGCCGATGACCGGAACCATGTCGTCCGGCCGCGCGGCGAAATGGAGAAGCAGTGAACCGACGGTCGCGAAGCACCAGAACAACACGAACCGCACGACACCGATGCGGGTCGCCAGCGGCGAGGCGAACGCCGCCATCCAGACCATATTCAGGATGAGGTGCATCCACCCGGCATGGAGCAGCGAAGAGGTGAACGGGCTGGTAAAGGCGTAGACGTCGAGGTCGTAGCCGCCGGTGTAGCGGACGGGAAAGAAGGCACCGTTCAGGATCAGCTCGTAATTCTGCTGCGGCGTCAGCACGTAGACGCGCGCCAGATGAATGCCGACGCAGAGAATGATGAAGACGATTACGACCCCGGGCAGGTTGAACAGCGGCTCGCGTCCCCCACGACCGGATGGCATCGCGTCGGGCGCCTCGGCAGACTGTTCGGTGCGGTCGGAATCGGTCATCGGATGTGAGTCGCCTCGTTGCAGCGACTCATATAGCAATGGTGCCTGTCGATTGCCCCGGATGGTTAAAGAAAAAGCCGTCCGAGGTTGCCCTCGAACGGCTTGGTCGAGCCCCCAGCCCACCCAAACGATTGCGGCTCTCGCCGCGAAAAGTGCTGCAAAGCCAATGGCTTCGTGATGTGGTCATTGTTTCGCAGTTTTTCCGGCCGCTGGCAACGGTAACCCAAAATTAACCTTAACGGTCCGGCGCTGTTAACAATCTTGCCCCTGTGCTGGCACGGAACCTGCAACGTCCGGCATGAAGGTCACCGGTGGGCGCGACGCTGTTCCCCGTTGGCACATTCGGGAACTGTCCGAGCGGAGCAGGTGCATGAGACTCAAGGGATCGATCGAGCTGTTCCAGTATTGGGACAGACTCCGCAGCGGGCGCCCTGCCCCGACGCGCACAGAGATCGAGCCGGCCGACATCAAGTCGCTGCTCGCCGACACGTTCATCCTGGAGAAGGACGCGCGCGGTGAGGCTGTATTCCGTCTTGCCGGCACCCGGCTGTGCGCCACCTTCGGGCGTGAGCTGAAAGGGTTCACCTTCTCCTCGCTCTGGCTGCAGAAGGACGAGCGCGTGGTCGCCCGCCTCGCGCATGGCGCGTTCCTCGCAAAGTCGGTGGTGGTGATCAGCTTCGACGGCGTGAGCCGGAACGGACGGTCCAACAGCTTCGAACTCCTGCTCCTGCCGCTCGACGGCGGTGTGCAGCATCCACGGTCGCTCGGCGCGATCACACCCGTCGAAAGGCCGTACTGGCTGGGCGCGGATCCCGTCGTCGAATGCCGGATCACCTCGCTGCGCGTCGTCGACCCGGAGCGCGAGCCGCTCTTCCTTGCCAACCGGCCGGCGGTTCCCGTTCCCTCCCTGTCTCCGTCGCTCGAAGCGGCTGACACCGCGATCCGACCCGGTGCGCGAGGCCGCAGAATCCGCCATCTTCTGGTGCTCGACGGCGGGCGCGAAGGACGCTGAATACGCCTCATTTGCCGGGCATTCGGGGCTCCCGACTTACGCGCTATTAACCTATTTCGACCTAAAGTCTTGGCAGAACGTGCGCGCGGGCGCACCGTCTCCCAACGTGGTCGAGGCCAGTGACAGCAATGACGTCTGCCGCCATGGATTTTTCCCAAGCCAAGGCTGAAAGGCGGAATTTCCAGCGCGTGCGCGTCAAGATCTATGGCCGTTTCATGCTGGAGGACCGCTCCGAGCATCCCTGCCAGGTTCTCGACATGTCGCCGGGCAATGTGCTTCTGCGCGCCGACCGCATCGGCCAGCCGGGCGAGAAGGTCATCGCCTATATCGACCATATCGGCCGTATCGAAGGCGTCGTCACGCGCACCCAGGCCGATGGCTTCGCCATGACCATTGTCGCCTCCGATCGCAAGAAGGACAAGCTTGCCGCCCAGTTGACCTGGCTCGCGAACAAGCATGAGCTCGACCTGCCGGAGGACCGCCGCCATGAGCGTATCGCGCCGCGTAACCCGATCAGCGTCATACAGCTCGCCGATGGCCGCCAATATCAATGCCGCATCATCGACCTGTCGCTCTCGGGCGCCGCGATCGAAATCGACGTCAAGCCGGCGCTCGGCACGCAGGTCATCCTCGGCACAATGCGCGGGCAGGTCGTTCGTCACTTCGAGGACGGCGTCGCCGTCGAGTTCGCGGTGATCCAGCGGCCGGAATCCCTCGAGGCCGAGTTCAGCGTCGGACGCGACCTCTAGCTCACCGTACTATTCACCTTCCAGTCAGGCCGGGCTCGTCCCGGCCTTTTTCGTTCGCGGCGCTCCGTCCGGGAGCATTCCGCTGGCGCCCCTGCACGCCAAGATAAGCCATTGCCTTGAAGCATCAAATTTTACATAAATTCTATTCTTATTTTATATTTGTTCTATTCTAGTTCGCTTCAATCTGTACTTCGGACTTTTGCGCCGAATAAATCCGAACCTGTCATTGTCATCTCGAACGGGGAGACAGGGACATGGGGACAATCAAGACTTTCCTGCTGCTTGCCGCGACGACCGCAGCTGCGTTCGGCTTTGCGGGTTCCGCAAGCGCTGCGCCGAACTTCATGCCGGGCGGCGAACGGACCACCCAGCCGATCGGACACTATGAATTCTGCCGGCGCGTGCCGCAGGAATGCGCGCAGAAGACACCCAAGACAAATCCGGTCGAGCTGAGCCGCAAGCTCTGGGCCAAGATGGTCGACATCAATAGCACCGTCAACACGGTGATCGCGCCGCGCACCGACATGGAGATGTGGGGCCAGGAAGAATACTGGTCCTACCCGGACAGCGAGGGCGACTGCGAGGATTACGTCCTGGAGAAGCGCCGCCAGCTGATGGCGCTCGGCGTGCCCGCCGGCAACCTGCTCATCACCGTGGTGCGGCAGCCCAACGGTGACGGCCACGCTGTCCTGACGGTGCGCACCAGCCTGGGCGACTTCGTGCTCGACAATCTCGAGCCGAGGATCCTGGCCTGGACCGACACCGACTACACGTTCCTGAAGCGCCAGTCCGAGCGGAACTCGGGTATCTGGATCGCCGTCAACGATGACCGCCCAGTCGCCGTCGGCAGCGTGAAGTAGGGAGCAGCGACAACCCGGTCGAGTCCCCACCCTCCCCGTCCCCAACGACCGGGTTCAGGAGCCGGCCCATGTCCCCGGGCCGGCTCCGCCTTTTTCTGGAGCCTGCCTAGGCCGGCAGCCGTCACATGACGGTCGGGTCAGTCGACCTTCTTCAGGCCCTTCATGAAGCGCTTGCCGTTGTCGACATAGTGCTGAGCCGATGTCCTCAGCCGGTCCGCCGCAGCATCGTCGAGCGTGCGCACGGCCTTGGCGGGCGAGCCGACGATCAGCGAATTGTCGGGAAACTCCTTACCCTCGGTCACCAGCGCTCCGGCGCCGACGAGGCAGTTCCTGCCGATCTTCGCGCCGTTGAGGATGATCGCGCCCATGCCGACCAGCGAGTTGTCGCCGATGGTACAGCCGTGCAGCATGGCGCGATGGCCGATCGTGCAGCCTTCGCCGATCGTCAGCGGATAGCCGGGATCGGAATGCATGATCGTGTGTTCCTGCACGTTGGTGCGCGCGCCGATCCTGATCTTCTCGTTGTCGCCGCGGATGGCCGTGCCGAACCAGATCGAGACATCGCGTCCGACTGCGATGTTGCCGATCAAGGTGGCGTCGGGGGCAATGAAATTGCTCTCGCGCTCCTCGAATTCCGGGCTCTTACCGTCGATCGCGTAGATTGGCATGCAGTCCTCCGTTCGCTGTCGCCGAGCGACCTATCCGCCCGCAAGCAGGATCGCAAGCTCCGTGGCCAAAATGCCGGTCGCCAGCGTCCACCCTGCTCCGATGATAAGGCAGATCGAAAGGGTGGTAAGTCCGACTCGCCCGCGCCGGCGTGCCTCCAACGCGTCGTTGACGAGCATGAAGGGGCCCGCAGTGAGGCTCGCGGCTAGCGACAGCGCGATACGCCGGCGGTCGACAAAGGGCGGCGCCAGCCGCAGGGGCGCTCCGGTTGCGATCTCCATTGCCGATCCGGCAAAGCCGGCGATGGTCAAACCCACCGCGAAGGCAAAGGAGAAGGCCCAGATCTGGTCCATGTTCACCTCCCGTTTACCATGTTGGCCCAGTTTGGCCGTCAGGCGCGGCGCAATGGCCGTGCCGCTCGGCCTGTGCCGGCAAGGCACATCGAGATGCAGGAGAAGGATGTGGCGACGGATACGGCGGCAGACCCGATATCGCGGCCCCTGCTCGATTCACGCTTCGCCTGGCGGGTCTTCTATGTCTTTGCAGCGCTTGCGCTGCTGTCGGTGGCGATCAGCGTGGCCGGACGCTTTGCCGGGCGCAGCATATCCATGGCCGGCCATACCGACGACACATCGGTCGCCGAGGTCGTGATCGGCAACAACGTCATCGCCGCGCCGCGAAACATGATCCGTTTCGAGACGGCGCGCCGGAACGGGGTCGCCTCCCGGCTCGATCTCTACATGCGCTGGCCGCAGCTCGATGGCTATACGGACGCGGCGCGCGACGACTTCAATCATGCAGCCGGCGAGCCGAACATCCTCTTTGCGTCGCTCTCGCCGCGGATGATGTCGCGCGATATGAGCGGCCGCTACGAACCGATCTATGCGCAGTTGACCGAGACGACGGACAAGACACTCCCCGGCGGGCTCCGGGTCCGGAACTTCAGCGTCAAATCGGGCTACCTGAACGAGGTACTCGTCCTGGCCGAACGCCCTGGCGAGCCGCCCTATGTCGCGCGCTGCCTCGACGAAGCGTCCGCGGCAGGCTCGCTGGCTCCTTGCGAGCGCGACATCCATGTCGGCGACGACCTCAGCCTTACCTATCGCTTCCCGCGCCAGCTGCTGTCCGACTGGAAGGCGCTGGACGAAGCCATGCTGGCGAAGGTGACGGCGCTGCTGAAGACCGGAAACTGACGCCAGTCGATAGACCCGGTCGTCTCAGGTGTTGACGCCCAGCTCGGCAAGGCGCTCGACGCAGGACTCTTCGGCCTGGTCCAGCTCTGCCAGCGTCTCCTCGAGGTCCCGGCGCTTCTGGCGCAGGTCGCCTCGCTTCTCCTCGATACGCTTGATCAGGAGCTTGAGCTGGCCCGCCTCGCCCGGCGGCTCCTTGTACATCTGGATGATCTCGCGGATCTCGTTGATCGAGAAGCCGAGTCGCTTGCCACGCATGATCTGCTTGACGAGATGGCGGTCGGACGGCCGGAACAGCCGGGTCCGCCCCCGGCGCACCGGCTGGACCAGCCCCTCGTCCTCATAGAACCGCAAGGTGCGCGTCGAGATGTCGAACTCGCGCGTCAGCTCGGTGATCGTATAGTATTCACGCGCCATCGATACGGCCAAACTCCGGATTCCGTTCCGGAAAAAGCTTGGCATGGCATTTACGTAAAAGTCAATCGCGGCTGCGTCACCTGACCCCGAACCACCAGGCGGCGAGGCCGAGGAAGGCGAAGAAGCCGACGACATCGGTCACGGCCGTCACGAAGACGGCCGAGGCGACCGCGGGGTCGGCACCGAAGCGGTCGAGCAGCAGCGGGATCAGGATGCCGGCGAGCGCGGCCACGAACAGGTTGATGATCATCGCCGCGGCGATGATGAAGCCGATATGGACCTCGAACCACAGGCCGGCGACCGTGCCGACGAGCAAGGCGAAGATGATGCCGTTGATGAAGCCGACGCCCATCTCGCGCCGGATGATGCGGCCGGCATTGTAGATGTCGAGATCCTTGGTGGCGAGCGCGCGCACAGTAACCGTCATTGTCTGCGAGCCGGCATTGCCGCCCATGCCCGCCACGATCGGCATCAGCACCGCCAGCGCCACGATCTGTTCGATCGTCGCGTCGAACAGGCCGATCACTGACGCAGCGAGGAAGGCCGTCAAGAGGTTTATCAGCAGCCAAGGCACGCGGGAGCGCGACGTGGCCAGCACGCTGTCCGACAACTCCTCATCGCCGACGCCGCCGAGGCGCATGATGTCCTCCTCGGCCTCCTGCTGGATGACGTCGACGACGTCGTCGATGGTGAGCACGCCGACGAGGCGGTCGTTCTCGTCGACGACCGCGGCCGACAGCAGGTCGTACTGCTCGAATTCCTGCGCGGCCTCTTCCTGGTCCATCGTCGCCGGGATCGCGTGCCGCGTCTCGTGCATGATGTCCTCGATCTTCTCCGCGCGCTTCGTGCGCAGGATCATGTCGAGGTCGATGGCGCCGAGCAGGCGAAAGGTCGGATCGATGACGAAGATCTGGGCGAACCTGTCGGGCAGGTTCTGGTCCTCGCGCAAATAGTCGATCGTCTGGCCGACGGTCCAGAACGGCGGCACCGCGACGAACTCCGTCTGCATGCGCCGGCCGGCAGTCTCCTCCGGATAGTCGAGTGCGCGCCGCAGCCTGATGCGCTCGGTGAACGGCAGTTGCGAGAGGATTTCCTCCTGGTCGTCCTCGTCGAGGTCTTCCAGGATGTAGACCGCGTCGTCGGAATCGAGCTCCTGGACGGCCTGCGCGATCTGCTCATTGGGCAGCTGGTCGACGATCTCCTGACGGATAGAATCGTCGACCTCGGTCAGCGCCGCGAAATCGAAATCCTCGCCGAGCAGGTTGACCAGCGCCCGCCGCTGATCCGGCAACAGCGCCTCCAGCACGTCGCCCAACTCGGACTGGTGGAGATCCGCCAGATCCTGCTTGAGTGCCAGCACGTCGCGGTCGGCGATCGCCGCACCGATATGGGCGAGGAAGGACGCACGGATCACGCCGTCCTCGTCGTAGATATCGGCATTGCCCTCATGTTGATGGGAAGCCGAGGCGCGATCTTCGGGCTGTTGCAATGGCGCCTCCGTGGCTGCGGCTGCTTCGCCGCATCCTTACCTGTGCAACGGGCGAAACATCAATCGATTTGCGACGCTGGCTGAATGCAATCTGGAGAACGCTGCCGGCCTAGGATTCGTGACACTATCGGGGCACTCAGGCCGCTCGCCCCGAAAAGACCCAGAGCTGGAAGATCACGAAATTGAGCGCCGGGATCAGCACGCTGATAAGCGCGAACGAAACCCAGCCCGGGATCTGCCCGGTTTCGGCAAACGCCGTCACCACGCCGACGATCACCAGATTCACCGCCTGGATGACGCAGAATTTAAGCCATTCCCTGGCGATGGCGCCGTTCGACGAGAACGTGATGCGCCGGTGACCGAGAAAAGACACCGGCACCAGCACGGCATAGGCGATATAGCCGGAGGCCGTGGCGGACAGGCCCGCCCACTGGAACAGCGCGGTGGAAATCAGGAAGAACGCGATCGTGTTGAACGCACCTATTCCTGCGAAGGCCGTAAGGCGCCGCGCATACCGCTTTAGATCCACGGCACCGGCCATCTAGCGTCGGGCCACCACATAATATTGCGCGCCGGTCGGAAGGGCACCCAGCGCGTCGTCCACGCGTCGCGCAAAGCCGTCGATGGATGGAACATTGAGGATATAGCGCCCCTCGAGAATGGTCATACCCGCCAGGCGCAGGTGCTCCTTCGCGGTTTTCATCGAGAGCAGCATGCGGCGTCCGCATCGAACGGGCAGTTGGAAACTGCCCGCTGCGTCAACGGATTGTAGGGATTGTGCTCGAACAGCAGCACTGCGCCGCCCTGCCTTACCACGCGTCGCAGCTCCGAGGCAAAGCGCGGCCACAACGGCACCGGCACGTGATGCATCACGCAGATAGCAAAGCAGGCGTCGAACGTGCCGTCGTCATAGGGGATAGTCTCGCCGTCATAAGCCTTGTACTCGACGCCGGGATTATTGATACTCGCCTCGGCAACGCATTCGGCAGAAGGATCGACCCCCGTGATTCGCCCGACCGAACCGGTGAGCAACGGGTGATACGTCCCCACCCCGCATCCGACGTCCAGGATCGAAAGCTCTCGCGTCGGCCCGACCTTCTCCGCCAGGACATCGAGAAGCCTCTTGGCCTTTGCTCGGATGAAGAAATCGACCTTCAGCCCCGAGAAAGCGATTGAACCGTTCACCGCGTCCGAATAGCTGTTTCGGTACGCGTCGAACTCGCTCGAAATCTTGGTCATTCCACGTTTCCTTCGAATGATCCTTGGCGCGGCATGCAAATAGCACCGGGATGATACCCTGCGCGGAGTCGCAATTCGTGCCTATGCTGTGCAGCTCTATCTTATCGCATTGCCGCCGACTATCTCGTAAATCGAAAGCGGAAGTCTCGCTTCGACAACGACCAGCTTGACAGTGCGTTGGCGACGTTTTCGTTTCAACGAGACAAAACATGGTGCCTTGAGTGTCAAATCCTATCGTCTCCATCGTCGTCCCCGTATACCGCAGCATGACGGTGCTGCCCGAATTGGTGAAGCAAGTGGAGGGCGCGATGGCTGGCAGTGCCTACGCCTCCAGTTTCGAGCTCGTGCTCACCAATGACTGCAGCCCGGACGGCAGTTGGTCGGTCATCGAGGAACTGGCAGCGAAATATCCATTCGTTCGCGGCGTTTCGCTGCGCAAGAATGTGGGGCAGCATAATGCGACTATGGCCGGGCTGCGATTCTCGCGCGGCGAGATCGTCGTCATCATGGACGACGACCTGCAGCACCCGCCCTCGGCCATATTGCAGCTTGCCGAGCGGATCGAGCGCGGGGCGGATGTCTGCTACACCAGATATGCGGAGCGAAAGCACGCACTGTGGAAGCAGTGGGGAAGCCGGATCAACGACATCGCGGCCACCTGGCTGATGAAGAAGCCGAAAGGTCTCTATCTCTCATCCTTCAAGGCGCTCAACCGGGATATCGTCAACGCGGTGCTACGCTACGACGGCCCATACACCTATCTCGACGCCCTCATCTTTGCGACGACCAACTCGATCGATTCGGTCGAGATCAAGCACCAGCGGCGCTGGGAAGGCGAGAGCACCTACAATTTCCGCCGCCTTTTCTCGCTCTGGCTGAAGATGGCGACCGGCTCTTCGATCTATCCGCTGCGCGCGGCCACCGTCGCGGGCTTCGCGCTCGCTCTTCTGAGCCTGATCGTCTTCATCCTGGTGATCGGCGAGCGGATGCTGAATCCGCAGGTGCCGCCCGGGTGGGCCTCTGTGATCGCCACCGTGCTCTTCATCGGCGGCATCCAGACCTTCTGCATTGGCGTGATCGGCGAATATGTCGGCAGGATCTACACCCGCGTGAACAATGCACCGCAGTTCGTCGTCGGAAAGACGACGTTCAAGCGCGCCGACCCCACGGTCCGCGGGTCTTCCGCAGCGGAACCGAATACCGAGAGCTAAGCCGAAGCCGGCATGTTGACCCACATCCGCAATGGCTATCGGGAGCAGATTTAAAAGACGGGAAATTCACCCGCTGCCGCACTTGTTTCACGAAAGGTGATTTGCTACATGCGCCGGGCCGGTCACGACCGGCCCTACCACGTGCGGTCGTGGCGGAATTGGTAGACGCGCAGCGTTGAGGTCGCTGTGGGGCAACCCGTGGAAGTTCGAGTCTTCTCGACCGCACCAAGTTCTCCCAGATAGAGTTTGCAAACGTCCGGGCCAGCGACGAAGGTGCTTGCGTCAGCTGGACGTCCGTGCCGCGAAGGCCCATATCTTGCTCGAAACCGAGCGCATGCCGTGAACATCCGACAGGACATAGTCACCAGCTTCTGGCCACGTGGAGAAGGCCTGCCCGTCGAATGGCGGATCGAGCCCGGCCTCGTCGCCTACCCGGACGCGCTGGCGGCGATGGAGGCGCGTGCGGAGGCGATTCGTGCCGGGACGGCGCCGGAGATGGTCTGGCTCCTGGAACATCCGCCGCTCTACACGGCAGGCACTAGCGCCCGGATCGAAGATCTCGTGCAGCCGGACCGCTTTCCGGTCCATGCGGCTGGCCGCGGCGGCGAGTACACCTATCACGGCCCCGGCCAGCGCGTGGCCTATGTGATGCTCGATCTCAAGCGCCGTCGCGAGGACGTGCGATTGTTCGTGGCGAGCCTCGAGGAATGGATCATCCGCACCCTGGCGCGCTTCAACGTCAAGGGCGAGCGGCGCGAGGATCGTGTCGGCGTGTGGGTCGTGCGGCCGGACAAGCCGCCTGTCTTCGGCCATGCCGCCGAGGACAAGGTTGCCGCGATCGGAATCCGGCTGCGCAAATGGGTGAGTTTCCACGGCATCTCGATCAACGTCGAGCCGGAACTCGACCATTTCGGCGGGATCGTGCCCTGCGGCATCTCCGAATACGGCGTGACGAGCCTTGTAGACCTCGGCCTGCCAGTAACGATGGCCGATCTCGACGTCGCGCTGAAGGCGGCTTTCGAAGAGGTGTTCGGCCCGCTATCCTGACCCGATGATCGGGTCCAGGAGGCGTCCCATGACCGTGCTCGCAAATTTGCTCCGCATCGCATCGGTGGCACTATCGCTTGCCCTGCCCTCACCCGCGCTCGCCCAGCAAGCAACTGACACGATAGCGCCCGAGGCGGCCACCGGCACGGCGCCGAAGGCGGCAACACACGCGCAGCGCCATATGGTGGCAGCCGCCAATCCGGTCGCTGCCCAGGCCGGACTAGACGTGCTGCGCGCCGGCGGCTCGGCAGCGGATGCAATTGTGGCGGTGCAGACCGTGCTCGGCCTGGTCGAGCCGCAATCGTCCGGCCTCGGCGGCGGCGCGTTCCTCGTCTGGTACGACGCGGCGTCGGGCAAAGTCACGACCTTCGACGGACGGGAAACGGCACCGAAAGCAGCCACGGGTGACCTCTTTCTCGGCACCGACGGCAAGCCGCTGAAATTCTTCGACGCCGTCGTCGGCGGCCGGTCGGTCGGCACACCTGGCGTCGTTCGGCTGCTCGAGACGGTACACAGCCCCTACGGCAAGCTCGGCTGGGCCGACCTCTTCAATCCGGCGATCGATCTCGCTAAGGAAGGCTTCGCCGTGTCGCCACGACTGGCCGCACTCGTGGCCGACGATGCCGACAAGCTCGGCACACAGGCCTCGACGCGTGATTATTTCTTCCCGGCCGGCAAGCCGATCGCGGCGGGAGAAACACTCAGGAATCCGGCCTATGCCGAAACGCTCTCGTCAATTGCCAGGGACGGTCCTGACGCCTTCTACAAGGGGCCAATCGCCGCCAGTATCGTAGAGGCCGTCAGGAGCCATCCGAACAATCCTGGCCTCCTCTCAGGCGAAGACCTTGCCGACTACAAGACAATCAAGCGTCCGGCGGTTTGCGCGCCTTATCGTGGCCTCGAAGTCTGTGGCATGGGACCGCCCTCCTCCGGCGCGCTGGCCATCGGCCAGATACTGGGCATGGTCGAGCCCTTCGAACTCGCGACGCTCGGGCCGGACGATCCGGAAAGCTGGCGCATCCTCGGCGATGCGACCCGCCTCGCCTTCGCCGACCGCGAGCGCTATGTCGCCGACGCGGACTTCGTCTCGATCCCGAAGGGACTGCTCAACGCCGACTACCTTAGCACCCGCTCCGCCCTGTTGCGCCGTCCGACCGCCCTGCCCCAGGACAGCGTAATCGCAGGCGATCCGCCCTGGGACAAGGCCGAATTGCGCCGCGACGGCTTCTCGCTCGACATGCCGTCGACCACGCATTTCGTCGTCGTCGACGACGCAGGCAACATCGCTTCGATGACGAGTTCGATTGAGAACGGCTTCGGCTCAAGGCTGATGACGGGCGGCTTCCTGCTCAACAACCAGCTGACCGACTTCTCCTTCGCACCGGAGGAGGATGGCCGCGCCGTTGCGAACCGCGTCGAGCCGGGCAAGCGGCCGCGCTCCTCGATGTCGCCGACGATCATCCTCAGGGATGGCAAACCGGTGTTTGCGCTCGGCTCGCCCGGCGGATCGAGCATCATTCCCTATGTCGCGAAGACCATCGTCGCATTGGTCGACTGGAAGATGGGCATCAGCGAGGCCATCGCCCTGCCACATCTGACGAACCGCTTCGGCACCTACGATGTGGAAGCCGGGACGTCGGCGCTGTCACTTGTGAAAGACCTGGAGGCGCTGGGCTACAAGACCGCGGCGAAGGAGCAGAATTCGGGTCTGCAGGGCGTCGCAATCACGGCGAACGGCATCGACGGCGGCGCCGATCCGCGCCGCGAGGGCGTCGTGGTCGGCGATTGAGCGTCAGTTCGACGGCGAAGCCCCGACGTCGAGGGTTTTCAGAAACGCAGCCAATGCGCTCTTCTCGCGTTCGGACAGCGTCAGCGGCTGCAACTCGCTCTCCCCCTTCGGCGGACGCGGCGCAGCCGCATAGTGCTCGATCACGTCCCCGATCGTGGCGATCTGGCCAGAATGCATGTAGGGCGGGCGCGACGCAGCCCCGCGCAGCGACGGCGTCTTGAAGGCCCGGACCATCAGCGGGTCGTCCTTTGCCACGAAGCGCAGCTCGCCGCATTGCTCCGGCTTCGCATCGCTGTAGCGGCCAAGGCAGTTGAACGGATCGGCGAGCGCCTTCGGAATTCCGCCCGCGCGACCGGAATCCTCCGGCAATTCCGGTGGCTGCGGCACGCCGGTATTGTGGAAATGCTCGTCGCTGAACCGCGGTCCGGCATGGCAGGTCACGCAATTGGCGCGGCCGATGAACAGCTTCAGACCGAGCTTCTCCGTCTCGTCGAACGCGGCATCGCCTTGCGGCGTCTCGCCCGCCGCGATCGCCTTCGCAAACCGGTCGAAGCGCGTTTCCTCGTGGCGAATGGAGCGCTCGAAGGCAGCGAGCGACTTGCCGATATTGGCGAAGACGGCGTCGATCTCCGCGCGTTTCGCGTCGGGAATCGTCGCCCACGCAGCCCGCTCCTCGGCAGAGCCGAGCGGGCCGGCATTGGGCGGAACATCCGAGAGATCGGGCGGCGGTCCGAAGATGCGTTCGTAGCGATCGTTCAGCGACGCCGAAATGAAGTGCGCATAGGCGGTGCGGTTGCCGCCGTGCTCGCGCGCATCCTCCAGTGGTCCCAGCGCCTGCGCCCAGAGACTGTCCTTGCGACCATCCCAGAACTGCCAGGGGCTATGGGCGACGCCGGCGAGCGGCATGGTCCGGCGATCCGTCACCCCCACGCCGCGGGCGAGCGGCAGGTCGTCCTGGAACTGCCGGTCGACCTGATGGCAGGTCGAGCACGACACGTCGCCTTGACCGGACAGGCGCGGTTCGAAGAATAGCGTCGCGCCGAAGGCGGCGGCGAGCCGATCGTCGGCGAAGCGGTTCGACGGATCGGCGGGCAGCGGCGGCAGGGCGTCGAGCGACAGCGAAGCGATCGTCGCCTTCTCAGCTTCCGAGAACTCCTCGCCGGAGCACCCGGCGATAACGCCGAGCACGACGATGACAACGCCGGAAAGCGTGCGGCGAAAGGCGCTAAAGGCTGAGGTTGAATATGACATCGTCCTCTCCAGCCGCGGCCTTGACGCGAAGCTTGAATTCCCACCAGCCGGACATGTTGAAGCGCACGCCCTCGATCCGGTAGCGCCCCTCGCCCAGAGAAGCCGTGACCTGCGGCGCCGTCGGCAGGCCGTGGCCATGCTGAGGCATGCCGCCATCGACCGTAATCTGCGCGTCTTCGACCGGCTCTCCAGCCGGCGTGTGCACCGTCACGATCCAACTGTGCAGCGTATTACGCTCGAAGGCCGGATTCTCCGGCGCAATCTCGACGGCAAAGAGGCCTTTGGCGGTCGTCCTGCCCCGAGACAGATCGAGATTCGACGGCGGCGCCATGGCGATCATCATGTAGGCGATCACCGCCAGCACGATAGCCAGCAGAACTGCGGAAACGACGATGACCTTGCGGCTGCGCAGCATTGAATATTCTCCTCTTCATCAATGCCCAGACAGGCTGAGGCTTCCGGTTACTGGAAGGTCAAGCGCCTTTTTGCAGACCTTGTCGCCGAACCGGCGGAACCCTTATAGACGACGCGACGAAGGGAGAAGCGAATGGATCGCAAGGGCGTCGCCTCGGTGGGAGAATGCATGCTGGAACTGTCCGCGCGCCCGGATGGCGCGTGGACGCTCGGCTATGCCGGCGACACCTTCAACACATTATGGGCAATCCGGGCGCTGACGCAGTTGCCGTGCGATTATGTCTCCGCCTTCGGCGACGACCCGTTTTCGGCCAAGCAGACGTCGTTCTTCGCCGAGGCCGGGATCGGCGTGGCGGCAAGCCCGGTGATCCCCGGCGCGCGGCCCGGTCTTTACGCCATTACGCTGACGGGCGCGGAGCGATCCTTCACCTACTGGCGCAGCGACGCAGCGGCGCGGCAACTGGCATCCGATGGCGGAAAGTTGGCGAAAAGCCTTGAAGATCGAGCGCTTGTCTACTTTTCCGGAATCACCCTGGCAATTCTGGAACCCGCCGCGCGATCGGTCCTGCTCGCCGCGATCAGCGCTGCGCGCGCGGCCGGCAGCCTCATCGCCTTCGACCCCAACTACAGGCCCCGCATGTGGAGGTCGTCGGATGAGGCCCGGGCGATGATCGCGGAGGCGATCTCCATCACCGACATTGCCCTACCGACCTTTCCCGATGAGCAGGCCCTTTTCGGCGACGTTGGTCCCGAAGCCACGGCGGAGCGCCTAAGACGCGCCGGCGTGAGGGAGATCGTGGTGAAGAACGGAGCCGATCCTGCCCTGGTGGTGGACAGGTCGGATTCCTACCTGGTCCCCGCGCTTCGCGTCGACGCGGTGGATACGACCGGCGCCGGCGACAGCTTCAACGGCGGCTACCTCGCGGCGGCGCTGGACGGGCGGTCGCCGCTGGACTCGGCCGCGCTGGCGCATCGCGTCGCCGCCACCACCGTGATGGTGCGCGGCGCGCTGGCACCCTACGAAACCTTGCGTATTGCGGCTAACCTCGGCTGATACCATCTGAATTTGAAATGCGGACCAACACCGGGTGCGATAGCCTACTCAACACGGCACTCATCGGCTCACTGGCGATAGCGGGTGTGGTCGGGCTTCTGGCGGCGGTGACGCCCTTCATTGATCATGGCAGCGTTGTCTCGTCGCAGACTAAGCCAGTGACAGTGATCTCCGTCGCCAGCGGAAAAGGAGGCGCTTCATATTTCGTCAGATTCGATGACAGCAGAACGATGGTGCTGCGCGGACCGACTCTGCCACTCTACCCTGCGGGCAGTTCGATCACGGTCACGATCGACCGGTACGCCGACGGAACGATCACACACACAATACCGAGATAGTCACGCCAGCCTGAACCGGCATCCGTCACATGCCGGTAGCGGTCGCCGGGCCAGAGGATCGCCTGGGGGAAATACGGACGGTTGGGCGAATCCGGCCAGGCCTGCGCCTCTAGGCAGAACCCTGCCCAAGCCTTGTATTTTCGCCCCTGCAGCCCGGACACCTCGCGCGCGACCTTGTGGCCGGCATAGAATTGCACGCCGGGCTCCGTGGTCCACATCTCCATCTCGACGCCGGACGACGAACCTTGCGCCCAGGCCGCCTGTCTCAGCGGGCCGCGGTGGGAGGAGAGGCAGAAATTGTGGTCGTAGATCACCTGCTCGCCAGCCTTCTCCAGACGAATGGGACGGGAGAGCTGGAAGTCAAAATCGGTGCCTTCGACGGGCTCCACGATACCGGTCGGGATGAGCTCCTTATCGACAGGCAGGTAGGCACCGGCATTGATGACCAGGCGATGGTCGAGGATCGAATCCCAGCCGCCATCGTCCAGGTTGAAGTAGGAGTGATTGGTGAGGTTGCACAGCGTCGGCTGGTCGGTCGTCGCCGACAGTTCGATCGACAGCGTGCCGGGCAGCTTGAGACGGTAGGTGCAGGTGATGTCGAGATTGCCCGGAAAGCCCATGAACCCGTCGGGGTCGAGCAGCCTCAACGTAATGAAATCGCTGCCGCGCATTTCGAGCGACCAGACGCGCTTGCCGGTGCTTTTCGAGCCGCCATGCAGGGTATGCTTGCCGAGGAAGTTCGTGTCGGCCTGAAAGCGCTGGCCATCGATGATGAACTTGCCGTTGGCGATGCGGTTCGCGTAACGACCCGCGATCGCGCCGAAATAGGGCGACGAGGCCGGATAGTCGTCAAAGCGGTCGAAGCCCAGCACCAGAGGCGCCGTATGCCCCTCGAGGCGCAGATCCTGCAGGACCGCGCCCCATTCCATGACGGTGGCGGTCAGCCCGCCACCGGAAATATGGTAGCGATGGATGGTCTCGCCTTCCGCGGTCGTCCCGAAGACCTCGCCTTCCATCGCTCTGCCCGCTACTTCAGGCCGCCGATGCAGACATACTTGGTATCGAGATAGTCCTCGATGCCCTGGTGCCCGCCTTCCTTGCCGAGGCCGGATTCCTTGACGCCACCGAACGGCGCCTCGACCGTGGTGATCAGGCCTTCGTTGATGCCGACCATGCCGTATTTCAGCCCCTCCATCACGCGGAAGGCGCGGTTAAGCGAGCCTGTATAGGCGTAGGAAGCAAGGCCGAACTGGGTGTCGTTCGCCAGTTGGATCGCCTCCTCCTCGGTCTTGAAACGGAAAACGGGAGCCAGCGGGCCGAAGATCTCTTCCTTCATGAACATCATGTCGGGCTTCGCCTCGGCGATCACCGTCGGCTGGAAGAAAGAGCCGCCGAGCTCGTGGCGCTTGCCGCCGGCCACGACCTTGCCGCCCTTGGCGGTCGCATCCTGAATGAACTCCTCGACCTTCTCGACCGCCTTCTCGTCGATCAACGGTCCCTGCTGCGTGCCCGCGTCGAGCCCGTTGCCGACCTTGAGCTTGTTCGAGGCTGCCGCCAGCTTCTCGACAAAGGCGTCGTAGACGCCCCCCTGCACGAAGAAGCGGTTGGTGCAGACGCAGGTCTGACCCGAATTGCGATACTTGGCGACCATCGCACCTTCCACGGCGCGATCGATGTCCGCATCGTCGAAAACAAGGAATGGCGCGTTGCCGCCGAGTTCCATCGACACTTTCTTCACGGTGGAGGCGCACTTCTCCATCAGGATCTTGCCGACCTCTGTCGAGCCGGTGAAGGTCAGCTTGCGCACCAGCGGGTTGGCGCAGATCTCGTCGCCGATCTCGCTGGCCGAGCCGGTCACAATGTTGACCACGCCCTTGGGGAAGCCGGCCTCCTCGCAGAGCGCGCCCCAGGCCAAGCCGGAATAGGGCGTCTGCGAGGCGGGCTTCACGACGACGGTGCAGCCGGCGGCGAGCGCCGGGCCGATCTTGCGCGCGAGCATGGAGGACGGGAAGTTCCAAGGTGTGATGGCCGCGACCACGCCCACCGGCTCCTTGGTCACCAGGATGCGGCGCTCCGCCCATGGGCTCGGCACCGTGTCGCCATAGGTGCGACGGCCTTCCTCGGCGAACCACAGGATGTAGGCGGCCGAGATGGCCATCTCGCCTTTGGCCTCGGTAAGCGACTTGCCCTGCTCCATCGTCAGCAGTTCGGCCAGCGCGTCCTGGTTCTCCAGGATCAGGTCGTGCAGCTTGCGCAGGAGTTTGGACCGGTCGTTGGCGGTCGTCTTCCTCCAGCTCTCGAAGGCGGTCTGCGCCGCCTCGATGGCACGGCGCGTCTCGGCCTTGCCGGATTTCGGCACAGTGCCGATCTTCAGCGTCGTCGCAGGATTGGTGACGTCGATGGTGGCTCCTGAATCCGCCTGGATCCATTCGCCGCCGATCAGATTGGCCTGGCGCATGTAGTGGCTGGTCTTCTGGAGCATTTCGTGGCCTCCTGCCGCCGTTTCAAAGGGCAGCAATCTGTTTGATTTCGTTCAGCAATACGCTGTCGACGGCAATACCGTCGCGCCTTAGCCGCGCACGCATCTCATGGCGTCTCGCCCCAGGCACGCGCGCGCCGTCGACCTGCATGATGGCCTCGGCCATCTCCGCAAACCGGCTCAAGGCTCTTACCCCACCGAAGGCTTGAGGATCAATCGCAATGATCGTCTGCCCGCTGCCCGGAGGGCCGCCCTCGGCGTCGAAGAAGGAAGTCTGCTCGTAGGCATAGTTGGCGCCCGTGAGCCCCGCAGCAAGCAGTTCCACCATCAGGGCGAGCGCAGTGCCCTTGGCGTCGCCGACCGGCACCATGGTGCCGGCCATGGCCGCAGACGCGTCGGTCGTCGGCCTGCCGTCCCGGTCGAGCGCCCAGCCTTCCGGGATCGGTTCCCCCTTCTGTTCGGCGGCCATGATCTTGCCGCGCGCGACCTTGGACAGGGACAGATCGATCACGATCGGAAAAGTGCCCTCCACCGGGCAGGCGAACGCGATCGGGTTCGTTCCGTAGAGTGGCGTGCGGCCGCCCCACGGCGATATGCTGGCCGGGGCGTTGGCGAGCATCAGCGCGATGAGGCCGGCATCGGCGAGCGCTTCGACGACTAGTCCCGTGACACCTGCGTGATGAGAGCGGACGATGCCGGCGGCCGCGATGCCTTGCATCCTGGCCATGTCCCGGAGTTCGCGCCCGGCAAGATCGAATGCCGGATAGGCAAAGCCGGTCCCGGCATCGACATGGACCGCCGAAGGCCTGGTCCGGATCAGCTTCGGTACGGCGTGGCCATCGACCTTGCCGGCGCGTGCCTGCGCGGCATAGGCGGCAACGCGGCGCAGGCCATGACCGACCTGCCCCACCAGTTCGGCACCGACGAGCGCATCCGCGACCAGACCGGCGTTCTCGATCGAGGTGTCGGATGCGGTCAGCGCCGCTGCGACGAGCGCGTGCGCGACGTCAACCGGAACGATTTCCTGGGTCACGAAAGGGATCTCCGTTTCTGCGCGGTCAAGGTTGCGTCCTAACCGAACACGGCTTGAGCTATCGCAAGCCACATCGTCGTCGTGACGACCGCCATCGCAGTGCCGATCGTCATGCCGTTGGACGCAAGCGCCTGGCCGGTACCGAACTGGGTGGCGATGAGGTAGGAATTGACGCCGGCCGGCAGCGACGCCGCCGCGACCGCGACCTTGGCCGTTAGCGGCGGCAGGCCGAAAAGCCAGGCACTACCGAGCACCAGCGCCGGCATCAGGAACAGCTTGATCAGCGCGAGCGCCGTTCCTGCCTTTACATTGCGGGCGATGCCGTATTTGCGCAGGCTCAGGCCCAGCGCGAACAGGGCGACCGGAGCGGCGACGTCGGCGATCGCGTCCACCAGCCTGTTTGCGAGGCCAGGCAGTTCAAGGCCCGATATCCGGATCAGCAGCCCGGCAAGGATGCCGATGATCAGCGGGTTCGTGAACATCCGCCTGAGAAACGCGCGCACGAGCAGACCAAGCCTGAACTTCTCGCCGTCCTCGCGCCCCACGATCTCGAACAACAGAATGGACGCGGCGATCATGACCGGGAGATGGACCGAGAGCAGCAGCGATAGTGTCTCAAACCCTTCCTGGCCGTAGACGCCAAGCATGAAAGGGATGCCGAGCAAAGCGATGTTCGAGAAGGCGGCGGTGACGCCGCCGACCACCCCTGCCCTGGCGTCGCGTCCAAAGCCTTTGACGATGAGGATCTGTCCAGCGGCCCAGGTGACGACGGCGCCCGCAAAATAGGCGCCCCAGAAGGCCCAAGGGGCAGCGCCATGGAAATCTGCCCCCAGCATGGTGCGGAACAAGAGCAGCGGCAGCGCCACGCTAACGGCGAACTCGGCCACGGCGTCTCCGACCTCGACCTTCAGATAGTTCGTCACGCCGGCCAGATAGCCGGCCGCGACGAGGCCAAAGACGAACAGGACGGTTTCCACGACGGAAGACATGACGCGGGTTTAGGCGAGCCGCCCGCCGGGTGCAATCGGCGCAAGCCGGCCGCCTCAGCTGGTCCAGCGGGCCGGACGCCTGCCGGCCGGTAAGCCGATTGTCTTTGATTCCGGCCGTCCGACCCTATATCGATGCGGACCGACAGGGGTTTGCATGCTGAGATGTCTGATACTTGCGCTGGCTCTGTTCGCAGCGACCGCGGCTGGCGCGACGGAAGCGGGGTGGGCGCTTCTGCGGGAGGGAGGGCATGTAGTGCTGCTGCGCCATGCCTTCGCGCCCGGCTCCGGTGAGCCGGCCAACTTCGACATCGAGAAGTGCAACACCCAGCGCAATCTTTCCGATTCCGGGCGGCAGCAGGCGCGCAAGCTCGGCGCGCTCTTCGCAGCACGGGCCGCTCCCGTCGAGCGCGTGCTGACCAGTCGCTGGTGCCGCACCAAGGAAACGGCGCGACTGGCCTTCGGCACGGACGATGTCGAGGAATTCGACGCTCTCGACCCGTTCGCCCCGGATTCTCCCGAAAAGGACGCCCAGTCGAGGGAGGTTCTCGACGAAATCCGCGCCGGGAGCGGCTCCGGCAACATGGTGATGGTCACCCACCTGGAGAACATCGCGGCGCTGACGGGAGAAAACGCACGCGAGGGCGAGGCCGTCATCGTCCAGTTGCGTGACGAAGGCCTGCACGTCCTCGGCCGCATCCGGTTCTGAGCCGCCTTGGTCAGTTCGACAGGAATGCGTCCACGTCCGTCCGCCTCGGATAGCTGGCGCGGCCTCCACTGCCGGCACATTTGAGCGCCGCGGCGGCATTGGCATAACGGATCGCCGCCTCTTCGCTTTCGCCCTCGGCAAGCTTCAGCGTAAAGGCGCCGTGCCACACATCGCCCGCACCAAGCGTCTCCACCGCGGTTACGGCAACAGCCGGGACGCTGCGCACGTCGTCTCCGTCTAACCACAAGACGCCCTTCGCGCCGTCCGTTACGCAAACCCAAGCGCCTGTGGTACGCGCCGCCTCGCGCAATCCCTTCGCAAGGTCGGAATGACCCGCATAGTCGCGCAAACCTTGCGCAGAGAAGGCGATGTGCGAGGCGAGCATCAGCGCGCCCTCCGCGAGCGCGATCGGTGCTTCGGCGTCCAGCACGCCCGGCACGCCGCGCTCCCTCGCCCGGCCGAGCACCGCGGCGCCGCATTGCGGCCAGCGCGTGTCCGACAGTGCAGCGTCAAATTGGCCGAGATCCGCAACCGCCAGCCACTCCGCCCCAAAGGAAATGTCCATGTCGCGATAATTGACGATCTGTCGCTCGCCCGCCGCGTCGATGAAGACCGCCGAGAAAGACGATTTCCGCCCGGCGAAGCGGCGGACCAGCGCGCAGTCGACCCCCTCGACTTCCAGCCCAGACACGATCATGTCCGCGACGGCGTCGTCGCCCAGGCGCGCGGCAAGGCGGGCCCGGCCGCCGAGCCGCGAGATCGCGACGGCGGCATTGGCCGCGTTGCCGCCGCCGGTCATCCAGGCGTCCTTTGCCCGGTATTTTTCGGCGCGGCGCGGCATCTCGTCGAGTTGGTAGACGAAATCGATGACCGCGACGCCCGCGCACAGGATGGTCGTCATAGAAAGCCGCCAGCGTGATCGTCCGCGGTGTCGCGGACAGGGCCAGCCTATCCTCTTTGGCGCCGGCCGGCGAAGCGATTTCTGGAGCCTCCCGCTGCGGAACAAGGCCGGCGGGTTCCGCTGTCGCCCGTGCTCGGATAAGAGGCAAGGGCAAGGGGCAACCGGACATGAAACTCGTTCACATCTCCGACATCCACATCAATGCCGACCCGATCGCGGGACAGAATTCGGTCGCCGCCTTCGAAGCCTGCCTTGCCCACGTGGAGAAGCGGCATGCCGATGCCGACGCGGTCGTGATCTCCGGGGACCTCACCCATCACGGCAAGCGCGAGGCTTATCTGAAGCTCCGCGAGATCCTTGCCGCGTCTCCGATCGAGCCGATTCTTATGATCGGCAATCACGACCACCGGGAGACCTTCAAGGAGATATTCTCCGACGCGCCGGTGGACGCGGATGGCTATATCCAGCACGTCCGCGAGATCGGCGGCCATCGTCTGATCTTCCTCGACACGAACCTTGCCGGCAATCACAGCGGCCGCCTCGGGCCGAAACGCCTCGCATGGCTGTCGGCCCAGCTCGAGGAATCTCAGCGCGAGCGCAAGCCGGCGCTCGTGTTCCTGCACCATCACCCGGTGCAGATCGGCGTGCTCGCGACCGATATCCTCGCGCTGGTCCAGAAGAAGGAGTTCGCCGCGATCCTGAGCCGCCACCGCGACACGATCCGCCACGTCTTCTTTGGTCACTGCCATATGTCGCTGTCCGGCTCGATCGAGCGCGTCCCCTTTTCCGCGCCGCGTTCCACCAGCCATCCGGGCTGGCCGGAATTCGAGGGACGCCTCGCCTACGGGCATGGTCCGATCGAGCCGAGCTACAACCTCGCCTTGATCGACGACACGTCCGTCGTGATCCATACGATCGAGTATCGGCTGGACGACCGGATCGAATGGGAACCGCTCACCGGCGGAGAGGCCGGAACCGTCACGGTGCCGCCGGGACCATAACGAGGCGGGCCAGTACAGCTGCACCGTGCCTGACTAAAGGCCAGAGGGGTTCGCGACGCCTGCTCCAGCAACCATTTCCGACACGCACAGGCTCCCGCGCACCCCAGGCGCGGCGATTTCACCCTTCCACTTTCGGGCGAAAACGACTAGAGCCTGCAAAGCTATCGCCAACGATTGACCGCAAGGGAAGTACAGCTTGACGACGACATTCGAAAAGGTCGCGGACCTGATCGCGGAAACGACCGAGATCGATCGCGACAAGATTACGCCGGAGAGCCACACGATCGACGATCTCGGCATCGACAGCCTCGATTTCCTCGACACGGTCTTTGCGATCGACAAGGAATTCGGGATCAAGATTCCGCTCGAGAAGTGGACGCAGGACGTGAACGAAGGCCGCGTGTCGACGGAAGAATACTTCGTTCTCAAGAATCTGTGCGCGAAGATCGACGCCCTGGTGGCAGCCAAGAAGGCGGCCTGATCTCGCAAAGCTTGACGGTGCCGCATTCATTGCCGCACATGAGCGCACAATGAGCGCTCGCGACGTCGTCATCACTGGCATAGGCCTGGTTTCCTGCCTCGGCGAAGGCGCCGAGGTCCACTGGAAGGCCTTCGAGACCCCTTCCCTGCCGCCGCCGACCGATTCGGAGCGATTCGCTCCGTATACGGTGCATGCTCTCCCGGAAATCGACTGGACGTCGCAGATCCCCAAGAAGGGCGACCAGCGGCAGATGGAGCTCTGGCAGCGGCTCGGCGTCTACGCGGCCGGACTGGCGCTCGACGATGCAGGCCTCAAGTCCAACGAAGCGCTGTGCACGACGATGGACATGATCGTAGCCGCCGGCAGCGGCGAACGCGACAAGGAAGTCGACGAGAACATCCTCGAGGCCACGCTAACGCGAAACGACGCAGAGGCGCTGATCAACGAGAAGCTGACCAACGATCTGAGGCCGACGCTCTTTCTCGCCCAGCTGTCGAACCTGCTCGCTGGCAACATTTCGATTGTCCACAAGATCACCGGCTCATCCCGCACTTTCATGGGAGAGGAAGGCGCCGGTGTATCGGCCTTGCAGACCGCGGTTGCCCGGCTTGCATCGGGCCAGTCGACGCACACGCTCGTCGGAGGAGCGTTCCAGACCGAGCACCCCGACAAGCTGCTCGCTTACGAATTGGGCGGATATCTTCACCGTGGCAAATGGCAGCCGCTATGGGACCGGCATGCCGAGGGCGGCGGCGTGATCACGGGCTCCGGCGGAGCATTTCTGGTGCTGGAAACGCGCGAGCATGCGCAGGCGCGCGGCGCCCGCATCTACGCAGTCGTGGACAAAGTCGCCTCGTCGCTTTCGTCCCGCGCCAAAGGAAAGCTGGCGCAGGACATCGCGGCCATCGTGGAGGCGCTTGGCGCAGAGCCCGGCCGCCTGATCATTTCGGGCGCTTCCGGCGCCCCAGGGCCGACACGGACCGAGCGGCAGGCGCTGGCGGCCCACGTGCTGCGCGGCTTCTCCGCCTTGACCGGTCACCTCAAGGAGGCCCAGCTCCCGTTCGCCGTTGCGCTTGCGGCGCTGTCGCTCTTCAACGGCCACGCCCCCGGAACGATGTCCGACACCGAGACCCCATATGACGTAGCGCCGGATACCGTGCTCGCCACGGCGATCGGCCATCATCGCGGGGAAGGTGCGGCCCTCCTACGAAAGGCTTGAGGACCATGAGCCGATACAAGGATCATCTCGGCCGTCCGCTCATCGCCGTTACCGGCATGGGCGTGGTCACGTCGCTTGGAGCAGGCAAGACGGAGAACTGGTCGAAGCTAACCGCGGGCGCGTCGGGAATCCATGCGATCACGCGATTTCCGGTCGATCATCTGAAGACCACGATCGCCGGCACGGTGGATTTCCTGCCCGGCAGCGACAAGGGCATGTACGCACTCACCTATGAGCTGGCGGCGACCGCCGGCCAGGAGGCGATCGCAGAGGCCGGCATCGGCTCCGACTTCGGCGGTCCGCTGTTTCTCGCCTCACCGCCGGTAGAACTCGTCTGGGCTGACCGGCTCGCAATGTACCGGAGCGTGAGCGAAGGCAGCGGCTACCAGCGCCTGCTCGAGGCCGCGCGGGCCGGCAACGGTGCCTCGATCTTCGACGAGGCGCTGTTCGGCACCGTCGCCGATCGCCTTGCCGTCCTGTTTGGTACGCGCGGGCTGCCCATCACCACCTCGACCGCCTGCGCGTCGGGCGCGACCGCGATCCAGCTCGGTGTCGAGGCGATCCGGCGCGGCGAGTGCGACCGGGCGTTGGCGATCGGCGCCGACGGCTCCGCAAGCGCGGAATCGATGGTCCGCTTCTCGCTCCTGTCGGCCCTATCGATGCAGAATGAGACGCCGGAGCGCGCCTCCAAGCCCTTCTCGCGCGATCGCGATGGCTTCGTGCTCGCCGAAGGCGGCGCGGCCCTAGTGCTTGAGTCGCTGGAGAGCGCCGTCGCGCGGGGCGCAACCGTGCTGGGCATCATGCGTGGATGCGGCGAGAAAGCGGACGACTTCCACCGTACGCGCTCGAAGCCCGACGGCTCGCCGGCCATCGCCGCGGTGAAGCTCGCCCTCGGCGACGCCGGCGTTTCCGAGGACGAGATCGGCTATGTGAACGCGCACGGCACATCGACGCCGGAAAACGACAAGATGGAGCACCTGTCGCTGTCGACCGTGCTCGGACCGCGGATCAGGTCGGTGCCCGTATCGTCCAACAAGTCGATGATCGGCCACACCCTCTCCGCCGCAGGCGCGATCGAGGCGGTGTTTTCGCTCATGACCATGCGCGAAGGCGTGCTTCCGCCGACGATCAATTACGACCATCCCGATCCGGCGATCGATCTCGACGTCGTGCCGAACGTCAAGCGCGAGGCTGATGTCTCGACGGTGCTGTCGAACTCGTTCGGTTTCGGCGGCCAGAACGCTTGCCTTGTCATGTCGCGCGAACCCGTCTAAGCGGCGCGGTCAAGTCCCGAACCGCCGCAGGAAACCGCACGAAGACATGCGCGCATTGCAGCTCGTCGCCGACCGCCGCATCGAGGCCGTCCACATCGCCTCGCCCTCGCCGCCCGCTCCCGGCGAGGCGACCGTCGCGATCAAGGCCGTCGCGCTCAACCATATCGACGTCTGGGGCTGGCGCGGCATGGCCTTCGCCAAGCGCAAGATGCCGCTGGTGGTCGGGGCCGAGGCGTGCGGCATTGTCGAGGCGATCGGCGAAAGCGTGACGGGCCTGGTGCCCGGCCAACTCGTCGCGATCTACGGCGCACGCACCTGCGGCCATTGCAAGGCGTGCCGCGAGAAGCGCGACAATCTTTGCGAGAACGTCGAAGGCGTGCACGGCTTCCACCTCGACGGCTTCGCACAGGAGCGCATGAACATCGCCGCGCGCCAGCTCATTCCGGCGCCTGCGGGCGTCGACGCGACAGCCGCCGCCGTGACGCCGATCACCTTCGGCACGGTCGAGCACATGTTGTTCGACAACGCGAAGCTGGAAGCCGGCGAAACCGTGCTCGTGCATGCCGGCGGTTCGGGCATCGGCACGGCCGCGATCCAGCTCGCCAAACTGGCCGGTGCAACCGTCATCACGACGGTCGGCTCCGATGCCAAGATGGAAAAGGCCAAGGCGCTCGGCGCCGACCACGTCATCAATTACCGCAAGGACAGGTTCGAGGGCGTCGTGCGCAAGCTGACCGGCAAGAAAGGCGTCGACGTCGTCTTCGAACATGTCGGCGCCGACACCTGGGCCGGCTCGATGCTGTCGATGAAGAAGGGGGGGCGGCTCGTCACCTGCGGCTCGACTTCAGGCGTATCGACCACGATCAACCTGATGCAGCTCTTCCAGCAGCAGTTGCGCCTCATCGGCTCGTTCGGCTGCCGCATTGAGAACATGGCGACCGTCATGGCGAAGCTCGCCACCGGCAAGGTGCATCCCGTCATCGATTCCGAGGTGGATTTCGATCATCTCGGCGACGCGCTGGCGCGCATGGAGAGCCGCGACGTCTTCGGCAAGATCCTGCTGCGGATCGCCTGAGCCCATGAAGCTCTCCGCCCTGCCCGGCCGCATTGCCCGCTCGATCGCCTTCCGGACGCGCCGCGCCAATCACTGGATCGTCGCCAAGATCGTGTTCACGACCTTCGCGCTGCTGCAGAAACTGCCGGCCGACAGGGCGCTCAACGTGTCAGACCGCCTCGCGCGCCGCGTTGGGCCATGGACCAGTCGCCACCGCATCGCGATGGACAATCTGCGCAAGGCTTATCCCGAAAAGAGCGAGGCCGAGTGCCAGGAGATCGCGCTCGACATGTGGGGCCACATGGCCCGGCTCGGGGTCGAATACGTCTTCCTCGACAAGCTCTACGATTTCGACGCGGAAAAGCAGACGCCCGGCCGCGTCGAATTCAAGGGCGGCGAGATCTTCACGGAAATGCGCAAGCGCCGCAGACCGCGCATCTTCTTCACGGCGCACACCGGTAACTTCGAGATGTTCCCGATCGCGGCCTCGTCGCTGGGCATGACGGTCGCGTCGCTCTTCCGTGCTCCCAACAATCCGTTCATCGCCCAGGAGATTAGCCAGAGGCGCAAGATCTCCGGCAACCGCATGGTTCGTTCGAAGGCGGGCGCCGCCTATGTGCTGGCGCGCATTCTCCACAACAAGGGCAATGTCGGCGCACTCGTCGACCAGAAGTTCAGCAAGGGCATCCCGACCACCTTCTTCGGCCGCCGCTGCGAGACAAGCCCGCTCGTGCCGCGGCTCGCACGGCAATACGATGCAGAGATTTACCCGGTCCGCTGCGTGCGCCTGCCGGACAACCGCTACCGTCTCGAACTGTTCGACAAGATCGAGCCACCGCGCGATGCCCGCGGCCAGATCGACGCCGATGCCCTTTGCCAGATGATCAACGACATCGTCGAAGGCTGGGTGCGGGAATATCCGGGGCAGTGGATGTGGTTCCATCGCCGGTGGGGCTGACCGGCTTGCCTTCGTCGTCTGATCAGCTTCCGTAGTAGTTCATCACGGCGTGCCGCGCCTCCGCGAAGAACAGCCAGCGCTCGGCCAGCGTGCCCGCGAAGAAGGCCAGCGCCGCAAGGGCCGAGAGGACCGTGGCAACCGCGGGTGAGGTGCCTGCGGTCGCCGCGAGCAACAGAAGCAGCGCCGGCAGCGCACCGCCGACGATCAGCGCGATACGTCGAAGCTTGGCCGCATGCTTGCGCGCCACGCGGAAGCCCATCTCGTTGGTCAGGTAGTTGCCGTTCATGTGCGGACGTTCGAGCAGACGCACCCTGCCGATCGGGCCGAGGCCTGTCGCCGTCTCCGGCGTGGACAGCGGGCCGAGCTCGCCCAAGCGGGCCCACCAGCGCAGCTTTACGATCCAGGCTCCGACCAGCGCAGCGACAGCGAGGAGAGGCAGCCAGACCGCCTCGCTCCCCCCGAGTGTGGAGAACAAGCTCACCAGCGTGAGCCCGCCGGCCAGCGCAAAGACAAGATAGAATACAGGCGTCCACCCCGTGTTCCAGGCCTGGACGGAACGCAGCGAGGCATAGATCATCGCCGTGCAATAGACGGTGACGCCGCAAAGCAGCGCGCCGAGAATGCCTGGCAGAGGCAAGTAGCGCCCGCTCCAGAGCGAGGTGATCGCATTGACGGCGAGCGGGATAAAGGTCAGCACCGCCATCACCCCCTCGCGCGACAGCCAGCTCGACCGCCATTGCGAGAAGGCGCGCCAGGCACGCTGCGGATTGCCGAGATGGAGCGTCGACGAGGACAGCCCACCCGCGATCAGCAGAAGCGCCACGACATGCGCAGCCTTCGTCGCGGTCGCCGACGGATCGAGCAACCCGAGACCGAGCATGGCCGCGAGTCCATAGCCCAGGCCTGACAATGTGGTGAAGAGGATGATCGACGGCGCGGGATGCATGTTCAGATGCGGTCCAGCATGCCGTCGAGCCAGGCGAAGAAGCCCTTAGCGCCATCCGAGTTCTCGGCGAGCGGGATCGTGCTTGCGAGCGATTTTCGCGGTCTCGGAGGCAAATATTTGTTCACCGGTCGCGTGCCCTGCTCCGGCATCAGGTCGATGCCGCCGCGCTCTAAGACCATGATCGAGACATTGGACTGCGGATCGGCGAAATCGCCGTAATGCCGGGCGTTTGCGGGACAGGTCCGCACGCAGGACGGCACACGGTCGATCTCCTGCAGCGTCTCGTTGTAGATGCGGTCGACGCACAGCGTGCATTTCTTCATCACGCCAGCGGCGAGATCCATCTCGCGCGCGCCGTATGGGCAGGCCCAGGCGCAGAGGCCGCAGCCGATGCACTTGTCCTCGTCGACCAGCACGATCCCGTCGGCAGAGCGCTTGTAGGAGGCGCCCGTCGGGCAGACCGTGACACAGGGTGCGTCCTCGCAATGCAGGCAGCTCTTCGGAAAATGGACGATGCGCGCGTCACCCGCCTCACCGACGATCTCGCCGCCCTCCGGCACGACCTCGAAGGTGTGGATTCGGTTGAGAAACGTGCCGGAGACCGCGGATCCATAGGGCTCCTGGTCCGAGAGCGCAGCGCCGTAGCCGCCCGTGTTCCATTCCTTGCAGGAGATCACGCAGGCGTGGCAGCCCACGCACACGTCGAGATCAATGACGAGCCCGAGCTTCTTCGGCGGCGGCAGTGAGGGGAGCGAGGTCATCGATCCCACTCCTGTCCGTAGCGCAGTTCGGATGGGCTATCGTTGGCCGCACCCGCCCGTCCGACGGAGGCGAAGGCCGGCCTCGACACCTGATCCGGCTCCGCCTTCTCGATCCTGACCCTGAGGTCGTACCACGCTGCCTGGCCGGTCACCGGATCGGAATTCGACCAGCGCATGCCGTCGCCCTTGGGCGGCAGAAGCTCGTGGATCAGGTGGTTGAGCAGGAAGCCGCGATTGCTTTCGGGCGCATCCTTCGCGAGCCCCCACGTGCCCTTGCGCTTGCCGATCGCGTTCCAGGTCCACATCGTGTGGCGGTTGACCGCGTCCGAACGCGCGATCTCCACCTTGATCCGTCCATGATGCGAGATGACCCACGCCCAGTCGCCCGTGGCGAGCCCGACCTCGTCGCAGATCGCGCCCGGAACGTACATGACGTTGCGCGTATGGATCTGGCGCAGCCAGGCATTCATTGATCCCCACGAATGATACATCGACATCGGCCGCTGCGTGACCGCGTGGTAGGGATAGGCCTCGCGATCGACGCCCGCCTCTTCCAGCGGCCGGTACCAGGCGGGCAGCGGATCGAACGCCATCTCCAGCCGCTCGCGGTGCGTTTCTGGTGCCAATGGCTCCCTCAGACCCTGCGCCGAGAGACGGAATTTCTGGCAGATTTCGCTGTAGAGCTGGAACGTGACGGGCTGCGGCGTGTCGAAGAAGCCCATCTTCACCGCGAAGTCCTGGTAGGCGCGGTTGGCGTGCTTGTAGAACTGCGCCTCAAGCGGAATATGTGCCGAGAAGTATGCGCCGTTCTCGATGTAGCGCTTCAACTGGTCAGGGTTCGAGGCCCCTCGCCCCACTCGGTCGCCGCCTGCCCCGCGAAATCCGGCCAGCGGTCCGATGCCCGGGCGGCGCTCGTGCCGGACGATGTAGTCGGCGAAATCCTTGTAGAGCGGCACGCCGCGATGGTCGACAAATCCCGGCAGCTTCAGCCGGCCGGCAAGGTCGATCAGCGCCGACTGGAAGCCGCGCACGTCCCGATCCGGCTCCACCACCGGCCAGCGGATCGCGTCGTTGACCGCGTCGGGCTCCGAGATCGGCCGGTCGAGCAGCGAAATACAGTCGTGCCGTTCGAGGTAGGTTGTGTCCGGCAGGACGAGGTCGGCATAGGCGACCATCTCCGACGCATAGGCATCGCTATAGATGATCTTCGGGATGACGTATTCGCCCGTCGTCTCGTCCCTGTCCTCCAGCATCTTGATGACGCCGGCGGTGTTCATGGACGAGTTCCAGGCCATGTTGGCCATGTAGAGGAACAACAGATCGATCTTGTACGGGTCGCCGGCATGCGCATTGGCGATCACCATATGCATCAGCCCGTGCGCGGAGATCGGCGCGTCCCAGGAGAACGCCTTGTCGATGCGGGTCGGGCCGCCGTCCGGGCCGATAAGCAGGTCTTCGGGTCCGCGCGGAAAACCGAGATGTGGGCCGGACAGTGGCTTGTTGGAGCCGAAATGCTCAGCCCTTCCGTGCGGCGTCGGATGCGCCTCGATCGGCTTCGGATAAGGAGGCTCGAAGCGGAAGGCGCCGGGACAGTCGACTGCACCGATCAATGCCTGCAGCACATGGATCGCGCGCGCCGTCTGGAAGCCGTTCGAATGCGCCGAGATCCCACGCATGGCATGGAAGGACACAGGCCGCCCGACGAAGGACGGGTGCCGCTCGCCGTTCATGTCAGTCCAGGGCTGTGCAATCTCGATCGCCTCCTCGAAGGCGACACGTGCGATCTCCGAGGCCAGGCCCCTGATCACCTCGGCCGACACACCTGTCTCGCCCGCAACATTCTCGGGCGCGTAGCGCCGATCGAGATAACGTTCGGCGAGCAGTTGGAACGACGGCACCGTAACCCGGCCATCTTCCAGCTCGAAACGCCCCGACATGGCCGCCCGCGCGCCTTTCGTGCCGGCGGCGACCGCTCGCTCGGTCACGGTCTCCCAGACCAGCGGTTTGCCCTCGCCGTCGCGCGCGAAAAGCCCGTGTTCCGCGGTTCCCGGCGCATCGACCACCAGCCATGGCGCGTTGGTGTAGCGCACGAGGAAATCGACATCGATCCTGCGCGCCTTCAGCAGCTCGTGGATGACCGACATGACCAGGAGACCGTCAGTGCCGGGCCGAATGCCGATCCAGCTGTCCGCCACTGACGAATAGCCGGTGCGCACCGGGTTTACCGAGACGAAGCGCGCGCCGCGCGACTTGAGCTTCGACAGGCCGATCTTGATCGGATTGGAATCATGATCCTCCGCTACGCCGAACATGACGAAAAGCTTGGGACGCTCCCAGTCGGGCGAGCCGAACTCCCAGAACCCGCCGCCCAGCGTCATGATGCCGGCGGCCGCCATGTTGACCGAGCAGAAGCCGCCATGCGCGGCGTAGTTGGGCATGCCCGAACTGCTGCGCGAAGAAACCGGTCAGCGACTGCGACTGGTCGCGGCCGGTGAAGAAGGCAAATTTCTTCGGGTCGCGCGCCCTCACCTCGCCCATCCAGTCGACGGCAAGCGACAGCGCCTCTTCCCACGAGATCGGCTTGAACTCGCCCGAGCCGCGCGGTCCGGTCCTGAGCAGCGGCGAGGAGAGCCGCGCCGGGGCATAATGCTGCATGATCCCGGCCGAACCCTTGGCGCAGAGAACGCCCTTGTTCACCGGGTGGTCGCGATTGCCTTCGATATAGCGCACCTTGCCGTCCTTGATGTGGACGTCGATGCCGCATCGGCAGGCGCACATGTAGCAGGTCGTCTTGCGCACCTCGTCGGAGACGGGCTTGGAGAGCGCAAGGCGTGGTTCAGGACTCATCAGGCATTGCTCCCACGGCCGACTCTTATAGTCGAGCCGCGGTCGCGGCAAAGCCGTTGGGACGGCAAATCGTCACGTTCGGGGCGAATAACCTATTTCGTGACGATGATGCGGGTGTTGCCGGGCCCGATCTCACGAACGAGCGAGTAAAAGGTCTCCGCATTCGTGGTGGCAAGCCTGACGCAGCCGTGCGAGGCCGGCGTGCCCAGCCGGCTTTCGGCTGTCGTGCCATGCACGGCGTAGCCGCCGTGATAGAAGACCGCGAAGGGCATCGGCGCCATGTCGTATTTGCGAGAATGCCACATGCGATGCATGCGGTAGGGCCGCCACTGGCCGGCCGGCGTCACATAGCCGCCGCGCGCAGTCGACACCTTCCAGGTGTAGATCACCTTGCCGTGCTTGCGGACCGTCATGGTCTGCGTCGCGACGTCGACATTGGCAACCAGCGTCGCCGCCTGGGCGACTGCCGGAAGGCCGATCGTCACCGCCGCTGCAAGGCAAGCGCCGAGTATGGTCGTTCTCATCATCATGAAATCCCCCATCCGAATGCCCGCTCGCGAATTTTTAGTCGTCCATGGCTGAAGAGTGTATGAACAAGCGCACACAAACAGGTGAACGCCGGCGGGCTTTCGGCTGCTCTGGTCCAATCGCATTTCGCGCCTGAAACGAAACGCACCGCTTGCGCGGCGTTCGCCATCCCGCTCAAATTGCGCCATGAACGAAAAGACCTTCGACACCATCGATTCCCGCGCCGACGAGCTGGCGGCGCTGACGGCCGACCTGATCCGCTTCCCCACGATCAACCCACCCGGCGAGGCTTACACGCCCTGCGCCGAATATATCGGCGAACGCCTGCGCAAGCGCGGCTTCACGGTCGAATATATCCGCGGGATCGGCACGCCCGGCGACAACGACCGCTACCCGCGCACCAACGTCATCGCGCGTTTCGACGGACGCACCCCCGGCAAGACCGTGCATTTCAACTCGCACATCGATGTGGTGGAGGCAGGCGAAGGCTGGACGCTCGACCCGTTTGGCGGCGTGATCAAGGACGGCCGTGTCTATGGCCGCGGCGCCTGCGACATGAAGGGTGGGCTCGCCGCCTCGATCATCGCTGCCGAGGCCTATATCGACATGAACCCGGACTTCGCCGGCGCGATCGAGATCTCAGGATCGGTGGACGAAGAATCCGGTGGCTTCGGCGGCGTCGCCTATCTCGCCGAGAAGGGATACTTCTCCCCTCCCCGCGTGCACCACGTCATCATCCCGGAGCCGCTGAACAAGGATCGCATCTGCCTCGGACATCGCGGCGTGTGGTGGGCGGAGATCGAGACCAAGGGCCAGATCGCGCACGGCTCGATGCCGTTCCTCGGCGACAGCGCGGTGCGCCATATGGGGGCGGTGCTCGGCGCGTTCGAGGACGAGCTCTTCCCCGCGCTCGACCGCAAGCGGACGCGCATGCCGGTGGTGCCAGAGGGGGCGCGCCGCTCCACCATGAACATCAATTCAATCCATGGCGGCCAGACCGACGACTATTTCCCGGGCCTGCCGTCGCCCAACGTTCCCGATTCCTGCAAGATCGTCATCGACCGCCGCTTCCTGCTGGAAGAGAGCCTCGAGGAGGTGAAGACCGAGGTGACGTCGATCCTCGACCGCCTGAAATGGGAACGCCCGAAATTCGACTACCGCATGCGCGACCTGATGATCGTGCATCCGGGGATGACCGAGGAAGACGCGCCCGTGCCGCGGGCGATCGCCAGTGGCATCCGCCGTGTCTTTGGCCGCGACCCGCAATACGTCATCTCGCCCGGCACCTATGACCAGAAGCACATCGCCCGGATAGGCAAGCTGCACGACTGCGTCGCCTACGGCCCCGGCATCCTCGACCTCGCCCACCGTCCGGACGAATGGGTCGGCATCGACGACATGGTCGAAAGCGCAAAGGTTATGGCGCACGGACTGGATATGCTGCTGCATGGCGAGACAGGTGCCTAGGTTCCGCGAAGCGAGACCAAGTCCTTCCCCATAAACCATGAAATGAAATCTTCGTGCTTTTGCGCGGGGATCGGTTGCGCCCGATTATTGCCGCAACTAGTTTGCCTCGGGGCGCAACAGGGGGTCTGATATGTTGGGCAAGGTCATAGCAAGTCTTTCGCTCGCGGCCATGGTCGCCGCCTTCCAGCCATCGATCGCCGCTGCTGCCAAGGTGGTGGCGACGGTCAATCTGTCCTCGCAGACGATGACGGTCACGCATGGTGGGGTGGTGAAGTATCGCTGGCCGGTGTCCACCGCACGCAAGGGCAAGGTGACGCCGACGGGAAGCTGGTCGGCCAAGTGGCTGTCGAGGAATCATCGCTCGAGCCGCTACAACAATGCGCCCATGCCCTATTCGATCTTCTATTCCGGCAACTACGCCGTCCACGGCACCAACCAGGTCAGCCGCCTCGGCCGCCCGGCATCCTCGGGCTGCATTCGGCTGCACCCTTCCAACGCCGCGGTGCTGTTCTCGATCGCCCAGCGCGAAGGCCTGCGCAACATGAAGATCGTGGTCAGACACTGACCGTCACGAGGCCCGCGCCTGGAAGGCGACGGCCCTGCGAAACTGCAATAGATCGCCGTCGCAACCCGTTGCGACGGCGAAAAATTTCCGTTCCGGATCGGCAGCTTGGCACAAAGCCGATTTACTCGCGGCGTTTTTCGGGCTTCAATCCCGCGTCACACCATTCCGGAGCTCGCTTCCATGAAATCCTGGTCTTCCATTCTCGCAGCGGCGGCGATCGCGCTCGCCTCGTCGACGGCGGCCTTCGCCGCCCGGACTGACATCGTCGTGGGCCTGCCGCTGGAGCCGCCGCATCTCGACCCGACCGCAGGCGCGGCCGCCGCGATCGATGAGGTGGGCTATGCCAACATCTTCCAGGGCCTGACCCGCATCGGTTCGAAGGGTGAAGTGCTTGCGGACCTCGCCGAGAGCTGGACGATCAGCGACGACGGTAAGGTCTACACGTTCAAGCTCCACACCGGCGTGAAATTTCACGACGGCACTACGTTCGACGCCGAGGACGTGAAGTTCTCCCTCGACCGCGCCCGTGCGGAAAATTCAACCAATGCGCAGAAGGCGCTGTTCGCACAGATCGACACGGTCGAGGTTGTTGATCCGGCGACAGTGAAGATCACGCTCAAACAGCCGCAGGGCGCGTTCCTCTACAATATGGGCTGGGGCGACGCTGCGATCGTGGCGCCGGAGAGCGCTGAGACCAACAAGGACAAGCCGATCGGCACCGGTCCGTTTAAGTTCGTGAACTGGGCCAAAGGCTCCTCGATCACGATCGAGAAGAATCCTGACTATTGGGGTGAGCCGGTCTATCTGGACAAGGCTGAGTTCCGCATCATCCCCGACGCCGCCGCGGCCGTGCCGGCGCTGCTGTCGGGCGACGTGCAGGCCTTTGCAAACGCCCAGCTCGGCGACGCCCTGCCGCAGATCGAATCCGATCCCCGCTTCAAGGTAGTGATCGGCTCGACAGAGGGCGAGACGATCCTGGCCATCAACAACAAGAAGGCGCCGTTCGACAAGCTGCAGGTCCGCCAGGCCATCTCTTACGCGCTGGACCGCGAAGAGATCATCAAGGGCGCATCGGCCGGCCTCGGCACTCCGATTGGTTCGCATTTCTCCCCCGGCAACGCAGCCTATGTCGACCTGACTGGTCGCTATCCGCACGACGTGGCCAAGGCCAAGGAACTGATGAAGGAAGCCGGCCTCGAAAGCGGCTTCAAGGCCACGATCAAGCTGCCT
This sequence comes from Mesorhizobium sp. J428, assembly GCF_024699925.1. NCBI lineage: Bacteria > Pseudomonadati > Pseudomonadota > Alphaproteobacteria > Hyphomicrobiales > Phyllobacteriaceae > Mesorhizobium > Mesorhizobium sp. J428. The sequence continues at coordinate 5,297,328 of NZ_JAJOMX010000001.1, forward strand.
CCGCCGGCTTATGCGCGTGATGGCGGCCAGATCATTGCCTCGGAGCTCAAGCAGATCGGCATCGAACTGGAGATCATTCCCGTCGAGTGGGCCGACTGGCTGAAGCAGGTCTTCACGGACAAGGACTACGACCTGTCGATCGTCAGCCACGTCGAACCAAATGACATCGGCATCTATGCCCGCAAGGACTACTACTTCAACTATGACAATCCGGCCTTCGACAAGGTGATGGCCGACCTGGACGTCACCTCTGATGAGGCGAAACGCAATGAACTCTACGGCCAGGCACAGAAGATCCTCGCTGACGACGCGGTGAACGGCTTCCTGTTCCAGTTGCCCAAGGTTGGTGTCTGGGACGCCAAGATCGAGGGAATGTGGGAGAATACGCCGACCCCCTCGGTCGATCTGACCAAGGTCAAGTGGGTGGATTGATCAGGATGTCTTCTCCCCCTTTCGCGGGGAGAAGATGCCTGCAGGCAAGCGAGGGCCGCGCCGTCTTCTATATGTTCGCGTCGTCCCTCAGCGGGCCCGTCGGGCCGCCGTCTCTCCGTGAAGGGAGAGACGGGAAAGCCTGGTATTTCTTATGACCGCATTTCTCCTTAAACGCTTGCTGATCGGCCTTGCGACGCTCCTCGTGGCGTCGATGGTCGTCTTTGGCGTCATGGAGGTTCTGCCAGGCGATCCCGCTTTGCTGATGCTCGGCATGAACGCCTCGCCGGAAGCCCTTGAAACACTCCGGCAACAGATGGGACTGCATGATCCCCTGATCATCCGCTACCTGGGCTGGGTCGGGGGCCTGTTGGTCGGCGATTTCGGCCGCTCCTACACCTATTCCTCTCCGGTCATCGACCTGATCGGCGAACGCCTTGCCGTCTCGCTGCCGCTGGCGTTGATATCGCTCGCGCTGTCGACGGCGATCGCGATTCCGGTCGGCCTGTTCTCCGCCGCCCGCCGCGGCAGCCTCGCCGATTCCGTCGCGATGGGCACCGCCCAGGTCGGCGTCGCCATACCGAACTTCTGGTTCGCGCTGCTGCTCATCTACGTCTTCGCCGTCTGGCTGCGCCTCGTGCCGGCCGGAGGATTCCCAGGCTGGGCCGGAGGCATTTGGCCCGGCATCAAGTCCCTCATCCTACCAGCGGTGGCGCTTGCGTTGCCGCAGGCGGCAATCCTCGCGCGCGTCACTCGCTCCGCCCTGCTCGAAGTGCTGGGAGAGGACTACATCCGCACCGCCCGCGCTAAGGGCATGCCGCGCCGCACGGTGCTGTGGCGGCACGCGCTGCGCAACGCCATGATCCCGGTGCTCACCATTCTCGGCCTGCAGTTCGCTTTTCTGCTGGCAGGCACGATCATCATCGAGAACGTCTTCTACCTGCCGGGCCTCGGCCGCCTGATCTTCCAGGCGATCACCCAGCGCGACCTGATCGTGGTCGAGGGCGTCGTCATGCTGCTTGTGGCCACGGTGGTCGTCGTCAATCTTCTTGTGGATCTCGCCTATGCGCTCGTCGACCCACGGCTGAGGGTGCGAACATGAGCGCCGAACCCATTGCCGCGCCGGTGGAGGAGAGCATCCTCCGGCTCGCGCTCCGCAACCGCTCCTTCGTCATCGGCCTGGTCATCACCGCGCTGATCGCGGCCATGGCGCTGGTCTCCTTCGTCTGGACCCCTTACGACGTCACCGATCTCATCGTCGCCAACCGGATGAAGCCGCCTTCCTCCGAATTCCTGTTCGGCACCGACCATTTCGGCCGCGACATCCTGTCGATGATCATGGTCGGCGCCAGGAACTCGATCGCCGTCGCCTTCGTCGCGGTCGGCATCGGCATGGCGCTCGGCATACCGCTCGGCTGCTGGGCCGCGGCACGCGGCGGCTGGATCGACGAGACGCTGATGCGGTTCAACGACCTCGTCTTCGCCTTCCCCGCCCTTCTGTCCGCGGTGATGATCACTGCGATCTTCGGTCCCGGTGCGGTCAATGCGATCATCGCAATCGGCATCTTCAACATCCCGGTCTTCGCCCGCGTCGCTCGCGCCGGTGCACTGGCGCTGTGGCCACGAGAATTCATCCTTGCCGCCCGCGCCTCCGGCAAGGGTAAGACGCAGATTACCATCGAGCACATCCTGCCCAACATCGTCTCGATGCTCCTGGGCATACAAGGCACGATCCAGTTCGCGCTTGGCATCCTCGCCGAGGCAGGCCTGTCCTATCTCGGCCTCGGCGCGCAGCCGCCCATGCCTACCTGGGGCCGCATGCTGTTCGACGCCCAGACCCGCATGATGGTGGCGCCCTACCTCGCGCTCTTTCCCGGCATGGCGATCGTCATCACTGTTCTGGGCCTCAACCTGCTCGGCGACGGCCTTCGCGACGTGCTCGACCCCAAGCTGAGGCGCGAACGGTGAGCCTGCTCGAGATCGAAAAGCTGAAGCTCGAGATAGGCGGCACGCCTATCCTGAAGGGCGTGGACATCGCCATCGGCAAGGGCGAGGTCATGGGCCTGGTCGGCGAGTCGGGCTCGGGCAAATCGATGACCGCGCTGGCGATCATGCAGCTCCTGCCCCAGGCCGCGAAGGCATCGGGCCGCCTTATCTTCGACGGTATCGACATCCTCTCCTCGACCGAGAATGCGATGTGCCGGCTGCGGGGCGATGACATCGGCATGGTGTTCCAGGAACCCATGACCGCGCTCAACCCGGTCAAGACCATCGGCGAGCAGGTGGCGGAGGGCATTCGCTGGCACACCGGCGCGAATTGCGCCGACGCGGAAGCGCGCGCACGCCAGATCCTCGACCGTGTCGGCCTGCCCGAGGCGAAATTCCCCCTCTCCCGCTACCCGCACGAGCTGTCCGGCGGCCAGCGCCAGCGCGTCGTCATCGCCATCGCCTGTGCGCTGAAGCCGAAGCTGCTCATTGCCGACGAGCCGACCACCGCCCTCGACGTCGTGCTGCAGAAGCAGATCCTCGAACTGCTCAAGGATCTCGTCGACGAGCAGAAGATGGGCCTTCTGCTGATCAGCCACGACCTCGCCGTCGTGGCCGACATGTCCGACCGCGTCACCATCATGCGCCATGGCGAGGTGATGGAGGATGGCGAGACCGCACGGACGCTTTCGGAGCAGGTGCATCCCTACACGCGCCAGCTCGCCCAGGCCTCGATGCACGTGCCGGAACGGCCGAACAAGCATGCCGCGAATACTACGGCCGACAACCTCTTGGAAGTCAGCCAGGTCGTCCGCGAATATCCCGGCCGCCGCGTCTCCCTTCTGAAGAAGGGCGAGCCTTTCCGGGCAGTCGACGGCGTCTCGTTCTCGATGAAGCCAGGCCAGTCGATCGCGCTGGTCGGTCGCTCCGGCTGCGGCAAGTCCACGCTCGCCCGGATGATCCTCGCGCTCGACCATCCAACGTCGGGCGACATCCGCTTCATGGGCGAGAGCCTCGTCGGCAAGAACGAGGCAAAGCTGCGGCCCTTCCGCCGCAACATGCAGGTCGTGTTCCAGGATCCCTACGGCTCGTTCAATCCGCGCCACAAGGTCGAGCGGCTGGTCTCGGAGCCGCTTCACCTCCTCGACCACAAACCGTCGCCGCAGGAAAGGCGCGAACTGGTCGCAAGCGCGCTGCACGAGGTCGGGCTGAAGCCGGCCGACATGGACAAGTACCCGCACGAGTTCTCGGGCGGCCAGCGTCAGCGCATCTCGATCGCGCGCGCCATCATCACCCGCCCAAAGCTGATCGTTGCCGACGAGCCGGTCTCCGCACTCGACGTGTCGATCCGCGCGCAGGTGCTCGACCTCTTCGCCGACCTCAACCAGCGGCTGGGCGTCGCCTACCTCTTCATCACCCACGACCTCACGGTGGCGCGTGCGATCACCGACGAGGTGATGGTGATGCATGATGGCAGGATGGTCGAGGAAGGCCGCACCGGCGAGATCCTCGACAACCCAAAATCGGACGCCGCCAAAGCGCTTGTCGATGCAGCGCCCGATCTACATCGGGCAATCGCGCGCCGCCTGCAGGAACAGGGCTGAACTCCGCCGCCTCGTCGATCCATCCTGGATCGGCTGAACGGATCGGCATCGATCCTCGAGCCGTGCAATGCCGTGCATGAAGGCCCAGACCAGGCATCGTTACCCACGAAAACAAAACGTTACCCCTCCAGCGATGTCTGGAAACATTTCGGCCGAAGTTTGGACACCTCTCATAAGCATGGTCGCCGAACCTGCGTGCTGAGGGCGTCGAGGTCGCGCGGCCGGTTCGACGACTTGCTCGCTCTCTGCCCGCGCCAGAATGTCTGAACATGCAGCGGTCCCGTTGCACTCCCGCGGCAAGGGCCTGTTTTTGGAAGCGTCTCGACATGACCAGCACCCATCATCCAGCCAAGAGCGGCGGTCGGGCATATGATTTGAGAGCCGTCGTCTCGCACAGATACGGGTTCGTCTATGTCCCCGTCCCGAAATGCGGCACCACGACGATGGACCGCGTTCTGCACGTCATCCACGGCATCGAGGATTCGGATTACCGGATCGATACGGATCACGCAGTCCGCTACACGCCGGACCGGAAATCAGGCCGTGACATCGAAACGCTCTACGTTCCGGTCAATTACGTCAGAAGATTCAAGCGCCAATTCGAGGGCTACACATGGATATCGGTCGTGCGGAATCCGTATGATCGTCTGGTATCGATGTATAATTATGACGTGCGCCGATACGCGAAGCATTTCGACCGCAAGACCTATCTGTTTGCAGGCTTTTTCAAGAGAGCCGCTTTCGTTCTCGGCCGCGATCCCAGGTCTACTCAGCGAAACGCGATACGTCGCAGGATCGGTTTCGACAGGTTCGTCCACGGGCTCGAAAGGAGCGGGACGGACTTCGACATTCACTTCATGCGGCAGACGGACATCATGTTCTACGATCTCCTGTGCGGACGATCGACTGATCGATGTCGAGCGGCTGTCTACCGAACTACCGCCCTTGCTGAAAGAGCTTGGGGTACGGGAAGACTTCGTCGAACGCCTCGCACCATTCCCGCGCTCAAATCCGTCGCGACCTTCCGATGCCCGCTACGACGAGACGACGCGCGCGGTGGCCTACCGGCTTTATCAACCGGACTTCGCGGCCCTCACGCCGTGGACATCCTCAGTCCCCGGCGAATAGGCAGGCATAGCATCGTGGAACGAGCTATTCCGGCCGCACCAGCTCGCGCGGATCAATGTGGAGCAGCGAAACGGTGCGCTTGAGGAGGTCGATCTCCTGTGCCGACAGTTTCTCGTCCGCCTTCGCGATCTCCGTCATGTGGCGGGCGAGCGTGATGCGGCGCGCCAGAGGCAGTTCGCCGAAAGTGCCGAGCGAACGCGCCGTCGTGTTCTCGTAGCCGAAGTCCTGGAGGTATTTCAGCACCTCCTTCAGGCTCTCCTCGCCGATGCCGAAACCGTCGCGGCAGATGCGCTTGAACGCCTCGAGCTCCGGCCCCGCCGCCTCTCCGTCGGCGAGCACCATTCTGAAGAGCAGCATCAGTTCGGCCGTCAGCACGGGGTCGTCCGCGACGCGCCTGACCGCCGGATCACCTTCGAACAGCACCCGTACCTTCTCGATCAGGCCAGCGATCATGAGCATTCCTCGTTTACGCGATACGGCCAGTCTAGCTCGAATCCGCGCGCATCGAAACGGTTCGCGCGGGCCGCAGAGGAGGCGCCGAACGCACTTGGTTTCTACGACCAAAGTCGTAAGCTTCCCCCGCGTGCGACTCGCACGCACGAGGAGAGGAGAAGAAGATGAATCTGTCCGCGCCCACCATGGTGGTCTTCATCATTTCGTTGATCATCGCGATCATCGCTGTGTTGATGTCCCTCAGCGTCATCACCTTCATTCCGATTGCCGCATTCTGGGTGATGACTCTCGCTTACGTCGTCCTCGCGGCCGGCTGCCTGTTCAAAGGGGCCTGACGGCCCTTGATACATGACGCGCGCCCCGGCAGGCGGGGCGCGCAAATCGGGCCTGGATTCGCCGTTGAAATGCGTCGATGATCGCGCGATGGACATGCATGCCACCTCCGTGCCTGGTCCGCCCGTTCCACCCGACTGGTTCGAGATGCTACGGCGTCCCGCAGCCCTTGGCATCTCGTCCTGCGTCCACGAATTCGTTCACTACCGCGAGATGGTTCCGGGCCTGTTCAGGCAGGTCGAGACCGCGTCCCTGGTAGTTCCGCTGATCATCAGCTTCGGCACGCCGTTCGCGATCGGGCTCGGCCGCGACCCAAGCTCGGACGAGACATACGGCAGCTTCGCCGCAGGGCTCTTTCCCGGTCAGGTGGTGATCCAATCGACAGGCTTTTCGAACTGTATCCAGGTCAATTTCACTCCGCTCGGCGCCTGGCGCTTCTTCGGCCTGCCGATGAGCGAACTGGCTGCGCGGATGGTCACGCTCGACGATCTTGCCGGCGGAGACATACGCGAGTTGCGGCCGCGCCTTGCCGATCAGGCCGACCCCGCACGCAGGCTCGACCTCGTCGAGAGCTTCGTCACCAGCCGGCTGCTCCGCTCCACTGCGCACGACCCCGTTTCCGAGGCAGCCTACGAACTGCTGCTCCGTCGCAACGGCGACGTGCGCATATCGCGGCTCGCAGCGCGGCTCGACTTGTCGCGCAAGCATCTCGCCGAGCGCTTCCGTGCGGCGATAGGCGTGCCGCCGAAGACGGTCGCGCGCATCATGCGCTTCAACCGTGCCCAGCAACTGGCACGCGCCGGCGAGGACTGGGCCGATATCGCGGCCGCCTGCGGCTATGCCGACCAGGCACATCTCGCGCGCGAATTCCAGGAAATGTCCGGCTCGACCCCCACGGCATGGAAGGCAGCCGCCTGAGGGTTACAATTCTTCAAGACCGGTTGAACCCGCCTCGCTAGTCTCATGTTGGCGTACCCAAAAGGAGAACCGACATGACAATCGAAGCCCCTCGCCTCTTCCCAACCTTCCGCTACCGCGACGCAGCCCGGATGATCGACTGGCTGGTCGAGGCCTTCGGCTTTTCCGTCGATGCGAAATTCATGGACGGCGATCATGTCGGCCATGCGCAACTCTCCTTCGGCTCGTCCATGATCATGCTGGGCAGCGTTCGCGACGACGAATATGGCCGCATGGTCGGCGCTCCCGGCGACAATGGCGGCAAGTCGGTCTACATCGCCGTCGACGACTGCGACGCCGCCCACGAACGCGCCGAGGCCGCCGGCGCAAAGATCCTCGAGAAACCCACCGATCGCGATTACGGCAGCCGCGAATTCATCTGCGCCGATCCCGAAGGTGTCGTCTGGTCGTTCGGCACCTACTGGCCGAAGGCCGGCGGAGATGCCGCGTGACCGGCGGACTGATCGTGCTTGGCCCCACCGAAGGCCGCGCCTATGAGATGTCGGACATGCGCGCCGTCTTCAAGGCGGACGGCGAAGAGACGGGCGAGCGCTACAGCGTTTCCGAATGGTGGGTGAAGCCGCATGGCAAAGGCCCCGGACCGCATTTGCACGCTACGGAGGACGAGCTTTTCTACGTGATCGCCGGCACGATGTCGGTGATGGTCGCAGATGCATGGCGCGACCTCGCAGCCGGCTCGTTCATCCGCATCCCGGCGGGAACCATACACGATTTCGAGAACCGCACGACCGAGCCGGCCGCACTTCTCAACGTCTTCATGGGTGCCTTCGAGCACAAGATGCCGGCGATCGTGAAATGGTGCGAGGAGCACCGCTGAATTGCTACCTCGCGGTGGCGAGCAGGTCATCCACGTCGAGCGACCGCTCCAGATGGTCGGCGATGGCATCCAGCGCTTCCTCGACCTTGCGGCGATGATGGAACACCCCGCCCTCCACGCCCAGCTTGCCAAGAAACGCCCGGCGGAACTCGGTCGAGCCGAACAGGCCATGCAGATAGGTCCCCATGATGCGCCCGGTGTCGGATATGGCCCCGTCCGGCTTGCCGCCGATCTCGACCAGAGGCCGCGCGCAATCGGGCCCGCCGGTGCGACCCAGATGAATCTCGTAGCCGTGCACGGCGGCGTTGAACGCGATCGAGAACCCGCCCGCCTCGCCGACGGTCTTCTCCGGCTCGAGGACTGTCTCGATATCGAGCAGGCCGAGGCCTTCCGCGCGCTCCTCCCCGCCCTCGATGCGATGAGGGTCCGCGACGCGGCGACCCAGCATCTGGTAGCCGCCGCAGAGGCCGACGACGTGCCCGCCGCGGGCAACATGAGCAGCGAGGTCATTCGCCCAGCCCAGTGCACGGAAGCTCGCAAGATCGGCGATCGTCGCCTTCGAGCCGGGGATCACCACGAGCGATGCATCCGAAGGCAGGCGCGATCCCGGCGGCACGAAGACCACCTCGACCTCCGGCTCCGCCTTCAGCGGGTCGAGATCGTCGAAATTGGCGATGCGCGGCAGCATCGGCACCGCCACCTTCAGCGCCTTCTCGCCGGCGCGGGCCAGGCGATCGAGCACGACGGAATCCTCCGACGGCAGCAATGCCGCTTCGCGCAGCCACGGCACGACGCCAAAGGATCGCCAGCCGGTGAAGCGGGTGATCGCCGCCAATCCATCGTCGAAAAGCGACAGGTCGCCGCGAAACTTGTTGATCAGGAAGCCTGCGATCATGTGCCGATCCGCCTCTGGGAGGATCAGATGCGTGCCGGCGATCGCCGCGATCACCCCTCCCCGGTCGATGTCGCCGACGAGCACCACCGGAACGTCCGCCTTGGTGGCGAAGCCCATATTGGCGATGTCGCGGTCCCGCAGGTTGATCTCGGCCGGTGACCCGGCTCCTTCAACGACGATCAGGTCGGCGCCTGCCGAAAGCCGTGTCCAGCTCTCCATCACGGCGCCGAGCAGCCGGCCCTTGAGCTCCTGGTAATCCCGCGCGCCGGCCTCACCCGCGACCCTGCCATGCACCACCACCTGAGCGCCGATATCTGACTGCGGCTTCAGCAGCACCGGGTTCATGTCCACGGTCGGCCGGATGCCGCATGCCAGTGCCTGGAGCCACTGCGCCCGGCCGATCTCGCCGGAACCTCCGTCGGGATGCGCAGCAACCGCCGCATTGTTCGACATGTTCTGCGGCTTGAACGGCGCCACTCGAATGCCACGCCGCATCGCCGCGCGGCAGAGGCCCGCCACCAGCACCGTCTTGCCGACGTCCGAGCCCGTGCCTTGCAGCATGATGGCCTTCGCCATCAGTCAGCCCTGCCGGTGATGGTCGAGCGCGCGGCGAGCGGCCCGCCGCGCCACAGATAGAGCGCAAGCAGCGGATCATCGTTGGTCGTCATGGCGTGGTTTATGTTGGAGGGATGATGGATGATCTCGCCTGCCGCACGTGCCGCGAACTCGCCATCGTCCTTTCGCCACAGCGCACCACCGGTGAGGGGAATGTAGATCTCCTCCGCCTCGTGATGATGGTCCGGGTAGTGCAGGCCGGGCCCGAGCAGCAGGAAGCCGCAGGCCACCTTGTCGTCAGCGAAGTGGCCGCGCGTGCCCACCAGCTCCAGCCACCCGTAATTGTCGATGAAATCCTGGCCGAAGTCACTCGCCGCATAAGTCTGGCCCCAGTGGAGCCGCTGGCCCCTCTCCGCGAGCAGGCGCGCCAGTTCCTCGCCCGGACCTCCTTCCGCGCTCGCCGCGCAGGCGTCCAGGTATTGCAGGCACGGCAGGGATGCCGCGTTCAGTGCCCGCTCGGGCAGCTCCGGCGCCCAAGGCGCGATGAAGTCAGCGACCAGCGGCCCGCACTCAGCTAGGAAGGCGCGTGCCTCCGCCATAAGGTCCTGTGCGATTTTTCCCATTCCCATCCCCTCGGAACAGCAATCGATGCACACCGGTTGCACCGGATTGGGTGCGAGCGAGCCGGTTGCACGACCCTTTCATTGGTCTAGACTGTCGCGCCAACAAGACAAGATGCCAGGGAGGCGTAGATGGATGCGACGGTCGATCAGGCCGCGGGCCAGTTCGAGCTCAACGCAGACCAGCGTGCGATCCAGGAGATGGCGGCCGCCTTCGCCGGGGATCGCGTGGCCCCGAATGCGCTCGAGTGGGACAAAAAGCGCTATTTTCCCTCCGACGTGGTGCGCGAGACCGGAGCGCTTGGCCTCGGCGGCATCTATGTCCGCGACGATGTCGGCGGCTCTGGGCTCGGCCGCATGGACGCGGTGCTGATCTTCGAAGCACTGGCGCGCGCCTGCCCGGCCTTCTCCGCCTTCATCTCGATCCACAACATGGCTGCCTGGATGATCGACGTCTTCGGCGACGACGATCAGCGGCAACGGTTCCTGCCGAAAATCACCTCGATGGAGTGGCTGGCGAGCTATGCGCTGACGGAGCCCTCTGCAGGCTCCGACGCGGCAGCGCTGAAGACGCGCGCGGTGCGCGGTCCCGGAAACGGTGCGGACTACACGCTCAACGGGACCAAGCAGTTCATCTCGGGCGCCGGCGACAACGACGTCTACGTCGTGATGGCGCGCACCGGCGAGGACGGCCCCAAGGGCGTGTCGACCTTCGTGATCCCGAAGGATGCGCCGGGGCTCAAGTTCGGTGCTCTGGAATCCAAGATGGGCTGGCACATGCAGCCGACCCGGCAGGTGATCTTCGAGGACTGCAAGGTGCCGGCAGAGAACCGCCTCTCGGCAGAGGGGATGGGTTTCCGCATCGCCATGGCCGGCCTCGACGGCGGCCGGCTCAACATCGCCGCCTGTTCTCTCGGCGGCGCCCAGTCCGCGCTCGACAAGGCGCTGCAGTGCGCTTCGGAGCGCCAGGCCTTCGGCCAGGCCATCGACCGTTTCCAGTCGATGCAGTTCAAGCTCGCCGACATGGAGACCGAGTTGCAGGCCTCGCGCATCTTCCTCTACGCGGCGGCCTCGAAGCTTGACGCCAAGGCGCATGACGCCGGCAAATGGTCGGCGATGGCTAAGCGCTTCGTTACCGACACCGGCTTTAAGATCGCCAACGATGCGCTCCAGGTCTTCGGCGGCTACGGCTATCTGCACGACTACGGCGTCGAGAAGCTCGTCCGCGACCTGCGCGTCCACCAGATTCTCGAAGGCACCAACGAGATCATGCGCGTCATCGTCGCGAGGCATTTGATCGGGAGGTAGGGGAGTAAGGCAATAGGGCAGTGAGGCATTAGGGCAGTAGGGAAAGAGCGGTGGCAGCCCTGCCGCGTTCCCCTCCCTACCCACCAACCTACTGCCCTACTGCCCTATTGCCTTACTCCCTAGTTCCCTAATCTCCGGAGGAAACCAATGACCACCATCGCCTTCATCGGTCTCGGCAACATGGGAAATCCCATGGCCGCCAATCTCGTCAAGGCCGGCCACACCGTGTTCGGCTTCGACCTCGTGCCCGCCAATCTCGAGGCGGCGACGAAGAACGGCGTGACCGTGATGGCGAACGCGCCGGCCGCGGTGAAGGATGCCGACGTGGTGATCACCATGCTGCCAGCCGGCAAGCACGTCCTCTCCGTCTACGAGGACATCGCGCCGAAGGCCAAATCCGGCGCGCTGTTCATTGATTCCTCGACCATCGACGTCGATTCCGCCCGAAAGGCACATGCGATCGCCGGTAAGTACGGCCTTCTCTCGGTCGATGCGCCTGTCTCCGGGGGCACTGGTGGTGCCACGGCCGGCACGCTGACCTTCATGGCCGGCGGCTCGAAGGACGCCTTCGCCAAGGCAGAGCCGATCCTCAAGCCGATGGCGGGCAAGATCGTCCATTGCGGCGATGCGGGTGCCGGACAGGCGGCCAAGATCTGCAACAACATGATCCTCGGCATTTCCATGATCGGCGTCGGCGAGGCCTTCGTGCTCGCCGAAAAGCTCGGCTTGTCGCATCAGGCTCTTTACGACGTCGCCTCCACTTCGTCCGGCCAGTGCTGGTCGCTCACCACCTACTGTCCGGTCCCGGGCCCTGTTCCCACCTCGCCTGCCAATCGCGACTACAAGCCGGGCTTCGCGGCCGCGCTGATGCTTAAGGACCTGAAGCTTGCCCAGGAGGCCGCCTCCTCGTCCGGCGCAGTCACGCCTTTGGGCGCGGAAGCCGCCCAGCTCTACGCCCTCTACGCGGCACAGGGCGGCGGCGACACGGATTTCTCGGGAATTATCCGCTTCCTGCGCGGCGAGTGAGCGAACCTTTCTATGTCATTAACGTAAGTATACGGAAATTAACGAAGATTTTCGCCACAGGACGCGAGAAAAATGCGCGATTCATCCTTTGCTAAGCACCTGATAACCGGGCGGTAACGATATCCCGTTAGAACTTGATCCCGAGGCGGACATCAAAGACCCGCCCGGCTCCGGATCAGGTCTCGCGTACCGGAGCCCGAAAGTTTCAGGCGTAGCGTTTCCTGCGTTCCTAGGCTTGAGTCGCGCCCTTCCGGAAGACCGGAGGCGCGGCTTTTGCATTTTGGGGCGCAGCAATGTCCTGCTTCAAAGGTCGATCGGCGCGTTTGGAATCTGGATGTTCTTCGTGTTGCGCAGCACGATCGGAACGTCCCCGCCCTCCGCCCGAACGATCAAGAGCAGCAGCTCCCATGTTCCTCCTGCCCGATCTGCCTGCACATAGGCGTTGCCGGCAGCCTTCGAGCCCGTGAGCGGAATAGACAGTTCTGCCCTGCCCGTTCCGCCCGCGGAGACCGAGATGTTTCCCCACACCCAGAACCCGGCCGTGATGTCGTCGCCGAGCGCCTGCCGGACCCGTTCGTCCGAGCGGATAAGCTCCATGCTCATCTGATAGGCTTCGCTGCGCTTCATCATCGGAACGATGCTGGCGAACAGCCCGGCGATACCGCCGATCACGATGATCCAGATCGCCAGCCCGGCAATCGCCCACCTGCGCTGCGTCTTGCGGAAATGCTCTGCATCCCGCCAATAGCGATTGCGCCAGGCCCAGCGGCTGCCGCGGAGGCCGAGCACGATCATCATGATGAAGTTGATGCCCGGGATCAGCGCCAGCAGCGCGATCAGCGTGCTGTTGCCGATGCCCCAGATCCAGTTGAGAAAGAATGCACCCCAGTTCCAGCGATCGAGCTCGCGCGGAATCTCGGCCGGATCGTTCAAGGGTTGGCTTGCCATTCTCGCTCCAAGCAGCGCTATCGACTGTTCCCGTAGACCGTGGTCGTTCCCGTCAGATCGACCGGTTCAGCCCTTGGGCAGGAATTGCGGGTCGACCGGCGGACGCAGCGCACTCGCCAGCCGGTTTGTCTCGTTGGCCTTGCCGGCCACCGCCAGCACCTCCATCAGCATCGCGTCGGTCATTCCCTTCGCCCGGGCCGAGGCCGTGTGCGAATAGGTGCAATACTCGCACCCGTTGGTCGCCGACACGGCGATGTAGATCAGTTCCTTGGTGAGAGGGTCGAGCGCGCCCGGCCCCATCACCACCTTCAGCGCCTCCCATGTGCGCTTCAGGTTCGCCGGATCGTGCGCCAGCACCTTCCAGAAATTGTTGACCCAGTCGGACTTCCGCGTCGCCATGATGTCATCGTAGACAGCGCGAACCTCGGGCGAGGCATCGGCATATTCGACCAGCGGCACGATAGGCGGGTTGCTCATTATGCCCTCCCCAGGTCGCGGGCGGCGAGATCGAGAGCCTTCTCGATCCGGTCGGCGGCAATGTCGATCGTCTCGCGGGTCCAGATCAGCGGCGGCGACAGGATCATCGTGTCGTCGGTCGCCCGCATCATCAGCCCTTGCGCGATCGCATGGTCGCGCACCCTCACTGCCGCGCTGCCGGAGGGCTGGAAGCGCTCGCGCGTTTCTTTGTCGGCCACGATCTCGATCGCGCCCAGCAGCCCGAACGTGCGCACCTGGCCGACGATCGGATGCCCTGAAAGCCGCTCCATCAGCGTCTTGCGGAAATAGGGGCCGGTGTCGCTGCGAACCCGGTCGACAAGGCCTTCCCGCTCGATGATCTCGAGGTTCTTCAGCGCCACCGCGCAGGCCACGGGATGTCCCGAATAGGTGTAGCCGTGGAAGAACTCGCTGCCCTTGTCGATCAGCGTCCTCGCGACGCGGTCGCCGATGAACAGCGCCGAGAGCGGCTGGTAGCCCGAGGTCAACGCCTTCGCGGTGGTGATCGTATCCGCCTCGATGCCCATCGCCTGCGCGGCAAACCACTCACCGGTGCGGCCATAGCCTGTGATGACCTCGTCGAGCATCAAGAGCACGTCGTACTTGCGGCAGATGCGCTGGATTTCGGGCCAGTAGCTCTCCGGCGGGATCTTGACGCCTCCCGCCCCCATAATCGGCTCGCCGATGAAGGCCGCGACGTTGTCGGCGCCAGCCTCCAGGATCGCCTCCTCGACCGCACGCGCGGCGCGGATGCCGAAATCGTGTTCGCTCTCACCCGGCTCTGCCAGTTCGAACGAATAAGGCGGCATCACGTGCACGATGTTCGGTACCGCGCCGCCGAGCTGCTCGTGCATATGGCTCATGCCGCCGAGCGAGGCGCCGGCGACGGTCGAGCCGTGATAGGCCATCTTGCGGGAGATGATGCGGTTCTTCTGCGGCTTGCCCTCCAGCGCCCAGTAGCGGCGCACAACGCGCAGGGCCGTGTCGTTGGCCTCCGAGCCGGAAGATCCGTAGAAAACCTGGTTCATGTTCGCCGGCGCGATCTCCGCCAGCTTCTTGGACAGCAGCACCGGCGTCGGCGTCGAGCATTTGAAGAAGGAGTTGTAGTAGGGTAGTTCCTTCATCTGCTCATAGGCCGCCTCGGCAAGCTCGGTGCGCCCGTAGCCGGCGTTCACGCACCACAGCCCCGCCATGCCGTCGAGGATCTCGTTGCCCTCGGAATCGTATATATAGGGCCCGTCCGCGCGCACGACCATGCGGGACCCCGCCGCGCGCAACTCCTTGTGGTCGGTGAACGGGTGGAGATGATGCCCCGCATCGATCTCCTGCAACTGCTTCAGGGAAAAGTTCTGGTAGCTCATGGTCTTGCCTCTTTGCTGAATCGATCCGGCACGGCCGGGGATGATTCACGGCAAAGGGGGCGAATAGCCGATACGGGCGCAGAGTCTGAGCAGTTCGACATGTCGCGTGCGCCGTGACGGCGTGCATGCGACGCGCAACTGCGCTTTGTATCTGCCCTTCATGATGGAAGAATAGCGGCCGCCGCGGGGTCGCTCAAGGGTCGAGCATCTCGATCAGGCTTGCCGCATTCCTTGGTGCCGCGCTCTTAACGTCGTTGTCGAAGAAGCACCAGATATCGCGGCCTTCGCTGCGCCAGTGCCGCATGCGGGCAGCCCAGGCGGAAAGGGCCTTCTTCGAATAGCTGCCGTGATAACGTCCGGACGGTCCATGATTGCGCACATAGATCCAGTCGGCGGTGACGGCCGTCGGCGCCGGCGCATCGGCATGGTCGGACAGGCAGAGCGCGGCGTTATGGTCGCGCAGCACTCCGAGGACCGGCTCTTCATACCAGCTCGGATGCCGAAACTCGAAACACCATCGCCGCGACGGGGAAAGCCGCGATATGAAGCTCGCCAGCCGCTCCCGGTCCGCCTTCATGCGCGGCGGCAACTGGAAGAGCACGGGCCCGAGCTTGTCACCAAGAAGGTCCAGCCGGGCATCGAGCAGGCCGAACGAATTTTCATCGACCAGGAGCCTGCGCCAATGGGTGATGAAGCGGGAGGCTTTCCATGCTAAACGGAAATCCACAGGCGTGTCGTCCCGCCATGCCTTCACCGCTTTTCCGTCGGCGTCCGGTAGAATGGCGCATTGAGCTCCACGGCGTCGAACTGCGTGGCGTAGTGCGTAAGGGCATCCTTCTTCTTCAGGTCCGGCGGATAGAAAGGCCCCCACCAATCGGCATAGTGCCACCCGGACGTGCCGATGCGCGTCTCGATAAGCTCGTCTGTTTCGGGTCGGTCGTTTCGCCAATCCGCATCCTCGCGAGCAGAACCCGCGAGACGGCGGAAGGTTCAGGCCCGCTCGGCGCGCGTCGCAGCCCGGTAGAGCGCGAACGCGATCAGGACGGCACTCAGCCCCGCGCTGACGGCGGGCAGGCCGATCGGACCGAAAACCTGCATCGCCGCGCCCGAGCCCGGCGGGCCGATAATGCCGCCCACGCCCCACATCAGGGCGAAGGCCGAATTACCCGCCACCAAAGCCTGGCCGCGGAAGCGGTTGCCGAGCTCGACAAGCGACATCGTGTAAACGCCATAGCCGACGCCGCCCATCACCAGCAGGACGGGCCAGACGAACGGCCCGGAGATCAGGAACGGCAGCGAGAGCACGCAGACGGCATTGAGCGCGGCGCAGCAGATCATCATCGCCCTCGCGCCGAATCGCTCCGCCAGCAAACCGAGCGGCACCTGCAGCAAGATGTTGCCCAGCGAAAGCAGCGTGATCAGCGCGGCAAGCCGCGCCTCGACCAGCCCGTAGCCGGCGCCGAACACAGGCATCAGCGAATAGGCGCTCTGCTGCGTGGCGGCGGAAACCGTGACGGCGAGCAGCAGCGCCGGCGCGAGCAGCCAGAAGCCGAACACGCCGGTGGCCGGCTTTCCGTCCGGGTCCGGCTCGAAGCCGCGCAGTCCCTTCGTGGTCAGGAACAGCAGCAGGGCGCAGCCGGAGAAGCCGAGGATCGCCACCAGGAGCGGCGGCCACCCCTCCGTGCCGACCGCAGTCAGCGTCAGCGGACCCGCCGCATAGCCGACGCCGGTCACGGCGTTGAACACGCCCATGATGCGCCCGCGCTTCTCGTCGGGCGCCAGCGCCATCATCCAGACCTCGCCGAGGATGTAGAGCGGATTGATCGCCAGCCCGATCAGGAAGCGCAGCGGATACCACGCGATCCAGTTTTGCATCAGTCCAACCAGGAAGAAGAGCAGCGCTCCGGCGAGCGCCGCCGTGACGGCGAGCCGCCGCCCGCCCAGTATCCGCACCAGCTGCGGCACGAACAGCGCCGAGACGATCAGGCCGAGCGGCGTCATTGCGGCGGACAGGCCGATCTCCGCGGGCGTCATGCCCGGGCTGCTGCATGGAGGAAGGTGAAGAGCGGATAGGACGGCCCTGCGCCAGCTTCAAACGCGGTCACTTGCCGCCCGTCGAGGCCGGGCTTTGCAGGCGCCCACGGCTGTGCAGGGTCCAGTTGGGCTCGCTCTTGCATCGCCTCCGCGCCCTGCACGCGGTCTCCGGGATCGCAGGCAATGGGCACACTTGTCGAAACCTGATGTTTCAAAGCCCGCCCTACGGCGGCACAGGCACGAAACATGCCGGGGATCGTGAACGCGGGTCAGGACGGGCCCCAAACCATCGAAGGCAGCCATGCAATCGCGCTATCCCGGAGTTCGCATACGCCATGCCGAACATCTTCGCCCTGCACTGGACACGCGACGCCCCGTCTGGCCGTCGCGCGGGACCGCCCCAGACGATACAGCGGCGGAGCGCAGGCGAGTGGCTCTGACAGGCTAAAAGCCTGACGGGGCGATATCGGGGGCCGCAGCGCGCATGATTGGCGCATGTCGTGATCCTTCATGCTTGTGGTCGCCGCTCCGGCTGTCCTGATCGTCCGCGCCGTCCAATATGACCCCGAAATCGTCAGCCTGTCAGGGAATCGCATGTCGAAGCTTCAGCCGATGCCGCTCCAGCAGTCCGCGCCCGCAGCGAGGACCTAAGACAGCAAGCGCGCAGGTCCTCGTCCACTTTCGCGAACAGCCGCCGTTCCGCCGCCTGGAAGATCCTTTCCCGCCTACGCCGATTGTCTCCGAGGACCAGCTCGAGGCGATCCATCTCGCTTCGCTGCGGGTGCTGTCCGAGATCGGTCTCGACGTGCTGCACGACGACGCGCGCAGGATCATGAAGAAGCCGGCGCCGATGCGCGGGGCTCGGAACGCGTCCGCTTCGATCCTGCCATGATCCGCAAGAGCGATCGCACGACTGCTGCGCCTCCCGAATTCCGCGTGCACGCGCGCAATGCCGACCATTCGATCGATTTCGGTGGCGATGTAGGTCTTCGCCCAGGTTGCTTCCGCGCCGAACTGCTCGATCTCGATCGTGGCCGTCGCCCCGGCAACCAGCAGGATATAATCTGGTGAAGCTGGCGCAGATGCATGTCATCTCGACAGCGAGGCGGTATCCGGTCGAGCCGATCGATATCCATCCGTCGATCCGCCACCTCGAATGCATTCGCGATCCTGGCGGCAGCGACCGATAAGGTGTTCCACATCTATTCGCTCGGCCACCGCGAGCGCAATCTCGACGGCATCGAAATCGCCCGCATCGCCAACGGGCTGACGGCGGACCCGCTTCTCGACAACCCCGGTCTGCTACACGATCATCAACACCAACTCGCCGTTGAAGCTCGACATCCGATGATGGAGGGCATCATCCAGATGTCATCACATGGGCAGTTGGTGATCGTCACGCCATGCGCTCGCTGGCGCCGCTGGCCCCGGTGCAGGCGGTGGCGGGCGCGGTGAGTGCAACAGAACGCCGAGCCGCTCGCCAGTATCGCCTTCACGCAGATGGTG
>NZ_JAJOMX010000002.1 GCF_024699925.1 Mesorhizobium sp. J428
CGATCCGGCGCTCGGCTTCCACCAGAGCATCGGCGCACAACCGCTCGATCGTCGTGATTGCCGGAAGAATGATCTGGGTTTGGCGGCATCGTTCGACAAACCGGCGCACGAGGTCCTCGTTTGAACGCGCGTCTTCGGCTTGAGTG
Source organism: Mesorhizobium sp. J428 (assembly GCF_024699925.1). Lineage (NCBI taxonomy): Bacteria > Pseudomonadati > Pseudomonadota > Alphaproteobacteria > Hyphomicrobiales > Phyllobacteriaceae > Mesorhizobium > Mesorhizobium sp. J428. The sequence goes on from NZ_JAJOMX010000002.1 coordinate 147, forward strand.
GCAAGCCAGTCCCGCAGTTCCTGGGCGCCACGATTCGGCAAAGCTCCTGTAGCTGTAGATCGCACAACGCGGCCAGATGCTCATGGCGTGTTTCCTCCCGCGCCGCGTATTCGGCCAGGTCCCCGACGCTCAGCCCAAGCTGCGCTGCCAGAAACCGGGACAGCTCTTGCGGGATAAGCTCTCCAGGGGACAGCAGCCGACCGGGATAGCGCAGGGCACACAGTTGCAGGGCAAAGCCGAAACGATTGCGCGCTCGGCGTCGCTCCCGAATATGGGTGAGATCGTCATCGGACAAAATGTAGTGCCGCAACAGTGACGCTTCGTCCGTCGGCAGATCAAAGAGTGCGGAGCGCTGTCGCTCGGTCAGAATTTGGCGTCCGAGGCATAAACAATCGTCCCTCTTGAACATTAGTCTGTTTTGGACAAAAATCGGACCAGCAAAATCAACGGCTTGCAAGGGCAAAATCCAAAGGGGTTCTATTGGGACAGCGCGCCGCCATCTACTGCCGCGTTTCGACCGCCGACCAGTCCTGTGAGCGGCAGGTCGATGAACGACCGCGTTCGCGGAGCGCGGCGACTATGAAGTCCTCGGCGTCTTCAAGGAAACCGCCTCCGGAGCATCGGCAAACCGGACTGCCCGCAACCGGATCATCGATCTGGCCCAGGCCAGGCAAATCGATGCCGTCCTCGTGACGGAACTGTCGCGTTGGGGCCGTTCCACACAAGACCTGCTGAACACACTCGACAAACTGGCCGGCTGGAAGGTCTCGGTTGTCGCCATGAGCGGCATGACCTTCGAACTCGACACACCGCACGGCCGCATGATGGCGACCCTGCTCGCCGGCATCGCTCAGTTCGAGCGCGATCTTCTGAGCGAGCGCGTGAAATCAGGCCTGGCCGCAGCAAAGGCACGCGGTAAGAAACTCGGCCGACAATCTGGACAACGTCCTAAATCCGATCGGCTCGCACCGAAGGTCATTGCGTTGAGCGCCGAAGGTCGCAGCTACCGATGGATCGCTCGCGATCTCGGCATCAGCAAGAATACCGTCGCGGAGATCGTCAAGCGCCGCAAGTCTTCTGAGGCTCCACAGGTGGAGACCGCATTATGACCAAGCCAGTAAGACTGCCTCGGCCCGATCCGTATCGCAAGGCGCGCTTCAGGGAAATTGCCCGGGAAATCGTTGCGAAAGACCGCTACAATCGAAAATACGGTCTGTCCGTCGATACGGCGGGCGCAATCGCCAATGCGCTTGAGAGGGCCTACCGGGAAGGCATCAACGGCGGCGAAAACAGGCCCGCTCCCATAATCGAATATCCAGACAACGGGCCAATGGATTGGGCGTTGATACCGCCACGTCCAAGAAACGCGTTCTGGAGCATCTGCCTGTTCACGCTTTCGCGCGGCGACAGGCCCGCCCGAGGCGGACGCCTTGTCCCTGCCATCACCGAACGCGGAACATCGGGATGGATGCTTGTCGTGCCCGGGCACACCTATGAAAAGCAATTCGGTGACAAGACGGTCGCACCGCTCGTACGTCTTGGCCTGCTTGAGGCTGATGACGATGATCCTGCACACCGGGTCGTCTCGAAACGTGGCGAGGAAACCTGGAGCCAATTCGTCCAGAGAGGCGGTCAGTTCCCGGAAGACCTGACCAATCTCTAGCCCTATTCAGAAAGCTATTCCATGTCACAAGAAAACCATCGGATCGCCGCCGCCATCGATCTGCGAATGCGACAACTGGAAAAGCAGGGCATTCAAGGAGCGGCGGTCGTCCATCATATGCTTGGCTATATGCAGGGTCTTCAGCAGATTTACGACACGGCTTCGGACAAGGTGCTGTCGAACCTGTGTCAGCGCTATCCGGGCTTCTATCGCTATGCGGATATGATGGAGTCCATGTCCGAGAGAAATCAGCAAATGATCGAGGCGGGAACGCACCCCTACCGCGATCTGCCTGAACTTCCCGAGAAGCTGAAGCGGAGCTTGGCTGCATTGATGGCCAGTGCGGCCGATCTCGAACGTGCCTTCCAGTCTGCCGTGGATTGCGGTGACTTCGCCCGTCACGTCGACCAACTCGACAGCCTGAAACGGCAATGGGGCGCGGATTTGCAGCGCCTGGTCGAGTTGTTTCGCTCTTCAGACGTTGCTCCCCAAAGCCAACTCATCGTGCAAAGCGCCCTCAAAGCCATGGCTGAGCGAATTAATCGGCTCGGGTGAGCAATTGGTGAGCAATCTGGTCCCTGAAGCCGCCGCTAAACGTAGGACATTGATAAAACCCTTAACGTAGGATTCCGCCCTCAGCCGGAGCCGACCCCTTATTGGCGCAATTTCCCATGCGGTTTCGTCGTTCACCGCTCTATCCCCGTGTCCCGAGGCGCGTGCCCTGATCGTAGCCGCGTCGCTGCCGGCACAAAGGTAGCTTCGCCAACGCCTACGCTGCGCTTCTGGCGTCGCCTTTGCGCTCTGCAGCTCGATCCGCGGCTGATCCCCGGGCAACGGCTCAGGGCTCTCGGCGAAGCAGCGGAAATCGATGGACGGTTCCGTCCTGGTCGCCTGCAGCCGCGACCTATGACGGCAGAGAGCCACTGTTCCGGCTAAGGCAACTCGCAAAGCAGCGGAGCAAAAGCGGTCTGCAGTGAGAAGCTGGTCGGTCTCGAATCCCTCGCAAAAACGAGGGGTTGACATTCCGATAAGTGGTGACACAACATCGCCAAAATATGCTATTGTGGCGTTGTGTCGTCACCATTCCGAAACGACGGCAAAGGAGGAGGTATGAAGTTCTTCGATGATCTGGTGGTGGGTTTCGCGACGCGTGTGATCCGTGGCGCGTTGGCGGTCGGAACTGTGTTCGTCTATGTCCAGGCGGCGGGCCTATTTCTGCTGCTGGCTGGCGCGGTGGTGCTGGCCGTCTACTACGCCGGCCGCCTCGCCCTGGGAATCTAAGCCATGAGCACCCCGACCTACGCTGAAATCGCCGCCAGCTGGGATATTTGGATCGAGTGCGTCGACACCGACGCCACAATGACCGCCGAAGAGTTCGACGCGATGAGCATCGAAGACAAGGTTGCGCTTCAGGTCGTGGCGTTCGGCGCGGAGATCCCCTCGCCTACCGAAAGGGCCGCTGTCGTGGATCGGGAGCGGTAATCGCCATGGCCCGACCTCTCGCCCAGGAGATGAGAGTACAGGGCTCGCTTACCGGCGAGCTGCAAAACCTGATCTATGACCTGCTGCCAACGCTCGAAGAGCTTGAGGCCAAGCGACGTCGACCTCGTAGGTCAGACTGCGAAACTCAAAGCTGCCGGACTGATCTACGCAACGGAGTGGTGGCGGCCGGACGGCAATGGCGCCCCCCGCTACCTCTATCTGCTCTACCCACAGCAGCCCGGCCAACCGCGACGCCGCGACTACGTTGGTGCGGACGACGACAAGATCCAGGAAGCGCGGGAGAGCATCGCCAGGGCCAAGCAATTCGACACGCTGACTGCGGAGGCGCAGCAGATACGAGAGAAGATTGAGAACGCAGCCGAATTCCTCGATCAAGGCTGCGCCGTCCTCAAGGGCAAACCGCGCTTCATGCTACGCCGACGGCCGTAGTCAATACTGTTAAGCGCTGCCCTCCGCAGGCCCGGCTACCGCCGGGCCTTTCACATGGTCCCTCGGCAGCCACTGCCATATCGCAATCATGGCGATAAGCGGTGGGTAAGTCTGTGCATAACCCTGTGGATCAAAGACGTTATCCACGCTGAAATTGTCTTGTGTGCAATCTCTTGGATTCATTGCGGAAAACACGCTTGTCCACAGAAACTGACGCTGAAACACTCTTATGCCCAGACGCTGAAACAGTCTTGCGTCCGGAATCGAAAATGAGCGTTAAAGCATTGAAAAAAAAACGGATTTCGCGCAGGCGGTGAACTCTCCCTATATTGATTCAGATTTACCTATATCTATACCTGTAGCTAGAGCACTTCAATCAACCACTCCCCCAGCTAGAAGCTCACAACAACACCTACCCTCCGCGCCTTCGGCGCTCCGCCCCGTCGCCATTGGCGACGGCCTGTCGGCGGCAAGCCGCCTCCAATAGCGTGCCCTACGGGCACTGGTCTACTACTTGATCTTCCATCAACCACCAGAACTCACACTTCCAACGTCGAGCCCGGCAGAACCGCCGCAATGGCTTTTGAAAAAAATGGGGGCGACCGTTGAGTTTTAAGTGGCTCAAATCGGCTCGCATTCGACCGTGGAAGGCGCTCTAGCGCATCAGGTGGAGCGAAGCGGCCGCCGGCGCGGTCACGCTCCTAGGGCCTCCCAGGCGCTTTTGGTGCGATTTGTCTTTTCGGGGCGGCGCTGCGGTTTTGCAGCTCGCTTTTCAGCCCGCGCGAATTGGCGGTGAACTGGCGAAGAAGATGGAAAAATCCCCTCGATTTTGGATGCTCAGCCCACGGAAACTGTTTTCCGGATTGTTGTCTAGTTGTTGTCTGTTTGTTTTCCCTTCTGTTATACTTGATTCGCGGCGAATTCCGTCGCTCCATCGGAGAAATCCATGCAAAGCAATACCTTTGCCGGCCGCCTCGCAGACGCGCCGGCTCTGCGCAGAACGGCATCTGGCGCCGTCTGCAGGTTCACGCTGATTTCCAACGAGTACGCGGGCAAGGACGACAACAACAACAGCCTCGAACGCGCGGTGAGGGTCCAGTTCGTGGCCTTCAACAAGAAGGGCGAAGCCATCGCCGAAAACTGTCGCAGGGGCGATCAGCTGATCGTCCAGTGGTCGTTGCGCAACAACGACTACCAGGACAGCAAGACTGGCGAGACCGTCTATGGCTTCGATTTCCGGGTCGAAGATTTCGAATTCGGTGCGCCGGGTTCGATCAAGCGAGCCGAGCTGCAAGAGCGCCAGGGCGCAAACTGAACCATGACGCAAGGGACAGTGCCACAGATGGACGCCGTGCAGTTCGCAGCTGTAGCGGCGTCGTGTCGATGGTCCAAAAAATCGCTGGCCATCGCGCGCCACATTCTCGTGGATGGTGTTTCGCTGCCGGAAACGGCGGCGAAACACGCCGTTACGCCGAAGCACGCTCGCGTGCTTCTGGCGCGGTTTAAGGAGAAGGCCGAGCGAATGGCCGAACGAATGACCGAGCGGAAGCGGCTCGAAGCATTCATGCAAAAAGAGCAGCCCAAGCTGGCGGTGCACCCCCTCACCTCTTTTCTCAACGACATGCAGACCCTTCGCGAGAAGGGTTACACCTTCGCACAAGTCGTCGCCTACCTCAAAACCAACGGCGTGACGACTTCGGAGACGACAGTTCGCAATTTCCTACGGAGCAACGGATGAAAACGATTGTCCTGGCCAATCAGAAGGGCGGCGTCGGCAAAAGCGCCGTCGCCTGTCAACTGGCTTATTTTTTTAGCCAGCCGATCAACCAACCCATGAACAAGCGCGTCCTGGTGATCGACCTCGACCACCAGCGCAACACCACCAAAGCGTTGAGAACCGGCGGTTTTTGCGTCGTGTCCGCTACGACCAGCAGCAAGCTCCTGACCGACCCGAAAGCCGACATCGAGCACGCTGAATTTGTCTTGGTCCCGGGCGATGGCGACTTGCTCAAGATGGAAAAGAAGGCGGCGGAACACAACGCCTACGCCTCGAATCTTCTGGCGTTCCTGGCTCGCGTTGCAGACAGTTTCGATGTCTGCATCATCGACACGAACCCGAATCCGGACATCCGCCAACTGTCTCCGCTCGTCGTCGCCGATTACGTGCTCGCGCCGATCGAACTCAACCAGGAGGCCATCGATGGGATCGGCGACCTGTTGAACCACGAAAATATCGGCATCCGGCGAATTCAGGCAACGCTCAACAAGAAGCTGAAATTCCTCGGCATCTTGCCAAACAAAGTGGAGCCGACGCCGTTCCAGCGCGACAACTTCCGCGCCCTTTCCACGGCGTACCCGAAATACCTCATCGCAATGTCGCCCGGCTTCGCTGCAATCAAGAAATCGACAGCGATCGCCGAGGCGCAAGCGGCCGGCGTGCCGGTGTGGCGGCTCGGCAAAACGTCCGGCCGCGACGCTTGGCGCGAAATGCGCCCCGTCTTCGACAAAATCGCACAACTGATGGAGGTTGCATAATGGCGCTCGACCTTTCTGCGCTCGATGAAGCGCCCCCTACCCCGGCCACCGCCGCCGGCGAGCCTTTGATGATCCGTCTCGCCGACATCGAAGTCGATCCAAACCAGCCGCGAAAGTCGTTCGATCCGGTCAAGATGGCCGAAATGGTCGCTTCCGTGAAGGCGCGCGGCGTTAAGTCGCCGGTTTCGGTGCGCCCTCACCCGGACAAGCCCGGCAAATGGATCTTGAACTACGGCGAGCGTCGCTATCGTGCTTCGATAGACGCTGGCCGCGAGGAAATCCCCGCTTTCGTCGATCAGCAGCACGACGACTACGATCAGGTTATCGAAAACCTGCAGCGCGAAGACCTGCGGCCCATGGAACTCGCACTGTTCATCAACCGCAAAAAGAAGGACGGTGACAGGAACGCGAAGATAGCCCGGGAACTCGGAGTCGATGCGTCGTTCATCACTTACCATCTGGCCCTGATCGACCCACCGGCCGCAATCGAAGCGCTCTATGCGAGCGGCCGCTGTACGTCGCCGAAAATTCTCTATGACCTGTCTACGCTTCACGGCAAATACCCCGACGAAGTGGATGCATGGGTGGAGCAAGCGGAAGAGGTGACGCGGGCGGCCGTGTCCGCGCTTTCCACCTCGCTCAAGAATGGTACGAGCCAAGAACCGCCGCAGCCGCCGAACGGCAGCGGTATCTCCGGCGGCGGAAACCTTGGAATGTTCCAAGGTTCCGGCCCTGATGGCGGCCATGGAGGATCAGCCACCGTGGCTAAGGACGAAGGCAAACCGGCCAAGACAAAGCCGGGTGCAAGTGCTGACGGCAGGGGCAACAACGGGGAAGGCGGTGAGGGCGGCGAACCTCCCGAGGAAGGTCGCACCAGCTGGCCGAGGGGGAAAGTCGCGTCCGACCCGACGCTGATGCGCAAGCCATTGCTGCTGGTGACCATCGACGGTCGAAGCGCTGCCATCCTGCTGAATCGCAAACCGACTTCGACGGGTCTGGTGCATATTCGCTACGAGAACGGCGAGAACGCGGAAGTCTCCGCCGCGGACTGCGTCATCGAAAGCCTCAGCGAGGAAAACGGGTGAGGGCGGTTCTCGCCGCCTTCGCCCTGGTACTAGCGCTTCCGGCAGCAAGCGCTAGTGCCGCCGGACCGGATGAGGTCTGCGACCTGCATTTTTCCGGCGGCGCGATCCTACCTGCCGTCCCGGTTGCCAAGACAGTTGCAGCGCAGGCGACCGGGCTCGCGAACCGCGACGACGCAGGCCCGGGGCTGCTGTTTAGTTGGCCCAAGGCCGAACCTCGCGTGTTCTGGATGCGGGACACCCATTTCCCGCTGACCGTTGGCTTTTTCGGCGCAGACGGCGTGCTATTCGCCCAGGCGAACATGCAGCCGATGACCGACACCTACCACTTCTCGGTGAGCCCGGCGGCCGACGCGCTCGAACTCGCGCAAGGTCAGTTCGAGCGGCACGGCTTGCGGATCGGCTCGAGAATCGTTTCTCGTGAGTGCCGGCCGGCGGGTCCATAGCCGGCGTAGGGTAGGGCGCGTCAGAAATCGGCCGAAAAAGGGACAGGCGATGCCTGTCCCTTTTTCATTTCCGCCGCCTGATGGGCGAGGCGCGATGCGCCCGCCGCTGTCGCCCAACGGGCGCAGCTTAACTCGTCTGCGTGACCGCAGACTGAATAGCCCACCCCTGCGCCTCGTAAGAGGGCAGGGGCGGCGTAGCTCCTTGGAACCTTCCAAGGAGCGGAGGCGCGTAGTGGGCTATTGCAGGATAGGCCGAAGGCCGGTAGAGTACGCGCGTACAGCGCTCCTCTGGCACCCTGTCGGGTGCGTATGACAGGCCCACAATGACCACTGAGAAGCCGAACAGCCCCTATCTCAATCTCTACCTCGGCGAACTGAAAGAGCCGTGGGAGGCCTATTGCGCCGCGCGCAATCTCAAGCCCGGCGCTGCCATCCGCGCAGCCATCCAGGCACAGTTGAAAGCAGCACGGCCGCCGTATGACTCGCAGCCCTTGGCCGCATCGCAGGCCCCAGCGCAGGCCGAGCCGCGCAGGCGTTACGAAATCACCTTGATCCCTTCCGAAATGGACGCCATCCGCCGCAGGCTGGACGGCAAGCGCACTCCGCGCGATTGGATTGCGGCCGTGATCCGCGCCGCCCTTACTCGTGAACCTCAGTTCGGCGACGCCGAGGTCCAAGTCCTCGCGAACTCCAATTACCAGCTGCAGGCGATCGGTCGGAACCTCAACCAGATCGCTCGCAGGCTCAACGAGCGCAAGGCGCAGGACTTTCCCGCGAGGCGCGTCGCGGACATTGAGCGCACCATCGCCCAGCACACCGAGGCCGTCACCGCCCTCATGCGCGCCTGTCAGGAGCGCTGGCCCCTCGCATGAGCGCGTCGATTGACCATTGGCTTGACGAATTCGGAGCCGAGCTAGACCCGATCTATTCGCGTGGCCGCCATGTCAAAGCGCCCCGTAAGGCGCCCGGCACAGGCTCCAAGGCGAAGCGCGGTAAACCCACGGGGCCGGCGACCAGGGAAAGTCGGCGCGCAACCCTTGAACGGATTGCGCGGAAGTCGCCGGAAGTCATGGTCAAAATCACCGGGGGCGGGCGAAACATGCGTCAAATCAAGGCGCACATGGATTACATCTCGCGCAACGGTCTTGTGGAACTCGAAGACGAGCAAGGGCTCGCCTATCTCGGCAAGAAGGATGTCCGCAGCGTTCGCGATACATGGCGCGATGGCGGTCATTCCATTCCCAGCGACGGCGACGACGGGCCGCGCGAGGCTTTCAACATCATGCTTTCAATGCCTCCGGGTACCCCGCGGGATGAAGTCAAGGCGGCTGTGCGTGCCTTCGCCGCTGATGAGTTCCAGGGCTTCCAGTACTGTTTCGCCGCTCACAACGACGAGAAACATCCGCACGTCCATTTGACGGTGAAGGCAACCGCCTTGGACGGTTCGCGGCTCAACCCGCGCAAGGGCGATTTGCATCGCTGGCGCGTGAAGTTCGCCCAAGAGCTTCGCGACAGAGGCGTTGACGCCAATGCTTCTCCCCGCAAGGCTCGGGGCGTCGTGCGGAAGGCACAACGCCAGGCATTGATCCGAATCGCCGAACGTGGCGGTCAATCGCGCGTCGCGCGCACGCAGGAAGACCAAGCGAATCGCGAGGCGATGGGGAAGGGCGCTCATCCCAATCCTGCGCAAGACAGAATCAGCGTGACGCGCAAGCGCGTCCTGCTGGGGTATGGGCAGATGGCAAAGGCGCTGGCGAGAGGGTCCGCCAACGATCGCGCGCTTGCCGTCAGCCTCGTCGACCTGGTGCGAGCTATGCCCGCACCAACCACCGCGCACGAGGCGCGCGTAGAGGCCGCCAGAGCGGCCATTGCGGAGCGCCAAGGGCAAAGAGAGGCCGCACGCGGCCGCGAGGGCCAGAACCGCGCCTAAGCGCGCCTATTGCGGGCTGCGCCATCTTTTTTCGACGCCAATAGCACCTTCGGGCCGGCTGCCCCGCCCGTGCGTTCGACTGCGCCATACGTTCGTCCGACCTCGCAGTCGCGCAAGGGGCGCTTCGCTCAAGCCCTTGCCCGCCTGCTTTCCCGGGTCGGACGTATCGAGGCGCTACGTCGAAAGCACTCAAGAGCGTGGCATCAACACCAACCCCGAAGGAGGGAACCATGGCAACGCAAACGAAAAAGTCGCAGACCCCGAAGAAGGCCGCCAGGGCGGCATCCGAAAAGCCGTCTCTTGCATCTAAGAGCGTGGTGGGAGCGGAGCAGAACGCAGTCAAGGGCGAGGCTAACCCGGAGATCGTATTCATCCCGGTTTCCAATCTGGTCTGGTCGGCGCGGAACGTGCGCAGGGCACCGAGTGGCGACGTTTCCGACCTGAAAGCGAGCATTGCGGCGCTGGCTGGCCGCTTGGTGCAAAACCTCGTGGTCGTGAAGGAAGGCGAGGGGTTCGGCGTGGTGGCGGGCGGGCGTCGGCTCAAGGCGTTGATGGAACTGGTGGCGGAAGGCGTTTTGAGCGCGAGCCATGCAGTGGCGTGCGTCGTCGTGGACGATAGCGAAGCGGTCGAATTCAGCCTTACCGAAAACCTGCAGCGTGAAGCGATGCACCCGGCGGACGAGTGCGCGGCATTTCTGGCCCTGACCGAACAGGGCAAGTCTCCGGATGCGGTCGCCGCGTTCTTCGGCGTCGAACCGGCATACGTCAAGCGGCGTCTAGTGCTCGCATCCGTGGCTCCGGCGGTGTTCGAGCGGTTCAGGGCAGGCGAAATTGACCTCGATCAAATCATGGCGCTGACCCTCACCGACGATCATGCGTTGCAAGAGAGCATCGTTGGCAAGGGTCGCGTGCCGGGGGCGCACGAAATCCGCCGCCAACTGTCGCAAGCCAGTGTGCGGGCGAGTGACCGGCGGGCGAGGTTCGTCACGGTGAAGGCCTACGAAAAGGCAGGCGGGGCGGTGCATCGCGATCTTTTCGCCAATGCTCGCGACGACATGGACGATGGTCAGGTGGAAGTGGTGCTGCTGGACGCCGGGCTGTTGGAACGGCTCGCCATCGAAAAGGCGGCAAGGCTCGGCGCGGACGAGCAGAGCAAGGCAGGCGGGGCGTGGGTGGACGTGGTGCTGAATTACGAGACTTACCACGATCAGGGCTATTCGCGTGCGCCGTCGGTGCTGCGGCCGGAAACCGAAGCCGAGGCGGCGGAGCGGGCGCGGCTGGAAGCCGAGCATGAGCGTCTTGAACAGGCCTATCAGAAGGAAGACGACGACGAAGCCAGCGAAGCCCTCTATGCGCAGCAGGAGGAAGTTTCCGAAGCACTGGACCGGTTGACGGAAGCCCGCAGCGGCGAGCATCCCGACATTGCCCGCCTTACCGGTATCGTCGTGAGCCTCGGCCATGACGGCAAGGCGCGGTTCCATCATGGCCTGATCCGTCCGGGCGACAAGAAGGCCGCGCAGCAGATCGCGAAAGGCGGTGAAGCAGGGGAGGGCGGTTTGGGTGCTGCCAGCAATGGCGGGTCGGACCAGACCGAGCCGCAATCGCTTGTGCAGGAACTGACCGCGATCCGCAGTGCCGTCATCCGCGACGCGCTCGCGAAGAATGTGGACTATTCGTTGCGCCTGCTGGCGTTCCAGCTTTGGGGATCACTGGCGCGTCACTGGACCGGTTCCCAGCTGCACATCAGCACGACCGCATGCCATCGCGAACTGACCCGACGCGTTCCCGCGATGGAGGGCATCCGATCCACATCGAGCAGGAGCAGCGCGCCGAAACGTGGGCCGAAAAGCTGGGCGGCGGCATGGAGGAGGACGACTTCGACGCGGCATGGGCTTGGTGCCTCGCTGCCGATCAGGCCGAAATCCTCGATCTGCTGGCCTACTGCACGTCCTGCTGTTTCGATGACGTGCGCCAGTTCGTCGGGAACGACGGAGGCCGCAGCCGGGTCATGCTGTCGGACCTCGGGGCGAGTGTTGCCGCGCACTGGACGCCCACGGCGGACAACTATTTCGGCAAGCTCAAGAAAGGGCCGCTGATTGGTCTGCTGGGTGAGCATGCGCCGGCCGGTGCCGACAAGGCGAAGCGTGCAGCCCTCGCGAGCGTCGCCGAGGACAAGCTCGGAAATGCTGGCTGGATGCCGGAAGTCCTGTTGCCGCTGGCCAGCTGATCCGGCGAGCAGGGAGCCAAGAGGCCGGGGAACCCCGGCCTCTTCATAGCTTGTGTCATTGGGCAACAGCGCCATCAGGGCGGGCAAAAAAGAAACCCCGGCGAAAGCCGGGGTTTCGGTTGTGCTGCGTTTGGTGACGCAGGCGGCGCGATCGCCGGCGAGATCCGTCACCAAACTTCAATGGCCGCCGCCCAGCCAGTAAACGCCGCCGGCATTTCCGCCGGTGTTCTGGCTGCGGTTCCGCAGCTCGGCGTTGTATCTGGCCAGGGCGGCGTCGTAGTCGGCCGCATCGACCCAGAAGCCACCATTGTTCGGGTCGCCCACGTAGCGGGCGACTGTGCCGTTCGTGTGGTCGGTGTAGCCGTGACTTCCGTAGGCGGCGCAGTGCGACGGCAGGGTGTTGCGGATGTAGGTCGGGCGATCGTCGTCCCGAGGACGCCACACGCGCATCGAGGCGTTCAGCGCGGCCGCGTCGCAGCGACCGGCGCCGTTGGCGATGGAATCGACGAGCGACCGCATGTTGTCGTCCTGCGACGCGCTCGGGCACAGGTTCAGGAAGTTCTTGCGCGCTTTGATCGTGTCCGAAATGCGCCGCGCATCGATGCTGAAATACCGCCGGATCGAGGGAGCGCATTCGCTCGGCTGCTGCCCGGTGGACAGGCAGAGGATTGCTTCGCAAGCCAGTTTGGTGTCGCCGGTGAACATGCCTTCGGCCTTCGCCGGCGAGGCCAGGCCGGCGATCGCGATCGCGAGCGCGAGCAGGGTGCCGATTACCGTCTTCATCAGTCATTCTCCTTGGTGGTTGCCGCAAGGCTCACTTGCGGATGATTTCGATGTCCACGCGCCTGTTGAGCGCGCGACCTCCCGAATAGTTGTTGCCGCCGATGGGATCGGCGGCCGACGCGTAGTTCACGCTGATGACCCGGGCCGGGACGCCCTGATGGATGAGCCAGTCACGCGCGGCGGCGGCACGCCTGGCAGCGATCGTCTCGTCACCCGCGCTCGGGCGGGCGGCATCGGTGCGGCCACGCACTTCGATCCGTGCATAGCCGTCGCCCAGCAGCGACCTCAGCGCGGCCGCTTGCTGTCGAGTCGGCTGGAACGTCGACCTGTTCCAGGGGAAATGCACCGACACGGTTCTCGACGCCGGCGCGACGGCATCGACCTTGTGCGCAGGCTCTACGGCCGCAGGTGCTTCCGGAAAAACCTGCAGCGCCAGCCCTCGCACGTCGGCGGTGCTGTTGATGTCGACGCGCTTTCGGCCGCTCACATTCGGCGGCTTCGGCGCAGAGGCACATGCGGCCAACATCGAGGCGATGACCGCGGCCAGTATTGCGGAATGGATCTTCACGTTGGTCTCCGAGATAGATGGTGGTGACGCCGGCGGCGCGTCGACGCGCTGCAGTTGTCACCAAACGGAAAGGGCAGGGGTGGTGACAGGGGATGCGCCTTGATCGGCGATCCCCGTCACCAAATGCGCTAACGGGTGCGCTCCGCTCGACGCTCGACCTGCGGCCGGGTCTTATCTGCGCCGTGATCCTTCGACGGCGCGCTGTGGTCGTACACCTGGACGGGCGGGAGCCGCCCGGCCTTGTCTTCACGGTCGATGCGAGCGTTGAGCGCGTCAAGCGCGATTTGCCTCGCCTCGGGATCTTTCACCTTTTCGGCGACTACGGCCGCGGCGACAGACTTGACGATTTTCGCCCGGTCGCTGTCGGGCGCCTTCGCGACCTCCCAGCTGTTGCGATGCGTATTGACCGGTTCGCGACCGATGGCTTTGCCTTGGGCGTCACGTTTCACGGCATCTACCGTCACCGGTTCATTGCCACGGTAGCTGATCGTGATCGCGTCGCCACGCTGTGCCGCGCTTTCCCTGATCGACCGGGCCAGATCCTTGCCCCAAACAGTTTCGTCGCCCTTGGCCGTGGCCAGCGTGACGAAATAGCTCTGGTTCTCCTTCGGGTCGTTCCGGTAGGGCGCGGCTCCATGTGCCACCAGAAGGCCCGTGAAGGCCTTCAGAGCGTGTTCCGTAGCGCTTTCTGTTGCCGCGGCCCGTTCGTGTCCCCTCCCGGTCTCCTGTGCCCTCTCCGGGGCCTTGGCGGGGGATTTCTCCGCATTTGCGTCAAGCCCAGGCTTGGAACGCTCCGGCACGCGCTCGATCCCGTTGCGCTCCTGTCGCTCGCGTAGCGCCTGCAGATCCTTCAAGTCCTGGTCCTGCGGCTTGTAACCCCGAACTTCCAGCCCGCGCAGGCTCGCTTCGAGCCAGACCTCGCGCCGGAAGTCCGGATGACCGGAAACCGAAATGGTCTTCCAGCCCTTGGCTTCCGCCATCGTCGCCATCGCCCGCGCCACGCGATCATCGTTGGAAGCGGTCTTGAGGGTATCGCCAGCATCACGGAACGCGATCTTGCCCGGCTGATCCTTGAACCGGTATTCCGACCCATGGACGCGGAATTGCGCATGCAGCTGTTCGCTCAGCTCGATCCGCCGATTCTTTTCATGTTCCGTCATCGTCAGCGGTGCGAAACTCGGTTTGCGGCCCGCCAGCTCGTCGAGATCGTTCTCGTTGTCGCGGCGCTTGGCGTCCTGAGCGAGATTGCCGACGCGCAGCCGTTCGGTCTCGATCGCATCGCGATCACGCTCGCGCAGACGTTGGGCCGCCTGCAGCGCTTCGTCGACGTCGACCATATCGCGGGTCCGCACCCGGTCCGGTCTGACCTGGTTTGGCTCTCGCTCTTCGATCAGTTCGCGGAAGCCGGAACGGACGTGATATTCCGCCACGCGTTCGCCGCGTCGTTTCTCGTCCGGCGAATAGTCGGCTGCGAAATCGCCGATCTTGTTATCGAGGACGCGAAACTGCGGGCCCTGCTGAAACAGACGATGCGCCTCATGGGCGTCGTCTGTTGTCACGAGGTCGCGGTAGAGCCCGTCAGACTGGCGGATCTGAACGGTCCACTGTCCGGCGGCCGCGTCTTGTACCGCAGGATGGCGGCTCTGCATTTCCTGGACGAAGGACGCCGCGCGGTCGCCCTGAGACTTCGCCGTCTCGCGAGCCTCCCGTTCGGCGGGGCTCAAGCCATAGGCATTCGCCAGCGACTCGCCCGACAGGGTTCCGCGAAGGTTGCCGCCCGCCAAGCCGAGATCCGATCGTGTGAGGATCTTCTCGGCATTCTCCTCGCCGACTATGCCCTCCAGTTCCGCGGGCTTGATGCCCTTGAAACGCGCCACTTGCAGGCCGGCCAGATGGAAAGACAATGTGAATGAATCGTCGTCGCCCTTCTCCTGGCGCTCGAAACGCAGGGAAGTCGCCGGCATGTCGTTGATCATCGTGACCCCCCCAGGCTGGCACAGGGCCAGCCTGGGGGGCGTCGTTTGTCGTCGTCGCCATGGTGTTTACCTCACCGCTCGATCGGGGCGGATTCGCGCGACTTGCTCTTGTCCGGCGCTTCCTGCCTCTGCTCGGCCGGAACAGCAGCCCGCTCCATGGCCGTGTCCATCACATTGCGAAGATGGTCCATGAACGTCGTGCGCTGTTTCGGCGACGAGATATTTTTCTCGGCGTATTCCTGCGCCGTGGCCATGATCCGCTCTGCGGTGTTCTGCCGGCGTTCGGAGGCCGAGGCCGCACGCTGCTCGGACTCCTTGTCCGGATTGAACGGGCATGGGGTCGGCTCCGGCTGAGGGCGGAATCCTACGTTAAGGGTTTTATCAATGTCCTACGTTTAGCGGCGGCTTCAGGGACCAGATTGCTCACCAATTGCTCACCCGAGCCGATTAATTCGCTCAGCCATGGCTTTGAGGGCGCTTTGCACGATGAGTTGGCTTTGGGGAGCAACGTCTGAAGAGCGAAACAACTCGACCAGGCGCTGCAAATCCGCGCCCCATTGCCGTTTCAGGCTGTCGAGTTGGTCGACGTGACGGGCGAAGTCACCGCAATCCACGGCAGACTGGAAGGCACGTTCGAGATCGGCCGCACTGGCCATCAATGCAGCCAAGCTCCGCTTCAGCTTCTCGGGAAGTTCAGGCAGATCGCGGTAGGGGTGCGTTCCCGCCTCGATCATTTGCTGATTTCTCTCGGACATGGACTCCATCATATCCGCATAGCGATAGAAGCCCGGATAGCGCTGACACAGGTTCGACAGCACCTTGTCCGAAGCCGTGTCGTAAATCTGCTGAAGACCCTGCATATAGCCAAGCATATGATGGACGACCGCCGCTCCTTGAATGCCCTGCTTTTCCAGTTGTCGCATTCGCAGATCGATGGCGGCGGCGATCCGATGGTTTTCTTGTGACATGGAATAGCTTTCTGAATAGGGCTAGAGATTGGTCAGGTCTTCCGGGAACTGACCGCCTCTCTGGACGAATTGGCTCCAGGTTTCCTCGCCACGTTTCGAGACGACCCGGTGTGCAGGATCATCGTCATCAGCCTCAAGCAGGCCAAGACGTACGAGCGGTGCGACCGTCTTGTCACCGAATTGCTTTTCATAGGTGTGCCCGGGCACGACAAGCATCCATCCCGATGTTCCGCGTTCGGTGATGGCAGGGACAAGGCGTCCGCCTCGGGCGGGCCTGTCGCCGCGCGAAAGCGTGAACAGGCAGATGCTCCAGAACGCGTTTCTTGGACGTGGCGGTATCAACGCCCAATCCATTGGCCCGTTGTCTGGATATTCGATTATGGGAGCGGGCCTGTTTTCGCCGCCGTTGATGCCTTCCCGGTAGGCCCTCTCAAGCGCATTGGCGATTGCGCCCGCCGTATCGACGGACAGACCGTATTTTCGATTGTAGCGGTCTTTCGCAACGATTTCCCGGGCAATTTCCCTGAAGCGCGCCTTGCGATACGGATCGGGCCGAGGCAGTCTTACTGGCTTGGTCATAATGCGGTCTCCACCTGTGGAGCCTCAGAAGACTTGCGGCGCTTGACGATCTCCGCGACGGTATTCTTGCTGATGCCGAGATCGCGAGCGATCCATCGGTAGCTGCGACCTTCGGCGCTCAACGCAATGACCTTCGGTGCGAGCCGATCGGATTTAGGACGTTGTCCAGATTGTCGGCCGAGTTTCTTACCGCGTGCCTTTGCTGCGGCCAGGCCTGATTTCACGCGCTCGCTCAGAAGATCGCGCTCGAACTGAGCGATGCCGGCGAGCAGGGTCGCCATCATGCGGCCGTGCGGTGTGTCGAGTTCGAAGGTCATGCCGCTCATGGCGACAACCGAGACCTTCCAGCCGGCCAGTTTGTCGAGTGTGTTCAGCAGGTCTTGTGTGGAACGGCCCCAACGCGACAGTTCCGTCACGAGGACGGCATCGATTTGCCTGGCCTGGGCCAGATCGATGATCCGGTTGCGGGCAGTCCGGTTTGCCGATGCTCCGGAGGCGGTTTCCTTGAAGACGCCGAGGACTTCATAGTCGCCGCGCTCCGCGAACGCGGTCAGTTCATCGACCTGCCGCTCACAGGACTGGTCGGCGGTCGAAACGCGGCAGTAGATGGCGGCGCGCTGTCCCAATAGAACCCCTTTGGATTTTGCCCTTGCAAGCCGTTGATTTTGCTGGTCCGATTTTTGTCCAAAACAGACTAATGTTCAAGAGGGACGATTGTTTATGCCTCGACGCCAAATTCTGACCGAGCGACAGCGCTCCGCACTCTTTGATCTGCCGACGGACGAAGCGTCACTGTTGCGGCACTACATTTTGTCCGATGACGATCTCACCCATATTCGGGAGCGACGCCGAGCGCGCAATCGTTTCGGCTTTGCCCTGCAACTGTGTGCCCTGCGCTATCCCGGTCGGCTGCTGTCCCCTGGAGAGCTTATCCCGCAAGAGCTGTCCCGGTTTCTGGCAGCGCAGCTTGGGCTGAGCGTCGGGGACCTGGCCGAATACGCGGCGCGGGAGGAAACACGCCATGAGCATCTGGCCGCGTTGCGTACGATCTACAGCTACAGGAGCTTTGCCGGTCGTGGCGCCCAGGAACTGCGGGACTGGCTTGCCACTCAAGCCGAAGACGCGCGTTCAAACGAGGACCTCGTGCGCCGGTTTGTCGAACGATGCCGCCAAACCCAGATCATTCTTCCGGCAATCACGACGATCGAGCGGTTGTGCGCCGATGCTCTGGTGGAAGCCGAGCGCCGGATCGAGATGAGGATTGCCGAGCGTCTTGATCAACCCATGCGTGACCAGCTCAACGCGCTGCTGACGGAAATGGTCGAGGGCAACATCAGCCGCTTCATCTGGTTGCGCAAAATCGAGACCGGCGACAATTCGGCCATGGCCAATCGTTTGCTCGACAGGCTCGAATTCCTGCAAAACCTCGCTCTCGACCCACAGGTGCTGGCCGGTGTTCCGCCACACCGGGTTGCTCGGCTCCGCCGACAGGGTGAGCGGTATTTCACCGATGGTTTGCGCGATATTGGCACAGACAGGCGTCTGGCTACACTCGCTGTCTGCGCGGTGGAATGGGCCGCCGCGACCGCCGATGCCATTGTCGAAACCCATGATCGAATCGTCGGCAAAACCTGGCAGGAAGCCAAACGGCTCTGCGACGGACGAGCCGCAGATGCCAGGACCGCCGTAACCGATACCTTGCGGGCCTTTTCCGGTCTCGGCATGGTGATGCTCGAAGCGCGAGACGACGGCACCTCCCTGGAAGCGGCGATCGCCACATCACCAGGCTGGACGGAACTGGAGAAACTGGTCGCCACTGCCTCGCAACTCACCGATACACTTGCCGCCGATCCGCTGGCCCATGTCACGCAAGGTTTTCATCGCTTCCGGCGTTATGCGCCGCGTATGCTGCGCAGGCTGGATATCAAGGCGGCCGCCGTGGCCACGCCGCTCATGGAGGCGATTGCCCTGGTCAGGGGAAAATGCGATCCACCGTCACTGCCTACAGCTTTTTTGCGATCGACCTCCAAATGGAACCGGCATCTCAAAACGCAAGACGAAGGCGACAATCGTTTGTGGGAGGTGGCGGTCCTGTTTCACTTGCGCGACGCATTCCGCTCCGGCGATGTCTGGCTTGCGCACTCACGCCGCTATGCCGATCTCAAACAGGCACTGGTGCCGATGGCGGCCGCCCAGGCCACGGCAAGATTGGCGGTTCCATTCGAAGCCGAGGCGTGGCTTGCCGATCGCAAGGCCAGAATGTCGGACGGGCTGAAACGCCTGGCGAAAGCTGCCCGAACCGGGACCCTTCCGCTCGGCAGCATCGAGGACGGTGTCCTGCACATGGAACGCCTGACAGCAGTGGCGCCCAAGGATGCCGACGAGCTGATCCTCGATCTTTACCGGCGTATGCCGGAGGTGCGCATAACCGACATTCTACTGGATGTTGAAGCGGCGACGGGGTTTGCCGATGCCTTCACCCATCTTCGCACCGGCGCACCCTGTCAGGACAAAATCGGTTTGCTGAATGTGATGCTTGCCGAAGGCCTCAACTTCGGACTGAGAAAGATGGCCGAGGCTTCAAATACCCATGACTACTGGCAATTGTCGCGCCTGTCGCGCTGGCATGTCGACAGCGACGCCATCGACCAGGCTCTCGCCATGGTCGTCGCGGCCCAGGGGCGTTTGCCCATGGCCCAATTCTGGGGAATGGGCACTTCGGCTTCCAGCGACGGTCAGTTCTTCCCGACCGCCCGACAGGGCGAGGCGATGAATCTCGTCAACGCCAAATACGGCAACGATCCCGGCCTGAAAGCCTATACGCACCTGTCAGATCAGTTTGCCCCTTTCGCAACCCAGCTCATTCCGGCAACCGTCAGCGAGGCACCTTACATTCTCGACGGACTGCTCATGAACGAGGCCGGCCAACGCGCACGGGAGCAATATGCCGATACCGGCGGCTTCACCGATCATGTCTTCGCCACCGCCTCGATCCTCGGCTACCGCTTCATCCCCCATATCCGGGATTTGCCATCGAAGCGCCTTTATGTGTTCAACCCCGCCGGGACACCGAGCGAGTTGCGCGGCCTGGTCGGCGGCAGGGTCAGGGAAGACTTGATCGTCTCGAACTGGCCCGACATCCTGCGCAGCGCCGCGACCATGGTCGCCGGCATCATGCCGCCGAGTCAGTTGCTGCGAAAATTCGCATCCTATCCGCGCCAGCACGATCTCGCGCTCGCCCTTCGTGAGGTTGGCCGCATTGAGCGTACGCTCTTCATCATAGAATGGATCCTCGATGCCGACATGCAGCGGCGGGCTCGTATCGGCCTCAACAAGGGCGAGGCGCATCACGCGCTCAAGAATGCCTTGCGCATCGGCCGGCAAGGCGAAATCCGCGACCGAACGACTGAGGGCCAGCACTATCGCCTCGCCGCCCTCAACCTGCTTGCCGCCATCATCATCTACTGGAACACGGTGCATCTTGGTCAGGCCGTCGCGCAACGTAGCAATGCCGGCCTCCCCGTACCGCTAGAATTGCTCTCCCATATCTCGCCGCTTGGATGGGCGCACATCCTGCTGACCGGCGAATACAGATGGCCAAAAAATGGCAGCAGGCAATCTATTTTGGGGAGGTGAACAAGATCTGGAAAAGCTCCTCCGCTCGCTTCAACCCTTCATCCGTCAGAACGACAGATTTCGCCTTATTGACCGGATCGGCAATCAGCCCCTTGCGGTGCAACCGATCCAACGCATCCCAGTCATGCCCCCTCCAGGCTCGCCGCTCGTCATGCACCGTCAGCCACAGCAGCCCCAAAACCGCATCATCAATTCTATCGATATCAACGTCATCCATGCCGCCAAAACTACCACAAAGCGCTCAAAATCACTCGCTTGCTATCCAATTCAGACCAGAAATCCCTTAACGTAGGATTCCGCCCTCAGCCGGAGCCGACCCGCACATGGCCGTCCTTATGTTCGTGGATCTGATCGCGGGTCGGCCGCACTGCGGCCCCGGCGTGGTGAACTTCGGCCCGCATCGGCTGCGTAATAAGCCACCCGTGGCGGGTAGGATGCCGGTAGATTTTCGACGTGGCATCGATGAAATTCATGCGGGCAGCCTGTTGTAAGGACCGTTTATGTGACGCACGAGCCGGCCATCTCTGCCGTAGCGGCCGTTTCTACGAGAGAAACGAAGCGCGTCGCCAAACCGGCACGCGCATTCATACACGCGGCAAGGGATGTGATAGGCGAGCGACGACATCTCGCCGTCCAGCAGCGCCCTCTCAAAACCACGGACGAGCCGTGCGGCTCGGTATTGGGAGCGCCAGTGGGCGCGGATAGTGTTTGTCTGCATGTCCTGCTCCCTGTTGGCGTGAGCCAATTATAGCAGGAAGCGCGGCGCGTGTTATTACAATGAACATACATTGTAATAACAGCCGATGAGCGGTATCCTCCACTCAGTGCCGATTCTCAGGAGAATGTAATGTCCGAAGTGTCAGAAGTCACCATCACGTTCCGCGTTCCGCGCGATCTTAAGGATGGTTTCGCCAAGATCGCCAAGAACAACCATCGGAATTCGTCCCTGCTCTTGCGCGATTTCATGCGCGAAACGGTCGAATCCGGCGGCCGAAATGTCGCTCCGCTCACCGATGCTCAGCAACTGGAAAGAGCGCGGGCGGTTGCCTACGGTCAGGCCTCGGCCGCGCTTGAAGGCTTCCCCGTCTCTCCCGAAGCGGCAGACCTCGGCAAGCGCTTTGTCTCTGGCCAGATCGAGTTGAGCGAATTCGCGGCCGCCAGCCACGGTGCCGGCCGTGGCCGCTGAAACCGAGCGGTCGGAGCTTCGCGAACGCCTTGAGGGTTTTCATACCTCCAAGCGGCTGACCGAGCTTTACCTCTCGCCTGTCGGGGGAAACTTCGACAGCGCGCATCTGCGCGAAATCAATCGCCGGATCTTCCAGGACTTGCCCGCGGCCGGATTTCCCGAAGTGAAGCCCGGCCAGTTCCGCGAGCCGGCTCCGGCAGGCATGGATTGGGTGAAGCATCGGCAGCTGGACGGGCTGAATGTTATCTCCCACGTCGCCTACTCGCCGATGGACAACGCCTCGATCGCGCGTCTCGACGACGCCCTGCAGCAGATCGACGTTGCCAAGCTGTCGCGCCTCAAGACAACACCCTTCGTCCGCGCCATCGGACGCCTTTATTCCGAACTCGACTACATCCATCCGTTTCCGGATGGAAACAGCCGCACGCTTCGCGAATTTACCCGCGAGCTGGCCGAGGCCTGCGGCTACAACATCGACTGGACCCGCTTTGCGGCCCATCCGAACGGACGCAACCTGCTCTACGTCGGCCGAGACCTGGCTGTGAACGAACTGGCGATGCCGCATCTGCGCAACGACCAGACGCGGCGCAGCGTGGCATTCACTCAGGACCAGCTTGCGGGGAACCGCGACCTTACCGACCTGCTGCGCGATGCCGTGCTGCCGGGCCGCGCTATCGCCTTCCGGAAGCTGCGCGAGCCTGCAGCTCTTGCCGCCTTTCCGGAACTCGCAACCGCCTTCGAGACAATGCACAAGGCCGAGGCCTTCAGCCGCGAGAAATATGCAGACGATGCCGGACAGCGGCGCGAATTCATGGACGCCGTGCGTAAGACGGTCCTTGAACGCCTGGACGCCGGACACACGAATGATTTCGGGATGAAGAAGAACAGGCCGCAGGAGGCGGAACGCGTCCGTTCCCCTCCTTCGGGAGAACGCGACAGATAAGAAAAAGCCGACAGGTCGCACAACCTGCCGGCTTTGGCCACCATCGAGTGATTGAGGACTGCAATGATGACGAAAAACCACTCTAGCACAGGTGTACTAGACCGATCCAGTTACGTTGACCCGCACGCCGAGGAACGCAATCGGTATTACCGCGAAATGATCGCGGAAGGGTTTCTGCCGGAGGACGCCCGGATGATCGCTGACAAAACGAATTACAACATGCGGACGAGGCAATCGCCCGAAGCACGAGAGCGAGAGCCGGTCGCCATCGGCGACTTCTTCGGCCATGTGCCGAAACCCAAGCCCACTTCAAAGCGCACGCAGACCAAGATCGACGCGCAGATCGCTATCGACGCCCGTGCCGACGCGGCCGACAAACCGAAACCGCGCAAGCGTGTCGCCGAGAAACCGGTTGTAGCTGTCTACGACTACAACCGCTACGAAGACCTGCCAGCGCGTGTCCGCGACCTGATCGAGGCGTATCTCGCCATCGAGAAGACCGACGCCAAGGCCGCCGGCTCCCTCGGTTTTATGACCCGGGCCCTCGCCATTGCCACCCTGCCGCACAAACGCGTGCAGGATCACCGGTTCATGCGCAAAAACGGCGATTTCACCCTAACCATGCTGACAGCGCATCCCGATGGCCTCCCCTATGGCACCCTGCCCCGCCTGTTGCTGACCTGGGTATGTTCGGAGGCGGTTCGCACGGGCGAGCCCGTCCTATCCCTCGGCCCGACGCTCGCCGCGTACCTGCGGGAGCTGGGCCTCAAGAACACGGGCGGCGCCCGTGGCGACATTACGCGGCTCAAGCACGCAATGACGACGCTATTCAGCTCGATCATTTCCTGCCGTTACGAGGGCCGCGACTCCTGGGCACTGCAGAACGTGCTGCTTGCCGATCGCGTCGAATGGTGGCAACCGCAGGACCGCGAAGATGCGGGCGCTTGGCAATCGAAATTGCACCTGTCGCGCCCATTTTTTAAAGAGTGCGTCGATCACCCGGTTCCGGTCAATCTGGTCGCGATGAAAGCACTGCGCCATTCGCCGCTGGCGCTCGACATCTATGTCTGGATGACGCACCGCATGTCATATCTGTCCAAGCGCACTGTGATCCCGTGGTTCTCGCTCAGCGCGCAGTTCGGCGCTTCCTACGCTCAGAATGATCAGGGCCTGCGGGACTTCAAGCGCGCATTCCTGCGCGAGTTGAAACACGTCGTCACCATCTATACCGAAGCCCGAATTTCCACATCGGAACACGGCTTGGTGCTGTATCCCAGCCCGACCCACGTCCCGCCGAGAATCACGAAACAGCAAGCCATTTTGCCATTCCTCGACTAACCGTTGGTGACGGTCGCGGCGCGATCGCCGGCGAGATCCGTCACCAACAGCACCGCGGCCGCCTCCGGGCGGCCGTTTTGTTTCTTGGTGACCGGCGCAGCGCCTCGATGCGCTACAACTGTCACCATGGCGCTTGACAGCGCGGACGGCGCGCATCCGCAAGACAGAATCAGCGCTACATTTCCAGTCGCTTATTCGGGTCGGCTCCGGCTGAGGGCGGAATCCTACGTTAAGGGATTTCTGGTCTGAATTGGATAGCAAGCGAGTGATTTTGAGCGCTTTGTGGTAGTTTTGGCGGCATGGATGACGTTGATATCGATAGAATTGATGATGCGGTTTTGGGGCTGCTGTGGCTGACGGTGCATGACGAGCGGCGAGCCTGGAGGGGGCATGACTGGGATGCGTTGGATCGGTTGCACCGCAAGGGGCTGATTGCCGATCCGGTCAATAAGGCGAAATCTGTCGTTCTGACGGATGAAGGGTTGAAGCGAGCGGAGGAGCTTTTCCAGATCTTGTTCACCTCCCCAAAATAGATTGCCTGCTGCCATTTTTTGGCCATCTGTATTCGCCGGTCAGCAGGATGTGCGCCCATCCAAGCGGCGAGATATGGGAGAGCAATTCTAGCGGTACGGGGAGGCCGGCATTGCTACGTTGCGCGACGGCCTGACCAAGATGCACCGTGTTCCAGTAGATGATGATGGCGGCAAGCAGGTTGAGGGCGGCGAGGCGATAGTGCTGGCCCTCAGTCGTTCGGTCGCGGATTTCGCCTTGCCGGCCGATGCGCAAGGCATTCTTGAGCGCGTGATGCGCCTCGCCCTTGTTGAGGCCGATACGAGCCCGCCGCTGCATGTCGGCATCGAGGATCCATTCTATGATGAAGAGCGTACGCTCAATGCGGCCAACCTCACGAAGGGCGAGCGCGAGATCGTGCTGGCGCGGATAGGATGCGAATTTTCGCAGCAACTGACTCGGCGGCATGATGCCGGCGACCATGGTCGCGGCGCTGCGCAGGATGTCGGGCCAGTTCGAGACGATCAAGTCTTCCCTGACCCTGCCGCCGACCAGGCCGCGCAACTCGCTCGGTGTCCCGGCGGGGTTGAACACATAAAGGCGCTTCGATGGCAAATCCCGGATATGGGGGATGAAGCGGTAGCCGAGGATCGAGGCGGTGGCGAAGACATGATCGGTGAAGCCGCCGGTATCGGCATATTGCTCCCATGCGCGTTGGCCGGCCTCGTTCATGAGCAGTCCGTCGAGAATGTAAGGTGCCTCGCTGACGGTTGCCGGAATGAGCTGGGTTGCGAAAGGGGCAAACTGATCTGACAGGTGCGTATAGGCTTTCAGGCCGGGATCGTTGCCGTATTTGGCGTTGACGAGATTCATCGCCTCGCCCTGTCGGGCGGTCGGGAAGAACTGACCGTCGCTGGAAGCCGAAGTGCCCATTCCCCAGAATTGGGCCATGGGCAAACGCCCCTGGGCCGCGACGACCATGGCGAGAGCCTGGTCGATGGCGTCGCTGTCGACATGCCAGCGCGACAGGCGCGACAATTGCCAGTAGTCATGGGTATTTGAAGCCTCGGCCATCTTTCTCAGTCCGAAGTTGAGGCCTTCGGCAAGCATCACATTCAGCAAACCGATTTTGTCCTGACAGGGTGCGCCGGTGCGAAGATGGGTGAAGGCATCGGCAAACCCCGTCGCCGCTTCAACATCCAGTAGAATGTCGGTTATGCGCACCTCCGGCATACGCCGGTAAAGATCGAGGATCAGCTCGTCGGCATCCTTGGGCGCCACTGCTGTCAGGCGTTCCATGTGCAGGACACCGTCCTCGATGCTGCCGAGCGGAAGGGTCCCGGTTCGGGCAGCTTTCGCCAGGCGTTTCAGCCCGTCCGACATTCTGGCCTTGCGATCGGCAAGCCACGCCTCGGCTTCGAATGGAACCGCCAATCTTGCCGTGGCCTGGGCGGCCGCCATCGGCACCAGTGCCTGTTTGAGATCGGCATAGCGGCGTGAGTGCGCAAGCCAGACATCGCCGGAGCGGAATGCGTCGCGCAAGTGAAACAGGACCGCCACCTCCCACAAACGATTGTCGCCTTCGTCTTGCGTTTTGAGATGCCGGTTCCATTTGGAGGTCGATCGCAAAAAAGCTGTAGGCAGTGACGGTGGATCGCATTTTCCCCTGACCAGGGCAATCGCCTCCATGAGCGGCGTGGCCACGGCGGCCGCCTTGATATCCAGCCTGCGCAGCATACGCGGCGCATAACGCCGGAAGCGATGAAAACCTTGCGTGACATGGGCCAGCGGATCGGCGGCAAGTGTATCGGTGAGTTGCGAGGCAGTGGCGACCAGTTTCTCCAGTTCCGTCCAGCCTGGTGATGTGGCGATCGCCGCTTCCAGGGAGGTGCCGTCGTCTCGCGCTTCGAGCATCACCATGCCGAGACCGGAAAAGGCCCGCAAGGTATCGGTTACGGCGGTCCTGGCATCTGCGGCTCGTCCGTCGCAGAGCCGTTTGGCTTCCTGCCAGGTTTTGCCGACGATTCGATCATGGGTTTCGACAATGGCATCGGCGGTCGCGGCGGCCCATTCCACCGCGCAGACAGCGAGTGTAGCCAGACGCCTGTCTGTGCCAATATCGCGCAAACCATCGGTGAAATACCGCTCACCCTGTCGGCGGAGCCGAGCAACCCGGTGTGGCGGAACACCGGCCAGCACCTGTGGGTCGAGAGCGAGGTTTTGCAGGAATTCGAGCCTGTCGAGCAAACGATTGGCCATGGCCGAATTGTCGCCGGTCTCGATTTTGCGCAACCAGATGAAGCGGCTGATGTTGCCCTCGACCATTTCCGTCAGCAGCGCGTTGAGCTGGTCACGCATGGGTTGATCAAGACGCTCGGCAATCCTCATCTCGATCCGGCGCTCGGCTTCCACCAGAGCATCGGCGCACAACCGCTCGATCGTCGTGATTGCCGGAAGAATGATCTGGGTTTGGCGGCATCGTTCGACAAACCGGCGCACGAGGTCCTCGTTTGAACGCGCGTCTTCGGCTTGAGTGGCAAGCCAGTCCCGCAGTTCCTGGGCGCCACGACCGGCAAAGCTCCTGTAGCTGTAGATCGTACGCAACGCGGCCAGATGCTCATGGCGTGTTTCCTCCCGCGCCGCGTATTCGGCCAGGTCCCCGACGCTCAGCCCAAGCTGCGCTGCCAGAAACCGGGACAGCTCTTGCGGGATAAGCTCTCCAGGGGACAGCAGCCGACCGGGATAGCGCAGGGCACACAGTTGCAGGGCAAAGCCGAAACGATTGCGCGCTCGGCGTCGCTCCCGAATATGGGTGAGATCGTCATCGGACAAAATGTAGTGCCGCAACAGTGACGCTTCGTCCGTCGGCAGATCAAAGAGTGCGGAGCGCTGTCGCTCGGTCAGAATTTGGCGTCGAGGCATAAACAATCGTCCCTCTTGAACATTAGTCTGTTTTGGACAAAAATCGGACCAGCAAAATCAACGGCTTGCAAGGGCAAAATCCAAAGGGGTTCTATTGGGACAGCGCGCCGCCATCTACTGCCGCGTTTCGACCGCCGACCAGTCCTGTGAGCGGCAGGTCGATGAACTGACCGCGTTCGCGGAGCGCGGCGACTATGAAGTCCTCGGCGTCTTCAAGGAAACCGCCTCCGGAGCATCGGCAAACCGGACTGCCCGCAACCGGATCATCGATCTGGCCCAGGCCAGGCAAATCGATGCCGTCCTCGTGACGGAACTGTCGCGTTGGGGCCGTTCCACACAAGACCTGCTGAACACACTCGACAAACTGGCCGGCTGGAAGGTCTCGGTTGTCGCCATGAGCGGCATGACCTTCGAACTCGACACACCGCACGGCCGCATGATGGCGACCCTGCTCGCCGGCATCGCTCAGTTCGAGCGCGATCTTCTGAGCGAGCGCGTGAAATCAGGCCTGGCCGCAGCAAAGGCACGCGGTAAGAAACTCGGCCGACAATCTGGACAACGTCCTAAATCCGATCGGCTCGCACCGAAGGTCATTGCGTTGAGCGCCGAAGGTCGCAGCTACCGATGGATCGCTCGCGATCTCGGCATCAGCAAGAATACCGTCGCGGAGATCGTCAAGCGCCGCAAGTCTTCTGAGGCTCCACAGGTGGAGACCGCATTATGACCAAGCCAGTAAGACTGCCTCGGCCCGATCCGTATCGCAAGGCGCGCTTCAGGGAAATTGCCCGGGAAATCGTTGCGAAAGACCGCTACAATCGAAAATACGGTCTGTCCGTCGATACGGCGGGCGCAATCGCCAATGCGCTTGAGAGGGCCTACCGGGAAGGCATCAACGGCGGCGAAAACAGGCCCGCTCCCATAATCGAATATCCAGACAACGGGCCAATGGATTGGGCGTTGATACCGCCACGTCCAAGAAACGCGTTCTGGAGCATCTGCCTGTTCACGCTTTCGCGCGGCGACAGGCCCGCCCGAGGCGGACGCCTTGTCCCTGCCATCACCGAACGCGGAACATCGGGATGGATGCTTGTCGTGCCCGGGCACACCTATGAAAAGCAATTCGGTGACAAGACGGTCGCACCGCTCGTACGTCTTGGCCTGCTTGAGGCTGATGACGATGATCCTGCACACCGGGTCGTCTCGAAACGTGGCGAGGAAACCTGGAGCCAATTCGTCCAGAGAGGCGGTCAGTTCCCGGAAGACCTGACCAATCTCTAGCCCTATTCAGAAAGCTATTCCATGTCACAAGAAAACCATCGGATCGCCGCCGCCATCGATCTGCGAATGCGACAACTGGAAAAGCAGGGCATTCAAGGAGCGGCGGTCGTCCATCATATGCTTGGCTATATGCAGGGTCTTCAGCAGATTTACGACACGGCTTCGGACAAGGTGCTGTCGAACCTGTGTCAGCGCTATCCGGGCTTCTATCGCTATGCGGATATGATGGAGTCCATGTCCGAGAGAAATCAGCAAATGATCGAGGCGGGAACGCACCCCTACCGCGATCTGCCTGAACTTCCCGAGAAGCTGAAGCGGAGCTTGGCTGCATTGATGGCCAGTGCGGCCGATCTCGAACGTGCCTTCCAGTCTGCCGTGGATTGCGGTGACTTCGCCCGTCACGTCGACCAACTCGACAGCCTGAAACGGCAATGGGGCGCGGATTTGCAGCGCCTGGTCGAGTTGTTTCGCTCTTCAGACGTTGCTCCCCAAAGCCAACTCATCGTGCAAAGCGCCCTCAAAGCCATGGCTGAGCGAATTAATCGGCTCGGGTGAGCAATTGGTGAGCAATCTGGTCCCTGAAGCCGCCGCTAAACGTAGGACATTGATAAAACCCTTAACGTAGGATTCCGCCCTCAGCCGGAGCCGACCCCTTATTGGCGCAATTTCCCATGCGGTTTCGTCGTTCACCGCTCTATCCCCGTGTCCCGAGGCGCGTGCCCTGATCGTAGCCGCGTCGCTGCCGGCACAAAGGTAGCTTCGCCAACGCCTACGCTGCGCTTCTGGCGTCGCCTTTGCGCTCTGCAGCTCGATCCGCGGCTGATCCCCGGGCAACGGCTCAGGGCTCTCGGCGAAGCAGCGGAAATCGATGGACGGTTCCGTCCTGGTCGCCTGCAGCCGCGACCTATGACGGCAGAGAGCCACTGTTCCGGCTAAGGCAACTCGCAAAGCAGCGGAGCAAAAGCGGTCTGCAGTGAGAAGCTGGTCGGTCTCGAATCCCTCGCAAAAACGAGGGGTTGACATTCCGATAAGTGGTGACACAACATCGCCAAAATATGCTATTGTGGCGTTGTGTCGTCACCATTCCGAAACGACGGCAAAGGAGGAGGTATGAAGTTCTTCGATGATCTGGTGGTGGGTTTCGCGACGCGTGTGATCCGTGGCGCGTTGGCGGTCGGAACTGTGTTCGTCTATGTCCAGGCGGCGGGCCTATTTCTGCTGCTGGCTGGCGCGGTGGTGCTGGCCGTCTACTACGCCGGCCGCCTCGCCCTGGGAATCTAAGCCATGAGCACCCCGACCTACGCTGAAATCGCCGCCAGCTGGGATATTTGGATCGAGCACGTCGACACCGACGCCACAATGACCGCCGAAGAGTTCGACGCGATGAGCATCGAAGACAAGGTTGCGCTTCAGGTCGTGGCGTTCGGCGCGGAGATCCCCTCGCCTACCGAAAGGGCCGCTGTCGTGGATCGGGAGCGGTAATCGCCATGGCCCGACCTCTCGCCCAGGAGATGAGGGTACAGGGCTCGCTTACCGGCGAGCTGCAAAACCTGATCTATGACCTGCTGCCAACGCTCGAAGAGCTTGAGGCCAAGTACGTCGACCTCGTAGGTCAGACTGCGAAACTCAAAGCTGCCGGACTGATCTACGCAACGGAGTGGTGGCGGCCGGACGGCAATGGCGCCCCCCGCTACCTCTATCTGCTCTACCCACAGCAGCCCGGCCAACCGCGACGCCGCGACTACGTTGGTGCGGACGACGACAAGATCCAGGAAGCGCGGGAGAGCATCGCCAGGGCCAAGCAATTCGACACGCTGACTGCGGAGGCGCAGCAGATACGAGAGAAGATTGAGAACGCAGCCGAATTCCTCGATCAAGGCTGCGCCGTCCTCAAGGGCAAACCGCGCTTCATGCTACGCCGACGGCCGTAGTCAATACTGTTAAGCGCTGCCCTCCGCAGGCCCGGCTACCGCCGGGCCTTTCACATGGTCCCTCGGCAGCCACTGCCATATCGCAATCATGGCGATAAGCGGTGGGTAAGTCTGTGCATAACCCTGTGGATCAAAGACGTTATCCACGCTGAAATTGTCTTGTGTGCAATCTCTTGGATTCATTGCGGAAAACACGCTTGTCCACAGAAACTGACGCTGAAACACTCTTATGCCCAGACGCTGAAACAGTCTTGCGTCCGGAATCGAAAATGAGCGTTAAAGCATTGAAAAAAAAACGGATTTCGCGCAGGCGGTGAACTCTCCCTATATTGATTCAGATTTACCTATATCTATACCTGTAGCTAGAGCACTTCAATCAACCACTCCCCCAGCTAGAAGCTCACAACAACACCTACCCTCCGCGCCTTCGGCGCTCCGCCCCGTCGCCATTGGCGACGGCCTGTCGGCGGCAAGCCGCCTCCAATAGCGTGCCCTACGGGCACTGGTCTACTACTTGATCTTCCATCAACCACCAGAACTCACACTTCCAACGTCGAGCCCGGCAGAACCGCCGCAATGGCTTTTGAAAAAAATGGGGGCGACCGTTGAGTTTTAAGTGGCTCAAATCGGCTCGCATTCGACCGTGGAAGGCGCTCTAGCGCATCAGGTGGAGCGAAGCGGCCGCCGGCGCGGTCACGCTCCTAGGGCCTCCCAGGCGCTTTTGGTGCGATTTGTCTTTTCGGGGCGGCGCTGCGGTTTTGCAGCTCGCTTTTCAGCCCGCGCGAATTGGCGGTGAACTGGCGAAGAAGATGGAAAAATCCCCTCGATTTTGGATGCTCAGCCCACGGAAACTGTTTTCCGGATTGTTGTCTAGTTGTTGTCTGTTTGTTTTCCCTTCTGTTATACTTGATTCGCGGCGAATTCCGTCGCTCCATCGGAGAAATCCATGCAAAGCAATACCTTTGCCGGCCGCCTCGCAGACGCGCCGGCTCTGCGCAGAACGGCATCTGGCGCCGTCTGCAGGTTCACGCTGATTTCCAACGAGTACGCGGGCAAGGACGACAACAACAACAGCCTCGAACGCGCGGTGAGGGTCCAGTTCGTGGCCTTCAACAAGAAGGGCGAAGCCATCGCCGAAAACTGTCGCAGGGGCGATCAGCTGATCGTCCAGTGGTCGTTGCGCAACAACGACTACCAGGACAGCAAGACTGGCGAGACCGTCTATGGCTTCGATTTCCGGGTCGAAGATTTCGAATTCGGTGCGCCGGGTTCGATCAAGCGAGCCGAGCTGCAAGAGCGCCAGGGCGCAAACTGAACCATGACGCAAGGGACAGTGCCACAGATGGACGCCGTGCAGTTCGCAGCTGTAGCGGCGTCGTGTCGATGGTCCAAAAAATCGCTGGCCATCGCGCGCCACATTCTCGTGGATGGTGTTTCGCTGCCGGAAACGGCGGCGAAACACGCCGTTACGCCGAAGCACGCTCGCGTGCTTCTGGCGCGGTTTAAGGAGAAGGCCGAGCGAATGGCCGAACGAATGACCGAGCGGAAGCGGCTCGAAGCATTCATGCAAAAAGAGCAGCCCAAGCTGGCGGTGCACCCCCTCACCTCTTTTCTCAACGACATGCAGACCCTTCGCGAGAAGGGTTACACCTTCGCACAAGTCGTCGCCTACCTCAAAACCAACGGCGTGACGACTTCGGAGACGACAGTTCGCAATTTCCTACGGAGCAACGGATGAAAACGATTGTCCTGGCCAATCAGAAGGGCGGCGTCGGCAAAAGCGCCGTCGCCTGTCAACTGGCTTATTTTTTTAGCCAGCCGATCAACCAACCCATGAACAAGCGCGTCCTGGTGATCGACCTCGACCACCAGCGCAACACCACCAAAGCGTTGAGAACCGGCGGTTTTTGCGTCGTGTCCGCTACGACCAGCAGCAAGCTCCTGACCGACCCGAAAGCCGACATCGAGCACGCTGAATTTGTCTTGGTCCCGGGCGATGGCGACTTGCTCAAGATGGAAAAGAAGGCGGCGGAACACAACGCCTACGCCTCGAATCTTCTGGCGTTCCTGGCTCGCGTTGCAGACAGTTTCGATGTCTGCATCATCGACACGAACCCGAATCCGGACATCCGCCAACTGTCTCCGCTCGTCGTCGCCGATTACGTGCTCGCGCCGATCGAACTCAACCAGGAGGCCATCGATGGGATCGGCGACCTGTTGAACCACGAAAATATCGGCATCCGGCGAATTCAGGCAACGCTCAACAAGAAGCTGAAATTCCTCGGCATCTTGCCAAACAAAGTGGAGCCGACGCCGTTCCAGCGCGACAACTTCCGCGCCCTTTCCACGGCTGCCCCGAAATACCTCATCGCAATGTCGCCCGGCTTCGCTGCAATCAAGAAATCGACAGCGATCGCCGAGGCGCAAGCGGCCGGCGTGCCGGTGTGGCGGCTCGGCAAAACGTCCGGCCGCGACGCTTGGCGCGAAATGCGCCCCGTCTTCGACAAAATCGCACAACTGATGGAGGTTGCATAATGGCGCTCGACCTTTCTGCGCTCGATGAAGCGCCCCCTACCCCGGCCACCGCCGCCGGCGAGCCTTTGATGATCCGTCTCGCCGACATCGAAGTCGATCCAAACCAGCCGCGAAAGTCGTTCGATCCGGTCAAGATGGCCGAAATGGTCGCTTCCGTGAAGGCGCGCGGCGTTAAGTCGCCGGTTTCGGTGCGCCCTCACCCGGACAAGCCCGGCAAATGGATCTTGAACTACGGCGAGCGTCGCTATCGTGCTTCGATAGACGCTGGCCGCGAGGAAATCCCCGCTTTCGTCGATCAGCAGCACGACGACTACGATCAGGTTATCGAAAACCTGCAGCGCGAAGACCTGCGGCCCATGGAACTCGCACTGTTCATCAACCGCAAAAAGAAGGACGGTGACAGGAACGCGAAGATAGCCCGGGAACTCGGAGTCGATGCGTCGTTCATCACTTACCATCTGGCCCTGATCGACCCACCGGCCGCAATCGAAGCGCTCTATGCGAGCGGCCGCTGTACGTCGCCGAAAATTCTCTATGACCTGTCTACGCTTCACGGCAAATACCCCGACGAAGTGGATGCATGGGTGGAGCAAGCGGAAGAGGTGACGCGGGCGGCCGTGTCCGCGCTTTCCACCTCGCTCAAGAATGGTACGAGCCAAGAACCGCCGCAGCCGCCGAACGGCAGCGGTATCTCCGGCGGCGGAAACCTTGGAATGTTCCAAGGTTCCGGCCCTGATGGCGGCCATGGAGGATCAGCCACCGTGGCTAAGGACGAAGGCAAACCGGCCAAGACAAAGCCGGGTGCAAGTGCTGACGGCAGGGGCAACAACGGGGAAGGCGGTGAGGGCGGCGAACCTCCCGAGGAAGGTCGCACCAGCTGGCCGAGGGGGAAAGTCGCGTCCGACCCGACGCTGATGCGCAAGCCATTGCTGCTGGTGACCATCGACGGTCGAAGCGCTGCCATCCTGCTGAATCGCAAACCGACTTCGACGGGTCTGGTGCATATTCGCTACGAGAACGGCGAGAACGCGGAAGTCTCCGCCGCGGACTGCGTCATCGAAAGCCTCAGCGAGGAAAACGGGTGAGGGCGGTTCTCGCCGCCTTCGCCCTGGTACTAGCGCTTCCGGCAGCAAGCGCTAGTGCCGCCGGACCGGATGAGGTCTGCGACCTGCATTTTTCCGGCGGCGCGATCCTACCTGCCGTCCCGGTTGCCAAGACAGTTGCAGCGCAGGCGACCGGGCTCGCGAACCGCGACGACGCAGGCCCGGGGCTGCTGTTTAGTTGGCCCAAGGCCGAACCTCGCGTGTTCTGGATGCGGGACACCCATTTCCCGCTGACCGTTGGCTTTTTCGGCGCAGACGGCGTGCTATTCGCCCAGGCGAACATGCAGCCGATGACCGACACCTACCACTTCTCGGTGAGCCCGGCGGCCGACGCGCTCGAACTCGCGCAAGGTCAGTTCGAGCGGCACGGCTTTCGAATCGCCTCAAAAATTTTTTTTTGTAAGTGCCCCCCCGCGCCCAAAAACCCCCCAAAAGGGGGGGGCCAAAAAAAAAAAAAAAAAAAAAAAAAAACCCCCCTCCCCTTTTTTTTTCTCCCCCGCGGGAGGGGGGGGGGGCGCCCCCCCCCCCCCCCCCCCAAAACACAACCAAAAAAACCCTAACACAAAAAAAAAAAAAAAAAACCCACCCCCCCCCCCAAAAAAGAGGGGGGGGGGGGAAAAAAAAAAAAAAAAAAAAAAAAGGGGGGAAGGGGGGGATAAAAAAAAAAACGAAGGCCGGTAGAGTACGCGCGTACAGCGCTCCTCTGGCACCCTGTCGGGTGCGTATGACAGGCCCACAATGACCACTGAGAAGCCGAACAGCCCCTATCTCAATCTCTACCTCGGCGAACTGAAAGAGCCGTGGGAGGCCTATTGCGCCGCGCGCAATCTCAAGCCCGGCGCTGCCATCCGCGCAGCCATCCAGGCACAGTTGAAAGCAGCACGGCCGCCGTATGACTCGCAGCCCTTGGCCGCATCGCAGGCCCCAGCGCAGGCCGAGCCGCGCAGGCGTTACGAAATCACCTTGATCCCTTCCGAAATGGACGCCATCCGCCGCAGGCTGGACGGCAAGCGCACTCCGCGCGATTGGATTGCGGCCGTGATCCGCGCCGCCCTTACTCGTGAACCTCAGTTCGGCGACGCCGAGGTCCAAGTCCTCGCGAACTCCAATTACCAGCTGCAGGCGATCGGTCGGAACCTCAACCAGATCGCTCGCAGGCTCAACGAGCGCAAGGCGCAGGACTTTCCCGCGAGGCGCGTCGCGGACATTGAGCGCACCATCGCCCAGCACACCGAGGCCGTCACCGCCCTCATGCGCGCCTGTCAGGAGCGCTGGCCCCTCGCATGAGCGCGTCGATTGACCATTGGCTTGACGAATTCGGAGCCGAGCTAGACCCGATCTATTCGCGTGGCCGCCATGTCAAAGCGCCCCGTAAGGCGCCCGGCACAGGCTCCAAGGCGAAGCGCGGTAAACCCACGGGGCCGGCGACCAGGGAAAGTCGGCGCGCAACCCTTGAACGGATTGCGCGGAAGTCGCCGGAAGTCATGGTCAAAATCACCGGGGGCGGGCGAAACATGCGTCAAATCAAGGCGCACATGGATTACATCTCGCGCAACGGTCTTGTGGAACTCGAAGACGAGCAAGGGCTCGCCTATCTCGGCAAGAAGGATGTCCGCAGCGTTCGCGATACATGGCGCGATGGCGGTCATTCCATTCCCAGCGACGGCGACGACGGGCCGCGCGAGGCTTTCAACATCATGCTTTCAATGCCTCCGGGTACCCCGCGGGATGAAGTCAAGGCGGCTGTGCGTGCCTTCGCCGCTGATGAGTTCCAGGGCTTCCAGTACTGTTTCGCCGCTCACAACGACGAGAAACATCCGCACGTCCATTTGACGGTGAAGGCAACCGCCTTGGACGGTTCGCGGCTCAACCCGCGCAAGGGCGATTTGCATCGCTGGCGCGTGAAGTTCGCCCAAGAGCTTCGCGACAGAGGCGTTGACGCCAATGCTTCTCCCCGCAAGGCTCGGGGCGTCGTGCGGAAGGCACAACGCCAGGCATTGATCCGAATCGCCGAACGTGGCGGTCAATCGCGCGTCGCGCGTACGCAGGAAGACCAAGCGAATCGCGAGGCGATGGGGAAGGGCGCTCATCCCAATCCTGCGCAAGACAGAATCAGCGTGACGCGCAAGCGCGTCCTGCTGGGGTATGGGCAGATGGCAAAGGCGCTGGCGAGAGGGTCCGCCAACGATCGCGCGCTTGCCGTCAGCCTCGTCGACCTGGTGCGAGCTATGCCCGCACCAACCACCGCGCACGAGGCGCGCGTAGAGGCCGCCAGAGCGGCCATTGCGGAGCGCCAAGGGCAAAGAGAGGCCGCACGCGGCCGCGAGGGCCAGAACCGCGCCTAAGCGCGCCTATTGCGGGCTGCGCCATCTTTTTTCGACGCCAATAGCACCTTCGGGCCGGCTGCCCCGCCCGTGCGTTCGACTGCGCCATACGTTCGTCCGACCTCGCAGTCGCGCAAGGGGCGCTTCGCTCAAGCCCTTGCCCGCCTGCTTTCCCGGGTCGGACGTATCGAGGCGCTACGTCGAAAGCACTCAAGAGCGTGGCATCAACACCAACCCCGAAGGAGGGAACCATGGCAACGCAAACGAAAAAGTCGCAGACCCCGAAGAAGGCCGCCAGGGCGGCATCCGAAAAGCCGTCTCTTGCATCTAAGAGCGTGGTGGGAGCGGAGCAGAACGCAGTCAAGGGCGAGGCTAACCCGGAGATCGTATTCATCCCGGTTTCCAATCTGGTCTGGTCGGCGCGGAACGTGCGCAGGGCACCGAGTGGCGACGTTTCCGACCTGAAAGCGAGCATTGCGGCGCTGGCTGGCCGCTTGGTGCAAAACCTCGTGGTCGTGAAGGAAGGCGAGGGGTTCGGCGTGGTGGCGGGCGGGCGTCGGCTCAAGGCGTTGATGGAACTGGTGGCGGAAGGCGTTTTGAGCGCGAGCCATGCAGTGGCGTGCGTCGTCGTGGACGATAGCGAAGCGGTCGAATTCAGCCTTACCGAAAACCTGCAGCGTGAAGCGATGCACCCGGCGGACGAGTGCGCGGCATTTCTGGCCCTGACCGAACAGGGCAAGTCTCCGGATGCGGTCGCCGCGTTCTTCGGCGTCGAACCGGCATACGTCAAGCGGCGTCTAGTGCTCGCATCCGTGGCTCCGGCGGTGTTCGAGCGGTTCAGGGCAGGCGAAATTGACCTCGATCAAATCATGGCGCTGACCCTCACCGACGATCATGCGTTGCAAGAGAGCATCGTTGGCAAGGGTCGCGTGCCGGGGGCGCACGAAATCCGCCGCCAACTGTCGCAAGCCAGTGTGCGGGCGAGTGACCGGCGGGCGAGGTTCGTCACGGTGAAGGCCTACGAAAAGGCAGGCGGGGCGGTGCATCGCGATCTTTTCGCCAATGCTCGCGACGACATGGACGATGGTCAGGTGGAAGTGGTGCTGCTGGACGCCGGGCTGTTGGAACGGCTCGCCATCGAAAAGGCGGCAAGGCTCGGCGCGGACGAGCAGAGCAAGGCAGGCGGGGCGTGGGTGGACGTGGTGCTGAATTACGAGACTTACCACGATCAGGGCTATTCGCGTGCGCCGTCGGTGCTGCGGCCGGAAACCGAAGCCGAGGCGGCGGAGCGGGCGCGGCTGGAAGCCGAGCATGAGCGTCTTGAACAGGCCTATCAGAAGGAAGACGACGACGAAGCCAGCGAAGCCCTCTATGCGCAGCAGGAGGAAGTTTCCGAAGCACTGGACCGGTTGACGGAAGCCCGCAGCGGCGAGCATCCCGACATTGCCCGCCTTACCGGTATCGTCGTGAGCCTCGGCCATGACGGCAAGGCGCGGTTCCATCATGGCCTGATCCGTCCGGGCGACAAGAAGGCCGCGCAGCAGATCGCGAAAGGCGGTGAAGCAGGGGAGGGCGGTTTGGGTGCTGCCAGCAATGGCGGGTCGGACCAGACCGAGCCGCAATCGCTTGTGCAGGAACTGACCGCGATCCGCAGTGCCGTCATCCGCGACGCGCTCGCGAAGAATGTGGACTATTCGTTGCGCCTGCTGGCGTTCCAGCTTTGGGGATCACTGGCGCGTCACTGGACCGGTTCCCAGCTGCACATCAGCACGACCGCATGCCATCGCGAACTGACCCGACGCGTTCCCGCGATGGAGGCTCCGATCCACATCGAGCAGGAGCAGCGCGCCGAAACGTGGGCCGAAAAGCTGGGCGGCGGCATGGAGGAGGACGACTTCGACGCGGCATGGGCTTGGTGCCTCGCTGCCGATCAGGCCGAAATCCTCGATCTGCTGGCCTACTGCACGTCCTGCTGTTTCGATGACGTGCGCCAGTTCGTCGGGAACGACGGAGGCCGCAGCCGGGTCATGCTGTCGGACCTCGGGGCGAGTGTTGCCGCGCACTGGACGCCCACGGCGGACAACTATTTCGGCAAGCTCAAGAAAGGGCCGCTGATTGGTCTGCTGGGTGAGCATGCGCCGGCCGGTGCCGACAAGGCGAAGCGTGCAGCCCTCGCGAGCGTCGCCGAGGACAAGCTCGGAAATGCTGGCTGGATGCCGGAAGTCCTGTTGCCGCTGGCCAGCTGATCCGGCGAGCAGGGAGCCAAGAGGCCGGGGAACCCCGGCCTCTTCATAGCTTGTGTCATTGGGCAACAGCGCCATCAGGGCGGGCAAAAAAAGAAACCCCGGCGAAAGCCGGGGTTTCGGTTGTGCTGCGTTTGGTGACGCAGGCGGCGCGATCGCCGGCGAGATCCGTCACCAAACTTCAATGGCCGCCGCCCAGCCAGTAAACGCCGCCGGCATTTCCGCCGGTGTTCTGGCTGCGGTTCCGCAGCTCGGCGTTGTATCTGGCCAGGGCGGCGTCGTAGTCGGCCGCATCGACCCAGAAGCCACCATTGTTCGGGTCGCCCACGTAGCGGGCGACTGTGCCGTTCGTGTGGTCGGTGTAGCCGTGACTTCCGTAGGCGGCGCAGTGCGACGGCAGGGTGTTGCGGATGTAGGTCGGGCGATCGTCGTCCCGAGGACGCCACACGCGCATCGAGGCGTTCAGCGCGGCCGCGTCGCAGCGACCGGCGCCGTTGGCGATGGAATCGACGAGCGACCGCATGTTGTCGTCCTGCGACGCGCTCGGGCACAGGTTCAGGAAGTTCTTGCGCGCTTTGATCGTGTCCGAAATGCGCCGCGCATCGATGCTGAAATACCGCCGGATCGAGGGAGCGCATTCGCTCGGCTGCTGCCCGGTGGACAGGCAGAGGATTGCTTCGCAAGCCAGTTTGGTGTCGCCGGTGAACATGCCTTCGGCCTTCGCCGGCGAGGCCAGGCCGGCGATCGCGATCGCGAGCGCGAGCAGGGTGCCGATTACCGTCTTCATCAGTCATTCTCCTTGGTGGTTGCCGCAAGGCTCACTTGCGGATGATTTCGATGTCCACGCGCCTGTTGAGCGCGCGACCTCCCGAATAGTTGTTGCCGCCGATGGGATCGGCGGCCGACGCGTAGTTCACGCTGATGACCCGGGCCGGGACGCCCTGATGGATGAGCCAGTCACGCGCGGCGGCGGCACGCCTGGCAGCGATCGTCTCGTCACCCGCGCTCGGGCGGGCGGCATCGGTGCGGCCACGCACTTCGATCCGTGCATAGCCGTCGCCCAGCAGCGACCTCAGCGCGGCCGCTTGCTGTCGAGTCGGCTGGAACGTCGACCTGTTCCAGGGGAAATGCACCGACACGGTTCTCGACGCCGGCGCGA
This sequence comes from Mesorhizobium sp. J428, assembly GCF_024699925.1. Classification (NCBI taxonomy): domain Bacteria; kingdom Pseudomonadati; phylum Pseudomonadota; class Alphaproteobacteria; order Hyphomicrobiales; family Phyllobacteriaceae; genus Mesorhizobium; species Mesorhizobium sp. J428. Next base: position 39,944 of record NZ_JAJOMX010000002.1, read on the forward strand.
CGGCATCGACCTTGTGCGCAGGCTCTACGGCCGCAGGTGCTTCCGGAAAAACCTGCAGCGCCAGCCCTCGCACGTCGGCGGTGCTGTTGATGTCGACGCGCTTTCGGCCGCTCACATTCGGCGGCTTCGGCGCAGAGGCACATGCGGCCAACATCGAGGCGATGACCGCGGCCAGTATTGCGGAATGGATCTTCACGTTGGTCTCCGAGATAGATGGTGGTGACGCCGGCGGCGCGTCGACGCGCTGCAGTTGTCACCAAACGGAAAGGGCAGGGGTGGTGACAGGGGATGCGCCTTGATCGGCGATCCCCGTCACCAAATGCGCTAACGGGTGCGCTCCGCTCGACGCTCGACCTGCGGCCGGGTCTTATCTGCGCCGTGATCCTTCGACGGCGCGCTGTGGTCGACACCTGGACGGGCGGGAGCCGCCCGGCCTTGTCTTCACGGTCGATGCGAGCGTTGAGCGCGTCAAGCGCGATTTGCCTCGCCTCGGGATCTTTCACCTTTTCGGCGACTACGGCCGCGGCGACAGACTTGACGATTTTCGCCCGGTCGCTGTCGGGCGCCTTCGCGACCTCCCAGCTGTTGCGATGCGTATTGACCGGTTCGCGACCGATGGCTTTGCCTTGGGCGTCACGTTTCACGGCATCTACCGTCACCGGTTCATTGCCACGGTAGCTGATCGTGATCGCGTCGCCACGCTGTGCCGCGCTTTCCCTGATCGACCGGGCCAGATCCTTGCCCCAAACAGTTTCGTCGCCCTTGGCCGTGGCCAGCGTGACGAAATAGCTCTGGTTCTCCTTCGGGTCGTTCCGGTAGGGCGCGGCTCCATGTGCCACCAGAAGGCCCGTGAAGGCCTTCAGAGCGTGTTCCGTAGCGCTTTCTGTTGCCGCGGCCCGTTCGTGTCCCCTCCCGGTCTCCTGTGCCCTCTCCGGGGCCTTGGCGGGGGATTTCTCCGCATTTGCGTCAAGCCCAGGCTTGGAACGCTCCGGCACGCGCTCGATCCCGTTGCGCTCCTGTCGCTCGCGTAGCGCCTGCAGATCCTTCAAGTCCTGGTCCTGCGGCTTGTAACCCCGAACTTCCAGCCCGCGCAGGCTCGCTTCGAGCCAGACCTCGCGCCGGAAGTCCGGATGACCGGAAACCGAAATGGTCTTCCAGCCCTTGGCTTCCGCCATCGTCGCCATCGCCCGCGCCACGCGATCATCGTTGGAAGCGGTCTTGAGGGTATCGCCAGCATCACGGAACGCGATCTTGCCCGGCTGATCCTTGAACCGGTATTCCGACCCATGGACGCGGAATTGCGCATGCAGCTGTTCGCTCAGCTCGATCCGCCGATTCTTTTCATGTTCCGTCATCGTCAGCGGTGCGAAACTCGGTTTGCGGCCCGCCAGCTCGTCGAGATCGTTCTCGTTGTCGCGGCGCTTGGCGTCCTGAGCGAGATTGCCGACGCGCAGCCGTTCGGTCTCGATCGCATCGCGATCACGCTCGCGCAGACGTTGGGCCGCCTGCAGCGCTTCGTCGACGTCGACCATATCGCGGGTCCGCACCCGGTCCGGTCTGACCTGGTTTGGCTCTCGCTCTTCGATCAGTTCGCGGAAGCCGGAACGGACGTGATATTCCGCCACGCGTTCGCCGCGTCGTTTCTCGTCCGGCGAATAGTCGGCTGCGAAATCGCCGATCTTGTTATCGAGGACGCGAAACTGCGGGCCCTGCTGAAACAGACGATGCGCCTCATGGGCGTCGTCTGTTGTCACGAGGTCGCGGTAGAGCCCGTCAGACTGGCGGATCTGAACGGTCCACTGTCCGGCGGCCGCGTCTTGTACCGCAGGATGGCGGCTCTGCATTTCCTGGACGAAGGACGCCGCGCGGTCGCCCTGAGACTTCGCCGTCTCGCGAGCCTCCCGTTCGGCGGGGCTCAAGCCATAGGCATTCGCCAGCGACTCGCCCGACAGGGTTCCGCGAAGGTTGCCGCCCGCCAAGCCGAGATCCGATCGTGTGAGGATCTTCTCGGCATTCTCCTCGCCGACTATGCCCTCCAGTTCCGCGGGCTTGATGCCCTTGAAACGCGCCACTTGCAGGCCGGCCAGATGGAAAGACAATGTGAATGAATCGTCGTCGCCCTTCTCCTGGCGCTCGAAACGCAGGGAAGTCGCCGGCATGTCGTTGATCATCGTGACCCCCCAGGCTGGCACAGGGCCAGCCTGGGGGGCGTCGTTTGTCGTCGTCGCCATGGTGTTTACCTCACCGCTCGATCGGGGCGGATTCGCGCGACTTGCTCTTGTCCGGCGCTTCCTGCCTCTGCTCGGCCGGAACAGCAGCCCGCTCCATGGCCGTGTCCATCACATTGCGAAGATGGTCCATGAACGTCGTGCGCTGTTTCGGCGACGAGATATTTTTCTCGGCGTATTCCTGCGCCGTGGCCATGATCCGCTCTGCGGTGTTCTGCCGGCGTTCGGAGGCCGAGGCCGCACGCTGCTCGGACTCCTTGTCCGGATTGAACGGGGCATGGGGTCGGCTCCGGCTGAGGGCGGAATCCTACGTTAAGGGTTTTATCAATGTCCTACGTTTAGCGGCGGCTTCAGGGACCAGATTGCTCACCAATTGCTCACCCGAGCCGATTAATTCGCTCAGCCATGGCTTTGAGGGCGCTTTGCACGATGAGTTGGCTTTGGGGAGCAACGTCTGAAGAGCGAAACAACTCGACCAGGCGCTGCAAATCCGCGCCCCATTGCCGTTTCAGGCTGTCGAGTTGGTCGACGTGACGGGCGAAGTCACCGCAATCCACGGCAGACTGGAAGGCACGTTCGAGATCGGCCGCACTGGCCATCAATGCAGCCAAGCTCCGCTTCAGCTTCTCGGGAAGTTCAGGCAGATCGCGGTAGGGGTGCGTTCCCGCCTCGATCATTTGCTGATTTCTCTCGGACATGGACTCCATCATATCCGCATAGCGATAGAAGCCCGGATAGCGCTGACACAGGTTCGACAGCACCTTGTCCGAAGCCGTGTCGTAAATCTGCTGAAGACCCTGCATATAGCCAAGCATATGATGGACGACCGCCGCTCCTTGAATGCCCTGCTTTTCCAGTTGTCGCATTCGCAGATCGATGGCGGCGGCGATCCGATGGTTTTCTTGTGACATGGAATAGCTTTCTGAATAGGGCTAGAGATTGGTCAGGTCTTCCGGGAACTGACCGCCTCTCTGGACGAATTGGCTCCAGGTTTCCTCGCCACGTTTCGAGACGACCCGGTGTGCAGGATCATCGTCATCAGCCTCAAGCAGGCCAAGACGTACGAGCGGTGCGACCGTCTTGTCACCGAATTGCTTTTCATAGGTGTGCCCGGGCACGACAAGCATCCATCCCGATGTTCCGCGTTCGGTGATGGCAGGGACAAGGCGTCCGCCTCGGGCGGGCCTGTCGCCGCGCGAAAGCGTGAACAGGCAGATGCTCCAGAACGCGTTTCTTGGACGTGGCGGTATCAACGCCCAATCCATTGGCCCGTTGTCTGGATATTCGATTATGGGAGCGGGCCTGTTTTCGCCGCCGTTGATGCCTTCCCGGTAGGCCCTCTCAAGCGCATTGGCGATTGCGCCCGCCGTATCGACGGACAGACCGTATTTTCGATTGTAGCGGTCTTTCGCAACGATTTCCCGGGCAATTTCCCTGAAGCGCGCCTTGCGATACGGATCGGGCCGAGGCAGTCTTACTGGCTTGGTCATAATGCGGTCTCCACCTGTGGAGCCTCAGAAGACTTGCGGCGCTTGACGATCTCCGCGACGGTATTCTTGCTGATGCCGAGATCGCGAGCGATCCATCGGTAGCTGCGACCTTCGGCGCTCAACGCAATGACCTTCGGTGCGAGCCGATCGGATTTAGGACGTTGTCCAGATTGTCGGCCGAGTTTCTTACCGCGTGCCTTTGCTGCGGCCAGGCCTGATTTCACGCGCTCGCTCAGAAGATCGCGCTCGAACTGAGCGATGCCGGCGAGCAGGGTCGCCATCATGCGGCCGTGCGGTGTGTCGAGTTCGAAGGTCATGCCGCTCATGGCGACAACCGAGACCTTCCAGCCGGCCAGTTTGTCGAGTGTGTTCAGCAGGTCTTGTGTGGAACGGCCCCAACGCGACAGTTCCGTCACGAGGACGGCATCGATTTGCCTGGCCTGGGCCAGATCGATGATCCGGTTGCGGGCAGTCCGGTTTGCCGATGCTCCGGAGGCGGTTTCCTTGAAGACGCCGAGGACTTCATAGTCGCCGCGCTCCGCGAACGCGGTCAGTTCATCGACCTGCCGCTCACAGGACTGGTCGGCGGTCGAAACGCGGCAGTAGATGGCGGCGCGCTGTCCCAATAGAACCCCTTTGGATTTTGCCCTTGCAAGCCGTTGATTTTGCTGGTCCGATTTTTGTCCAAAACAGACTAATGTTCAAGAGGGACGATTGTTTATGCCTCGACGCCAAATTCTGACCGAGCGACAGCGCTCCGCACTCTTTGATCTGCCGACGGACGAAGCGTCACTGTTGCGGCACTACATTTTGTCCGATGACGATCTCACCCATATTCGGGAGCGACGCCGAGCGCGCAATCGTTTCGGCTTTGCCCTGCAACTGTGTGCCCTGCGCTATCCCGGTCGGCTGCTGTCCCCTGGAGAGCTTATCCCGCAAGAGCTGTCCCGGTTTCTGGCAGCGCAGCTTGGGCTGAGCGTCGGGGACCTGGCCGAATACGCGGCGCGGGAGGAAACACGCCATGAGCATCTGGCCGCGTTGCGTACGATCTACAGCTACAGGAGCTTTGCCGGTCGTGGCGCCCAGGAACTGCGGGACTGGCTTGCCACTCAAGCCGAAGACGCGCGTTCAAACGAGGACCTCGTGCGCCGGTTTGTCGAACGATGCCGCCAAACCCAGATCATTCTTCCGGCAATCACGACGATCGAGCGGTTGTGCGCCGATGCTCTGGTGGAAGCCGAGCGCCGGATCGAGATGAGGATTGCCGAGCGTCTTGATCAACCCATGCGTGACCAGCTCAACGCGCTGCTGACGGAAATGGTCGAGGGCAACATCAGCCGCTTCATCTGGTTGCGCAAAATCGAGACCGGCGACAATTCGGCCATGGCCAATCGTTTGCTCGACAGGCTCGAATTCCTGCAAAACCTCGCTCTCGACCCACAGGTGCTGGCCGGTGTTCCGCCACACCGGGTTGCTCGGCTCCGCCGACAGGGTGAGCGGTATTTCACCGATGGTTTGCGCGATATTGGCACAGACAGGCGTCTGGCTACACTCGCTGTCTGCGCGGTGGAATGGGCCGCCGCGACCGCCGATGCCATTGTCGAAACCCATGATCGAATCGTCGGCAAAACCTGGCAGGAAGCCAAACGGCTCTGCGACGGACGAGCCGCAGATGCCAGGACCGCCGTAACCGATACCTTGCGGGCCTTTTCCGGTCTCGGCATGGTGATGCTCGAAGCGCGAGACGACGGCACCTCCCTGGAAGCGGCGATCGCCACATCACCAGGCTGGACGGAACTGGAGAAACTGGTCGCCACTGCCTCGCAACTCACCGATACACTTGCCGCCGATCCGCTGGCCCATGTCACGCAAGGTTTTCATCGCTTCCGGCGTTATGCGCCGCGTATGCTGCGCAGGCTGGATATCAAGGCGGCCGCCGTGGCCACGCCGCTCATGGAGGCGATTGCCCTGGTCAGGGGAAAATGCGATCCACCGTCACTGCCTACAGCTTTTTTGCGATCGACCTCCAAATGGAACCGGCATCTCAAAACGCAAGACGAAGGCGACAATCGTTTGTGGGAGGTGGCGGTCCTGTTTCACTTGCGCGACGCATTCCGCTCCGGCGATGTCTGGCTTGCGCACTCACGCCGCTATGCCGATCTCAAACAGGCACTGGTGCCGATGGCGGCCGCCCAGGCCACGGCAAGATTGGCGGTTCCATTCGAAGCCGAGGCGTGGCTTGCCGATCGCAAGGCCAGAATGTCGGACGGGCTGAAACGCCTGGCGAAAGCTGCCCGAACCGGGACCCTTCCGCTCGGCAGCATCGAGGACGGTGTCCTGCACATGGAACGCCTGACAGCAGTGGCGCCCAAGGATGCCGACGAGCTGATCCTCGATCTTTACCGGCGTATGCCGGAGGTGCGCATAACCGACATTCTACTGGATGTTGAAGCGGCGACGGGGTTTGCCGATGCCTTCACCCATCTTCGCACCGGCGCACCCTGTCAGGACAAAATCGGTTTGCTGAATGTGATGCTTGCCGAAGGCCTCAACTTCGGACTGAGAAAGATGGCCGAGGCTTCAAATACCCATGACTACTGGCAATTGTCGCGCCTGTCGCGCTGGCATGTCGACAGCGACGCCATCGACCAGGCTCTCGCCATGGTCGTCGCGGCCCAGGGGCGTTTGCCCATGGCCCAATTCTGGGGAATGGGCACTTCGGCTTCCAGCGACGGTCAGTTCTTCCCGACCGCCCGACAGGGCGAGGCGATGAATCTCGTCAACGCCAAATACGGCAACGATCCCGGCCTGAAAGCCTATACGCACCTGTCAGATCAGTTTGCCCCTTTCGCAACCCAGCTCATTCCGGCAACCGTCAGCGAGGCACCTTACATTCTCGACGGACTGCTCATGAACGAGGCCGGCCAACGCATGGGAGCAATATGCCGATACCGGCGGCTTCACCGATCATGTCTTCGCCACCGCCTCGATCCTCGGCTACCGCTTCATCCCCCATATCCGGGATTTGCCATCGAAGCGCCTTTATGTGTTCAACCCCGCCGGGACACCGAGCGAGTTGCGCGGCCTGGTCGGCGGCAGGGTCAGGGAAGACTTGATCGTCTCGAACTGGCCCGACATCCTGCGCAGCGCCGCGACCATGGTCGCCGGCATCATGCCGCCGAGTCAGTTGCTGCGAAAATTCGCATCCTATCCGCGCCAGCACGATCTCGCGCTCGCCCTTCGTGAGGTTGGCCGCATTGAGCGTACGCTCTTCATCATAGAATGGATCCTCGATGCCGACATGCAGCGGCGGGCTCGTATCGGCCTCAACAAGGGCGAGGCGCATCACGCGCTCAAGAATGCCTTGCGCATCGGCCGGCAAGGCGAAATCCGCGACCGAACGACTGAGGGCCAGCACTATCGCCTCGCCGCCCTCAACCTGCTTGCCGCCATCATCATCTACTGGAACACGGTGCATCTTGGTCAGGCCGTCGCGCAACGTAGCAATGCCGGCCTCCCCGTACCGCTAGAATTGCTCTCCCATATCTCGCCGCTTGGATGGGCGCACATCCTGCTGACCGGCGAATACAGATGGCCAAAAAATGGCAGCAGGCAATCTATTTTGGGGAGGTGAACAAGATCTGGAAAAGCTCCTCCGCTCGCTTCAACCCTTCATCCGTCAGAACGACAGATTTCGCCTTATTGACCGGATCGGCAATCAGCCCCTTGCGGTGCAACCGATCCAACGCATCCCAGTCATGCCCCCTCCAGGCTCGCCGCTCGTCATGCACCGTCAGCCACAGCAGCCCCAAAACCGCATCATCAATTCTATCGATATCAACGTCATCCATGCCGCCAAAACTACCACAAAGCGCTCAAAATCACTCGCTTGCTATCCAATTCAGACCAGAAATCCCTTAACGTAGGATTCCGCCCTCAGCCGGAGCCGACCCGCACATGGCCGTCCTTATGTTCGTGGATCTGATCGCGGGTCGGCCGCACTGCGGCCCCGGCGTGGTGAACTTCGGCCCGCATCGGCTGCGTAATAAGCCACCCGTGGCGGGTAGGATGCCGGTAGATTTTCGACGTGGCATCGATGAAATTCATGCGGGCAGCCTGTTGTAAGGACCGTTTATGTGACGCACGAGCCGGCCATCTCTGCCGTAGCGGCCGTTTCTACGAGAGAAACGAAGCGCGTCGCCAAACCGGCACGCGCATTCATACACGCGGCAAGGGATGTGATAGGCGAGCGACGACATCTCGCCGTCCAGCAGCGCCCTCTCAAAACCACGGACGAGCCGTGCGGCTCGGTATTGGGAGCGCCAGTGGGCGCGGATAGTGTTTGTCTGCATGTCCTGCTCCCTGTTGGCGTGAGCCAATTATAGCAGGAAGCGCGGCGCGTGTTATTACAATGAACATACATTGTAATAACAGCCGATGAGCGGTATCCTCCACTCAGTGCCGATTCTCAGGAGAATGTAATGTCCGAAGTGTCAGAAGTCACCATCACGTTCCGCGTTCCGCGCGATCTTAAGGATGGTTTCGCCAAGATCGCCAAGAACAACCATCGGAATTCGTCCCTGCTCTTGCGCGATTTCATGCGCGAAACGGTCGAATCCGGCGGCCGAAATGTCGCTCCGCTCACCGATGCTCAGCAACTGGAAAGAGCGCGGGCGGTTGCCTACGGTCAGGCCTCGGCCGCGCTTGAAGGCTTCCCCGTCTCTCCCGAAGCGGCAGACCTCGGCAAGCGCTTTGTCTCTGGCCAGATCGAGTTGAGCGAATTCGCGGCCGCCAGCCACGGTGCCGGCCGTGGCCGCTGAAACCGAGCGGTCGGAGCTTCGCGAACGCCTTGAGGGTTTTCATACCTCCAAGCGGCTGACCGAGCTTTACCTCTCGCCTGTCGGGGGAAACTTCGACAGCGCGCATCTGCGCGAAATCAATCGCCGGATCTTCCAGGACTTGCCCGCGGCCGGATTTCCCGAAGTGAAGCCCGGCCAGTTCCGCGAGCCGGCTCCGGCAGGCATGGATTGGGTGAAGCATCGGCAGCTGGACGGGCTGAATGTTATCTCCCACGTCGCCTACTCGCCGATGGACAACGCCTCGATCGCGCGTCTCGACGACGCCCTGCAGCAGATCGACGTTGCCAAGCTGTCGCGCCTCAAGACAACACCCTTCGTCCGCGCCATCGGACGCCTTTATTCCGAACTCGACTACATCCATCCGTTTCCGGATGGAAACAGCCGCACGCTTCGCGAATTTACCCGCGAGCTGGCCGAGGCCTGCGGCTACAACATCGACTGGACCCGCTTTGCGGCCCATCCGAACGGACGCAACCTGCTCTACGTCGGCCGAGACCTGGCTGTGAACGAACTGGCGATGCCGCATCTGCGCAACGACCAGACGCGGCGCAGCGTGGCATTCACTCAGGACCAGCTTGCGGGGAACCGCGACCTTACCGACCTGCTGCGCGATGCCGTGCTGCCGGGCCGCGCTATCGCCTTCCGGAAGCTGCGCGAGCCTGCAGCTCTTGCCGCCTTTCCGGAACTCGCAACCGCCTTCGAGACAATGCACAAGGCCGAGGCCTTCAGCCGCGAGAAATATGCAGACGATGCCGGACAGCGGCGCGAATTCATGGACGCCGTGCGTAAGACGGTCCTTGAACGCCTGGACGCCGGACACACGAATGATTTCGGGATGAAGAAGAACAGGCCGCAGGAGGCGGAACGCGTCCGTTCCCCTCCTTCGGGAGAACGCGACAGATAAGAAAAAGCCGACAGGTCGCACAACCTGCCGGCTTTGGCCACCATCGAGTGATTGAGGACTGCAATGATGACGAAAAACCACTCTAGCACAGGTGTTTCTAGACCGATCCAGTTACGTTGACCCGCACGCCGAGGAACGCAATCGGTATTACCGCGAAATGATCGCGGAAGGGTTTCTGCCGGAGGACGCCCGGATGATCGCTGACAAAACGAATTACAACATGCGGACGAGGCAATCGCCCGAAGCACGAGAGCGAGAGCCGGTCGCCATCGGCGACTTCTTCGGCCATGTGCCGAAACCCAAGCCCACTTCAAAGCGCACGCAGACCAAGATCGACGCGCAGATCGCTATCGACGCCCGTGCCGACGCGGCCGACAAACCGAAACCGCGCAAGCGTGTCGCCGAGAAACCGGTTGTAGCTGTCTACGACTACAACCGCTACGAAGACCTGCCAGCGCGTGTCCGCGACCTGATCGAGGCGTATCTCGCCATCGAGAAGACCGACGCCAAGGCCGCCGGCTCCCTCGGTTTTATGACCCGGGCCCTCGCCATTGCCACCCTGCCGCACAAACGCGTGCAGGATCACCGGTTCATGCGCAAAAACGGCGATTTCACCCTAACCATGCTGACAGCGCATCCCGATGGCCTCCCCTATGGCACCCTGCCCCGCCTGTTGCTGACCTGGGTATGTTCGGAGGCGGTTCGCACGGGCGAGCCCGTCCTATCCCTCGGCCCGACGCTCGCCGCGTACCTGCGGGAGCTGGGCCTCAAGAACACGGGCGGCGCCCGTGGCGACATTACGCGGCTCAAGCACGCAATGACGACGCTATTCAGCTCGATCATTTCCTGCCGTTACGAGGGCCGCGACTCCTGGGCACTGCAGAACGTGCTGCTTGCCGATCGCGTCGAATGGTGGCAACCGCAGGACCGCGAAGATGCGGGCGCTTGGCAATCGAAATTGCACCTGTCGCGCCCATTTTTTAAAGAGTGCGTCGATCACCCGGTTCCGGTCAATCTGGTCGCGATGAAAGCACTGCGCCATTCGCCGCTGGCGCTCGACATCTATGTCTGGATGACGCACCGCATGTCATATCTGTCCAAGCGCACTGTGATCCCGTGGTTCTCGCTCAGCGCGCAGTTCGGCGCTTCCTACGCTCAGAATGATCAGGGCCTGCGGGACTTCAAGCGCGCATTCCTGCGCGAGTTGAAACACGTCGTCACCATCTATACCGAAGCCCGAATTTCCACATCGGAACACGGCTTGGTGCTGTATCCCAGCCCGACCCACGTCCCGCCGAGAATCACGAAACAGCAAGCCATTTTGCCATTCCTCGACTAACCGTTGGTGACGGTCGCGGCGCGATCGCCGGCGAGATCCGTCACCAACAGCACCGCGGCCGCCTCCGGGCGGCCGTTTTGTTTCTTGGTGACCGGCGCAGCGCCTCGATGCGCTACAACTGTCACCATGGCGCTTGACAGCGCGGACGGCGCGCATCCGCAAGACAGAATCAGCGCTACATTTCCAGTCGCTTATTCGGGTCGGCTCCGGCTGAGGGCGGAATCCTACGTTAAGGGATTTCTGGTCTGAATTGGATAGCAAGCGAGTGATTTTGAGCGCTTTGTGGTAGTTTTGGCGGCATGGATGACGTTGATATCGATAGAATTGATGATGCGGTTTTGGGGCTGCTGTGGCTGACGGTGCATGACGAGCGGCGAGCCTGGAGGGGGCATGACTGGGATGCGTTGGATCGGTTGCACCGCAAGGGGCTGATTGCCGATCCGGTCAATAAGGCGAAATCTGTCGTTCTGACGGATGAAGGGTTGAAGCGAGCGGAGGAGCTTTTCCAGATCTTGTTCACCTCCCCAAAATAGATTGCCTGCTGCCATTTTTTGGCCATCTGTATTCGCCGGTCAGCAGGATGTGCGCCCATCCAAGCGGCGAGATATGGGAGAGCAATTCTAGCGGTACGGGGAGGCCGGCATTGCTACGTTGCGCGACGGCCTGACCAAGATGCACCGTGTTCCAGTAGATGATGATGGCGGCAAGCAGGTTGAGGGCGGCGAGGCGATAGTGCTGGCCCTCAGTCGTTCGGTCGCGGATTTCGCCTTGCCGGCCGATGCGCAAGGCATTCTTGAGCGCGTGATGCGCCTCGCCCTTGTTGAGGCCGATACGAGCCCGCCGCTGCATGTCGGCATCGAGGATCCATTCTATGATGAAGAGCGTACGCTCAATGCGGCCAACCTCACGAAGGGCGAGCGCGAGATCGTGCTGGCGCGGATAGGATGCGAATTTTCGCGGCAACTGACTCGGCGGCATGATGCCGGCGACCATGGTCGCGGCGCTGCGCAGGATGTCGGGCCAGTTCGAGACGATCAAGTCTTCCCTGACCCTGCCGCCGACCAGGCCGCGCAACTCGCTCGGTGTCCCGGCGGGGTTGAACACATAAAGGCGCTTCGATGGCAAATCCGGATATGGGGGATGAAGCGGTAGCCGAGGATCGAGGCGGTGGCGAAGACATGATCGGTGAAGCCGCCGGTATCGGCATATTGCTCCCATGCGCGTTGGCCGGCCTCGTTCATGAGCAGTCCGTCGAGAATGTAAGGTGCCTCGCTGACGGTTGCCGGAATGAGCTGGGTTGCGAAAGGGCAAACTGATCTGACAGGTGCGTATAGGCTTTCAGGCCGGGATCGTTGCCGTATTTGGCGTTGACGAGATTCATCGCCTCGCCCTGTCGGGCGGTCGGGAAGAACTGACCGTCGCTGGAAGCCGAAGTGCCCATTCCCCGGAGTTGGGCCATGGGCAAACGCCCCTGGGCCGCGACGACCATGGCGAGAGCCTGGTCGATGGCGTCGCTGTCGACATGCCAGCGCGACAGGCGCGACAATTGCCAGTAGTCATGGGTATTTGAAGCCTCGGCCATCTTTCTCAGTCCGAAGTTGAGGCCTTCGGCAAGCATCACATTCAGCAAACCGATTTTGTCCTGACAGGGTGCGCCGGTGCG
>NZ_JAJOMX010000003.1 GCF_024699925.1 Mesorhizobium sp. J428
CTTGTGACATGGAATAGCTTTCTGAATAGGGCTAGAGATTGGTCAGGTCTTCCGGGAACTGGCCGCCTCTCTGGACGAATTGGCTCCAGGTTTCCTCGCCACGTTTCAGGAGACGACCCGGTGTGCAGGATCATCGTCATCAGCCTCAAGCAGGCCAAGACATACGACGGTGCGACCGTCTTGTCACCGAATTGCTTTTCATAGGTGTGCCCGGGCACGACAAGCATCCATCCCGATGTTCCGCGTTCGGTGATGGCAGGGACAAGGCGTCCGCCTCGGGCGGGCCTGTCGCCGCGCGAAAGCGTGAACAGGCAGATGCTCGAACGCGTTTTCTTGGACGTGGCGGTATCAACGCCCAATCCATTGGCCCGTTGTCTGGATATTCGATTATGGGAGCGGGCCTGTTTTCGCCGCCGTTGATGCCTTCCCGGTAGGCCCTCTCAAGCGCATTGGCGATTGCGCCCGCCGTATCGACGGACAGACCGTATTTTCGATTGTAGCGGTCTTTCGCAACGATTTCCCGGGCAATTTCCCTGAAGCGCGCCTTGCGATACGGATCGGGCCGAGGCAGTCTTACTGGCTTGGTCATAATGCGGTCTCCACCTGTGGAGCCTCAGAAGACTTGCGGCGCTTGACGATCTCCGCGACGGTATTCTTGCTGATGCCGAGATCGCGAGCGATCCATCGGTAGCTGCGACCTTCGGCGCTCAACGCAATGACCTTCGGTGCGAGCCGATCGGATTTAGGACGTTGTCCAGATTGTCGGCCGAGTTTCTTACCGCGTGCCTTTGCTGCGGCCAGGCCTGATTTCACGCGCTCGCTCAGAAGATCGCGCTCGAACTGAGCGATGCCGGCGAGCAGGGTCGCCATCATGCGGCCGTGCGTGTGTCGAGTTCGAAGGTCATGCCGCTCATGGCGACAACCGAGACCTTCCAGCCGGCCAGTTTGTCGAGTGTGTTCAGCAGGTCTTGTGTGGAACGGCCCCAACGCGACAGTTCCGTCACGAGGACGGCATCGATTTGCCTGGCCTGGGCCAGATCGATGATCCGGTTGCGGGCAGTCCGGTTTGCCGATGCTCGGAGGCGGTTTCCTTGAAGACGCCGAGGACTTCATGATCGCCGCGCTCCGCGAACGCGGTCAGTTCATCGACCTGCCGCTCACAGGACTGGTCGGCGGTCGAAACGCGGCAGTAGATGGCGGCGCGCTGTCCCAATAGAACCCCTTTGGATTTTGCCCTTGCAAGCCGTTGATTTTGCTGGTCCGATTTTTGTCCAAAACAGACTAATGTTCAAGAGGGACGATTGTTTATGCCTCGACGCCAAATTCTGACCGAGCGACAGCGCTCCGCACTCTTTGATCTGCCGACGGACGAAGCGTCACTGTTGCGGCACTACATTTTGTCCGATGACGATCTCACCCATATTCGGGAGCGACGCCGAGCGCGCAATCGTTTCGGCTTTGCCCTGCAACTGTGTGCCCTGCGCTATCCCGGTCGGCTGCTGTCCCCTGGAGAGCTTATCCCGCAAGAGCTGTCCCGGTTTCTGGCAGCGCAGCTGGGCTGAGCGTCGGGGACCTGGCCGAATACGCGGCGCGGGAAACACGCCATGAGCATCTGGCCGCGTTGCGTACGATCTACAGCTACAGGAGCTTTGCCGGTCGTGGCGCCCAGGAACTGCGGGACTGGCTTGCCACTCAAGCCGAAGACGCGCGTTCAAACGAGGACCTCGTGCGCCGGTTTGTCGAACGATGCCGCCAAACCCAGATCATTCTTCCGGCAATCACGACGATCGAGCGGTTGTGCGCCGATGCTCTGGTGGAAGCCGAGCGCCGGATCGAGATGAGGATTGCCGAGCGTCTTGATCAACCCATGCGTGACCAGCTCAACGCGCTGCTGACGGAAATGGTCGAGGGCAACATCAGCCGCTTCATCTGGTTGCGCAAAATCGAGACCGGCGACAATTCGGCCATGGCCAATCGTTTGCTCGACAGGCTCGAATTCCTGCAAAACCTCGCTCTCGACCCACAGGTGCTGGCCGGTGTTCCGCCACACCGGGTTGCTCGGCTCCGCCGACAGGGTGAGCGGTATTTCACCGATGGTTTGCGCGATATTGGCACAGACAGGCGTCTGGCTACACTCGCTGTCTGCGCGGTGGAATGGGCCGCCGCGACCGCCGATGCCATTGTCGAAACCCATGATCAGATCGTCGGCAAAACCTGGCAGGAAGCCAAACGGCTCTGCGACGGACGAGCCGCAGATGCCAGGACCGCCGTAACCGATACCTTGCGGGCCTTTTCCGGTCTCGGCATGGTGATGCTCGAAGCGCGAGACGACGGCACCTCCCTGGAAGCGGCGATCGCCACATCACCAGGCTGGACGGAACTGGAGAAACTGGTCGCCACTGCCTCGCAACTCACCGATACACTTGCCGCCGATCCGCTGGCCCATGTCACGCAAGGTTTTCATCGCTTCCGGCGTTATGCGCCGCGTATGCTGCGCAGGCTGGATATCAAGGCGGCCGCCGTGGCCACGCCGCTCATGGAGGCGATTGCCCTGGTCAGGGGAAAATGCGATCCACCGTCACTGCCTACAGCTTTTTTGCGATCGACCTCCAAATGGAACCGGCATCTCAAAACGCAAGACGAAGGCGACAATCGTTTGTGGGAGGTGGCGGTCCTGTTTCACTTGCGCGACGCATTCCGCTCCGGCGATGTCTGGCTTGCGCACTCACGCCGCTATGCCGATCTCAAACAGGCACTGGTGCCGATGGCGGCCGCCCAGGCCACGGCAAGATTGGCGGTTCCATTCGAAGCCGAGGCGTGGCTTGCCGATCGCAAGGCCAGAATGTCGGACGGGCTGAAACGCCTGGCGAAAGCTGCCCGAACCGGGACCCTTCCGCTCGGCAGCATCGAGGACGGTGTCCTGCACATGGAACGCCTGACAGCAGTGGCGCCCAAGGATGCCGACGAGCTGATCCTCGATCTTTACCGGCGTATGCCGGAGGTGCGCATAACCGACATTCTACTGGATGTTGAAGCGGCGACGGGGTTTGCCGATGCCTTCACCCATCTTCGCACCGGCGCACCCTGTCAGGACAAAATCGGTTTGCTGAATGTGATGCTTGCCGAAGGCCCTCAACTTCGGACTGAGAAAGATGGCCGAGGCTTCAAATACCCATGACTACTGGCAATTGTCGCGCCTGTCGCGCTGGCATGTCGACAGCGACGCCATCGACCAGGCTCTCGCCATGGTCGTCGCGGCCCAGGGGCGTTTGCCCATGGCCCAATTCTGGGGAATGGGCACTTCGGCTTCCAGCGACGGTCAGTTCTTCCCGACCGCCCGACAGGGCGAGGCGATGAATCTCGTCAACGCCAAATACGGCAACGATCCCGGCCTGAAAGCCTATACGCACCTGTCAGATCAGTTTGCCCCTTTCGCAACCCAGCTCATTCCGGCAACCGTCAGCGAGGCACCTTACATTCTCGACGGACTGCTCATGAACGAGGCCGGCCAACGCGTATGGAGCAATATGCCGATACCGGCGGCTTCACCGATCATGTCTTCGCCACCGCCTCGATCCTCGGCTACCGCTTCATCCCCCATATCCGGGATTTGCCATCGAAGCGCCTTTATGTGTTCAACCCCGCCGGGACACCGAGCGAGTTGCGCGGCCTGGTCGGCGGCAGGGTCAGGGAAGACTTGATCGTCTCGAACTGGCCCGACATCCTGCGCAGCGCCGCGACCATGGTCGCCGGCATCATGCCGCCGAGTCAGTTGCTGCGAAAATTCGCATCCTATCCGCGCCAGCACGATCTCGCGCTCGCCCTTCGTGAGGTTGGCCGCATTGAGCGTACGCTCTTCATCATAGAATGGATCCTCGATGCCGACATGCAGCGGCGGGCTCGTATCGGCCTCAACAAGGGCGAGGCGCATCACGCGCTCAAGAATGCCTTGCGCATCGGCCGGCAAGGCGAAATCCGCGACCGAACGACTGAGGGCCAGCACTATCGCCTCGCCGCCCTCAACCTGCTTGCCGCCATCATCATCTACTGGAACACGGTGCATCTTGGTCAGGCCGTCGCGCAACGTAGCAATGCCGGCCTCCCCGTACCGCTAGAATTGCTCTCCCATATCTCGCCGCTTGGATGGGCGCACATCCTGCTGACCGGCGAATACAGATGGCCAAAAAATGGCAGCAGGCAATCTATTTTGGGGAGGTGAACAAGATCTGGAAAAGCTCCTCCGCTCGCTTCAACCCTTCATCCGTCAGAACGACAGATTTCGCCTTATTGACCGGATCGGCAATCAGCCCCTTGCGGTGCAACCGATCCAACGCATCCCAGTCATGCCCCCTCCAGGCTCGCCGCTCGTCATGCACCGTCAGCCACAGCAGCCCCAAAACCGCATCATCAATTCTATCGATATCAACGTCATCCATGCCGCCAAAACTACCACAAAGCGCTCAAAATCACTCGCTTGCTATCCAATTCAGACCAGAAATCCCTTAACGTAGGATTCCGCCCTCAGCCGGAGCCGACCCGAATAAGCGACTGGAAATGTAGCGCTGATTCTGTCTTGCGGATGCGCGCCGTCCGCGCTGTCAAGCGCCATGGTGACAGTTGTAGCGCATCGAGGCGCTGCGCCGGTCACCAAGAAACAAAACGGCCGCCCGGAGGCGGCGCGGTGCTGTTGGTGACGGATCTCGCCGGCGATCGCGCCGCGACCGTCACCAACGGTTAGTCGAGGAATGGCAAAATGGCTTGCTGTTTCGTGATTCTCGGCGGGACGTGGGTCGGGCTGGGATACAGCACCAAGCCGTGTTCCGATGTGGAAATTCGGGCTTCGGTATAGATGGTGACGACGTGTTTCAACTCGCGCAGGAATGCGCGCTTGAAGTCCCGCAGGCCCTGATCATTCTGAGCGTAGGAAGCGCCGAACTGCGCGCTGAGCGAGAACCACGGGATCACAGTGCGCTTGGACAGATATGACATGCGGTGCGTCATCCAGACATAGATGTCGAGCGCCAGCGGCGAATGGCGCAGTGCTTTCATCGCGACCAGATTGACCGGAACCGGGTGATCGACGCACTCTTTAAAAAATGGGCGCGACAGGTGCAATTTCGATTGCCAAGCGCCCGCATCTTCGCGGTCCTGCGGTTGCCACCATTCGACGCGATCGGCAAGCAGCACGTTCTGCAGTGCCCAGGAGTCGCGGCCCTCGTAACGGCAGGAAATGATCGAGCTGAATAGCGTCGTCATTGCGTGCTTGAGCCGCGTAATGTCGCCACGGGCGCCGCCCGTGTTCTTGAGGCCCAGCTCCCGCAGGTACGCGGCGAGCGTCGGGCCGAGGGATAGGACGGGCTCGCCCGTGCGAACCGCCTCCGAACATACCCAGGTCAGCAACAGGCGGGGCAGGGTGCCATAGGGAGGCCATCGGGATGCGCTGTCAGCATGGTTAGGGTGAAATCGCCGTTTTTGCGCATGAACCGGTGATCCTGCACGCGTTTGTGCGGCAGGGTGGCAATGGCGAGGGCCCGGGTCATAAAACCGAGGGAGCCGGCGGCCTTGGCGTCGGTCTTCTCGATGGCGAGATACGCCTCGATCAGGTCGCGGACACGCGCTGGCAGGTCTTCGTAGCGGTTGTAGTCGTAGACAGCTACAACCGGTTTCTCGGCGACACGCTTGCGCGGTTTCGGTTTGTCGGCCGCGTCGGCACGGGCGTCGATAGCGATCTGCGCGTCGATCTTGGTCTGCGTGCGCTTTGAAGTGGGCTTGGGTTTCGGCACATGGCCGAAGAAGTCGCCGATGGCGACCGGCTCTCGCTCTCGTGCTTCGGGCGATTGCCTCGTCCGCATGTTGTAATTCGTTTTGTCAGCGATCATCCGGGCGTCCTCCGGCAGAAACCCTTCCGCGATCATTTCGCGGTAATACCGATTGCGTTCCTCGGCGTGCGGGTCAACGTAACTGGATCGGTCTAAATCACCTGTGCTAGAGTGGTTTTTCGTCATCATTGCAGTCCTCAATCACTCGATGGTGGCCAAAGCCGGCAGGTTGTGCGACCTGTCGGCTTTTTCTTATCTGTCGCGTTCTCCCGAAGGAGGGGAACGGACGCGTTCCGCCTCCTGCGGCCTGTTCTTCTTCATCCCGAAATCATTCGTGTGTCCGGCGTCCAGGCGTTCAAGGACCGTCTTACGCACGGCGTCCATGAATTCGCGCCGCTGTCCGGCATCGTCTGCATATTTCTCGCGGCTGAAGGCCTCGGCCTTGTGCATTGTCTCGAAGGCGGTTGCGAGTTCCGGAAAGGCGGCAAGAGCTGCAGGCTCGCGCAGCTTCCGGAAGGCGATAGCGCGGCCCGGCAGCACGGCATCGCGCAGCAGGTCGGTAAGGTCGCGGTTCCCCGCAAGCTGGTCCTGAGTGAATGCCACGCTGCGCCGCGTCTGGTCGTTGCGCAGATGCGGCATCGCCAGTTCGTTCACAGCCAGGTCTCGGCCGACGTAGAGCAGGTTGCGTCCGTTCGGATGGGCCGCAAAGCGGGTCCAGTCGATGTTGTAGCCGCAGGCCTCGGCCAGCTCGCGGGTAAATTCGCGAAGCGTGCGGCTGTTTCCATCCGGAAACGGATGGATGTAGTCGAGTTCGGAATAAAGGCGTCCGATGGCGCGGACGAAGGGTGTTGTCTTGAGGCGCGACAGCTTGGCAACGTCGATCTGCTGCAGGGCGTCGTCGAGACGCGCGATCGAGGCGTTGTCCATCGGCGAGTAGGCGACGTGGGAGATAACATTCAGCCCGTCCAGCTGCCGATGCTTCACCCAATCCATGCCTGCCGGAGCCGGCTCGCGGAACTGGCCGGGCTTCACTTCGGGAAATCCGGCCGCGGGCAAGTCCTGGAAGATCCGGCGATTGATTTCGCGCAGATGCGCGCTGTCGAAGTTTCCCCCGACAGGCGAGAGGTAAAGCTCGGTCAGCCGCTTGGAGGTATGAAAACCCTCAAGGCGTTCGCGAAGCTCCGACCGCTCGGTTTCAGCGGCCACGGCCGGCACCGTGGCTGGCGGCCGCGAATTCGCTCAACTCGATCTGGCCAGAGACAAAGCGCTTGCCGAGGTCTGCCGCTTCGGGAGAGACGGGGAAGCCTTCAAGCGCGGCCGAGGCCTGACCGTAGGCAACCGCCCGCGCTCTTTCCAGTTGCTGAGCATCGGTGAGCGGAGCGACATTTCGGCCGCCGGATTCGACCGTTTCGCGCATGAAATCGCGCAAGAGCAGGGACGAATTCCGATGGTTGTTCTTGGCGATCTTGGCGAAACCATCCTTAAGATCGCGCGGAACGCGGAACGTGATGGTGACTTCTGACACTTCGGACATTACATTCTCCTGAGAATCGGCACTGAGTGGAGGATACCGCTCATCGGCTGTTATTACAATGTATGTTCATTGTAATAACACGCGCCGCGCTTCCTGCTATAATTGGCTCACGCCAACAGGGAGCAGGACATGCAGACAAACACTATCCGCGCCCACTGGCGCTCCCAATACCGAGCCGCACGGCTCGTCCGTGGTTTTGAGAGGGCGCTGCTGGACGGCGAGATGTCGTCGCTCGCCTATCACATCCCTTGCCGCGTGTATGAATGCGCGTGCCGGTTTGGCGACGCGCTTCGTTTCTCTCGTAGAAACGGCCGCTACGGCAGAGATGGCCGGCTCGTGCGTCACATAAACGGTCCTTACAACAGGCTGCCCGCATGAATTTCATCGATGCCACGTCGAA
Organism: Mesorhizobium sp. J428; assembly: GCF_024699925.1. NCBI lineage: Bacteria > Pseudomonadati > Pseudomonadota > Alphaproteobacteria > Hyphomicrobiales > Phyllobacteriaceae > Mesorhizobium > Mesorhizobium sp. J428. The sequence goes on from NZ_JAJOMX010000003.1 coordinate 7,754, forward strand.
AATCTACCGGCATCCTACCCGCCACGGGTGGCTTATTACGCAGCCGATGCGGGCCGAAGTTCACCACGCCGGGGCCGCAGTGCGGCCGACCCGCGATCAGATCCACGAACATAAGGACGGCCATGTGCGGGTCGGCTCCGGCTGAGGGCGGAATCCTACGTTAAGGGATTTCTGGTCTGAATTGGATAGCAAGCGAGTGATTTTGAGCGCTTTGTGGTAGTTTTGGCGGCATGGATGACGTTGATATCGATAGAATTGATGATGCGGTTTTGGGGCTGCTGTGGCTGACGGTGCATGACGAGCGGCGAGCCTGGAGGGGGCATGACTGGGATGCGTTGGATCGGTTGCACCGCAAGGGGCTGATTGCCGATCCGGTCAATAAGGCGAAATCTGTCGTTCTGACGGATGAAGGGTTGAAGCGAGCGGAGGAGCTTTTCCAGATCTTGTTCACCTCCCCAAAATAGATTGCCTGCTGCCATTTTTTGGCCATCTGTATTCGCCGGTCAGCAGGATGTGCGCCCATCCAAGCGGCGAGATATGGGAGAGCAATTCTAGCGGTACGGGGAGGCCGGCATTGCTACGTTGCGCGACGGCCTGACCAAGATGCACCGTGTTCCAGTAGATGATGATGGCGGCAAGCAGGTTGAGGGCGGCGAGGCGATAGTGCTGGCCCTCAGTCGTTCGGTCGCGGATTTCGCCTTGCCGGCCGATGCGCAAGGCATTCTTGAGCGCGTGATGCGCCTCGCCCTTGTTGAGGCCGATACGAGCCCGCCGCTGCATGTCGGCATCGAGGATCCATTCTATGATGAAGAGCGTACGCTCAATGCGGCCAACCTCACGAAGGGCGAGCGCGAGATCGTGCTGGCGCGGATAGGATGCGAATTTTCGCAGCAACTGACTCGGCGGCATGATGCCGGCGACCATGGTCGCGGCGCTGCGCAGGATGTCGGGCCAGTTCGAGACGATCAAGTCTTCCCTGACCCTGCCGCCGACCAGGCCGCGCAACTCGCTCGGTGTCCCGGCGGGGTTGAACACATAAAGGCGCTTCGATGGCAAATCCCGGATATGGGGGATGAAGCGGTAGCCGAGGATCGAGGCGGTGGCGAAGACATGATCGGTGAAGCCGCCGGTATCGGCATATTGCTCCCGTGCGCGTTGGCCGGCCTCGTTCATGAGCAGTCCGTCGAGAATGTAAGGTGCCTCGCTGACGGTTGCCGGAATGAGCTGGGTTGCGAAAGGGGCAAACTGATCTGACAGGTGCGTATAGGCTTTCAGGCCGGGATCGTTGCCGTATTTGGCGTTGACGAGATTCATCGCCTCGCCCTGTCGGGCGGTCGGGAAGAACTGACCGTCGCTGGAAGCCGAAGTGCCCATTCCCCAGAATTGGGCCATGGGCAAACGCCCCTGGGCCGCGACGACCATGGCGAGAGCCTGGTCGATGGCGTCGCTGTCGACATGCCAGCGCGACAGGCGCGACAATTGCCAGTAGTCATGGGTATTTGAAGCCTCGGCCATCTTTCTCAGTCCGAAGTTGAGGCCTTCGGCAAGCATCACATTCAGCAAACCGATTTTGTCCTGACAGGGTGCGCCGGTGCGAAGATGGGTGAAGGCATCGGCAAACCCCGTCGCCGCTTCAACATCCAGTAGAATGTCGGTTATGCGCACCTCCGGCATACGCCGGTAAAGATCGAGGATCAGCTCGTCGGCATCCTTGGGCGCCACTGCTGTCAGGCGTTCCATGTGCAGGACACCGTCCTCGATGCTGCCGAGCGGAAGGGTCCCGGTTCGGGCAGCTTTCGCCAGGCGTTTCAGCCCGTCCGACATTCTGGCCTTGCGATCGGCAAGCCACGCCTCGGCTTCGAATGGAACCGCCAATCTTGCCGTGGCCTGGGCGGCCGCCATCGGCACCAGTGCCTGTTTGAGATCGGCATAGCGGCGTGAGTGCGCAAGCCAGACATCGCCGGAGCGGAATGCGTCGCGCAAGTGAAACAGGACCGCCACCTCCCACAAACGATTGTCGCCTTCGTCTTGCGTTTTGAGATGCCGGTTCCATTTGGAGGTCGATCGCAAAAAAGCTGTAGGCAGTGACGGTGGATCGCATTTTCCCCTGACCAGGGCAATCGCCTCCATGAGCGGCGTGGCCACGGCGGCCGCCTTGATATCCAGCCTGCGCAGCATACGCGGCGCATAACGCCGGAAGCGATGAAAACCTTGCGTGACATGGGCCAGCGGATCGGCGGCAAGTGTATCGGTGAGTTGCGAGGCAGTGGCGACCAGTTTCTCCAGTTCCGTCCAGCCTGGTGATGTGGCGATCGCCGCTTCCAGGGAGGTGCCGTCGTCTCGCGCTTCGAGCATCACCATGCCGAGACCGGAAAAGGCCCGCAAGGTATCGGTTACGGCGGTCCTGGCATCTGCGGCTCGTCCGTCGCAGAGCCGTTTGGCTTCCTGCCAGGTTTTGCCGACGATTCGATCATGGGTTTCGACAATGGCATCGGCGGTCGCGGCGGCCCATTCCACCGCGCAGACAGCGAGTGTAGCCAGACGCCTGTCTGTGCCAATATCGCGCAAACCATCGGTGAAATACCGCTCACCCTGTCGGCGGAGCCGAGCAACCCGGTGTGGCGGAACACCGGCCAGCACCTGTGGGTCGAGAGCGAGGTTTTGCAGGAATTCGAGCCTGTCGAGCAAACGATTGGCCATGGCCGAATTGTCGCCGGTCTCGATTTTGCGCAACCAGATGAAGCGGCTGATGTTGCCCTCGACCATTTCCGTCAGCAGCGCGTTGAGCTGGTCACGCATGGGTTGATCAAGACGCTCGGCAATCCTCATCTCGATCCGGCGCTCGGCTTCCACCAGAGCATCGGCGCACAACCGCTCGATCGTCGTGATTGCCGGAAGAATGATCTGGGTTTGGCGGCATCGTTCGACAAACCGGCGCACGAGGTCCTCGTTTGAACGCGCGTCTTCGGCTTGAGTGGCAAGCCAGTCCCGCAGTTCCTGGGCGCCACGACCGGCAAAGCTCCTGTAGCTGTAGATCGTACGCAACGCGGCCAGATGCTCATGGCGTGTTTCCTCCCGCGCCGCGTATTCGGCCAGGTCCCCGACGCTCAGCCCAAGCTGCGCTGCCAGAAACCGGGACAGCTCTTGCGGGATAAGCTCTCCAGGGGACAGCAGCCGACCGGGATAGCGCAGGGCACACAGTTGCAGGGCAAAGCCGAAACGATTGCGCGCTCGGCGTCGCTCCCGAATATGGGTGAGATCGTCATCGGACAAAATGTAGTGCCGCAACAGTGACGCTTCGTCCGTCGGCAGATCAAAGAGTGCGGAGCGCTGTCGCTCGGTCAGAATTTGGCGTCGAGGCATAAACAATCGTCCCTCTTGAACATTAGTCTGTTTTGGACAAAAATCGGACCAGCAAAATCAACGGCTTGCAAGGGCAAAATCCAAAGGGGTTCTATTGGGACAGCGCGCCGCCATCTACTGCCGCGTTTCGACCGCCGACCAGTCCTGTGAGCGGCAGGTCGATGAACTGACCGCGTTCGCGGAGCGCGGCGACTATGAAGTCCTCGGCGTCTTCAAGGAAACCGCCTCCGGAGCATCGGCAAACCGGACTGCCCGCAACCGGATCATCGATCTGGCCCAGGCCAGGCAAATCGATGCCGTCCTCGTGACGGAACTGTCGCGTTGGGGCCGTTCCACACAAGACCTGCTGAACACACTCGACAAACTGGCCGGCTGGAAGGTCTCGGTTGTCGCCATGAGCGGCATGACCTTCGAACTCGACACACCGCACGGCCGCATGATGGCGACCCTGCTCGCCGGCATCGCTCAGTTCGAGCGCGATCTTCTGAGCGAGCGCGTGAAATCAGGCCTGGCCGCAGCAAAGGCACGCGGTAAGAAACTCGGCCGACAATCTGGACAACGTCCTAAATCCGATCGGCTCGCACCGAAGGTCATTGCGTTGAGCGCCGAAGGTCGCAGCTACCGATGGATCGCTCGCGATCTCGGCATCAGCAAGAATACCGTCGCGGAGATCGTCAAGCGCCGCAAGTCTTCTGAGGCTCCACAGGTGGAGACCGCATTATGACCAAGCCAGTAAGACTGCCTCGGCCCGATCCGTATCGCAAGGCGCGCTTCAGGGAAATTGCCCGGGAAATCGTTGCGAAAGACCGCTACAATCGAAAATACGGTCTGTCCGTCGATACGGCGGGCGCAATCGCCAATGCGCTTGAGAGGGCCTACCGGGAAGGCATCAACGGCGGCGAAAACAGGCCCGCTCCCATAATCGAATATCCAGACAACGGGCCAATGGATTGGGCGTTGATACCGCCACGTCCAAGAAACGCGTTCTGGAGCATCTGCCTGTTCACGCTTTCGCGCGGCGACAGGCCCGCCCGAGGCGGACGCCTTGTCCCTGCCATCACCGAACGCGGAACATCGGGATGGATGCTTGTCGTGCCCGGGCACACCTATGAAAAGCAATTCGGTGACAAGACGGTCGCACCGCTCGTATGCGTCTTGGCCTGCTTGAGGCTGATGACGATGATCCTGCACACCGGGTCGTCTCGAAACGTGGCGAGGAAACCTGGAGCCAATTCGTCCAGAGAGGCGGTCAGTTCCCGGAAGACCTGACCAATCTCTAGCCCTATTCAGAAAGCTATTCCATGTCACAAGAAAACCATCGGATCGCCGCCGCCATCGATCTGCGAATGCGACAACTGGAAAAGCAGGGCATTCAAGGAGCGGCGGTCGTCCATCATATGCTTGGCTATATGCAGGGTCTTCAGCAGATTTACGACACGGCTTCGGACAAGGTGCTGTCGAACCTGTGTCAGCGCTATCCGGGCTTCTATCGCTATGCGGATATGATGGAGTCCATGTCCGAGAGAAATCAGCAAATGATCGAGGCGGGAACGCACCCCTACCGCGATCTGCCTGAACTTCCCGAGAAGCTGAAGCGGAGCTTGGCTGCATTGATGGCCAGTGCGGCCGATCTCGAACGTGCCTTCCAGTCTGCCGTGGATTGCGGTGACTTCGCCCGTCACGTCGACCAACTCGACAGCCTGAAACGGCAATGGGGCGCGGATTTGCAGCGCCTGGTCGAGTTGTTTCGCTCTTCAGACGTTGCTCCCCAAAGCCAACTCATCGTGCAAAGCGCCCTCAAAGCCATGGCTGAGCGAATTAATCGGCTCGGGTGAGCAATTGGTGAGCAATCTGGTCCCTGAAGCCGCCGCTAAACGTAGGACATTGATAAAACCCTTAACGTAGGATTCCGCCCTCAGCCGGAGCCGACCCCTTATTGGCGCAATTTCCCATGCGGTTTCGTCGTTCACCGCTCTATCCCCGTGTCCCGAGGCGCGTGCCCTGATCGTAGCCGCGTCGCTGCCGGCACAAAGGTAGCTTCGCCAACGCCTACGCTGCGCTTCTGGCGTCGCCTTTGCGCTCTGCAGCTCGATCCGCGGCTGATCCCCGGGCAACGGCTCAGGGCTCTCGGCGAAGCAGCGGAAATCGATGGACGGTTCCGTCCTGGTCGCCTGCAGCCGCGACCTATGACGGCAGAGAGCCACTGTTCCGGCTAAGGCAACTCGCAAAGCAGCGGAGCAAAAGCGGTCTGCAGTGAGAAGCTGGTCGGTCTCGAATCCCTCGCAAAAACGAGGGGTTGACATTCCGATAAGTGGTGACACAACATCGCCAAAATATGCTATTGTGGCGTTGTGTCGTCACCATTCCGAAACGACGGCAAAGGAGGAGGTATGAAGTTCTTCGATGATCTGGTGGTGGGTTTCGCGACGCGTGTGATCCGTGGCGCGTTGGCGGTCGGAACTGTGTTCGTCTATGTCCAGGCGGCGGGCCTATTTCTGCTGCTGGCTGGCGCGGTGGTGCTGGCCGTCTACTACGCCGGCCGCCTCGCCCTGGGAATCTAAGCCATGAGCACCCCGACCTACGCTGAAATCGCCGCCAGCTGGGATATTTGGATCGAGTACGTCGACACCGACGCCACAATGACCGCCGAAGAGTTCGACGCGATGAGCATCGAAGACAAGGTTGCGCTTCAGGTCGTGGCGTTCGGCGCGGAGATCCCCTCGCCTACCGAAAGGGCCGCTGTCGTGGATCGGGAGCGGTAATCGCCATGGCCCGACCTCTCGCCCAGGAGATGAGGGTACAGGGCTCGCTTACCGGCGAGCTGCAAAACCTGATCTATGACCTGCTGCCAACGCTCGAAGAGCTTGAGGCCAAGCCGTCGACCTCGTAGGTCAGACTGCGAAACTCAAAGCTGCCGGACTGATCTACGCAACGGAGTGGTGGCGGCCGGACGGCAATGGCGCCCCCCGCTACCTCTATCTGCTCTACCCACAGCAGCCCGGCCAACCGCGACGCCGCGACTACGTTGGTGCGGACGACGACAAGATCCAGGAAGCGCGGGAGAGCATCGCCAGGGCCAAGCAATTCGACACGCTGACTGCGGAGGCGCAGCAGATACGAGAGAAGATTGAGAACGCAGCCGAATTCCTCGATCAAGGCTGCGCCGTCCTCAAGGGCAAACCGCGCTTCATGCTACGCCGACGGCCGTAGTCAATACTGTTAAGCGCTGCCCTCCGCAGGCCCGGCTACCGCCGGGCCTTTCACATGGTCCCTCGGCAGCCACTGCCATATCGCAATCATGGCGATAAGCGGTGGGTAAGTCTGTGCATAACCCTGTGGATCAAAGACGTTATCCACGCTGAAATTGTCTTGTGTGCAATCTCTTGGATTCATTGCGGAAAACACGCTTGTCCACAGAAACTGACGCTGAAACACTCTTATGCCCAGACGCTGAAACAGTCTTGCGTCCGGAATCGAAAATGAGCGTTAAAGCATTGAAAAAAAAACGGATTTCGCGCAGGCGGTGAACTCTCCCTATATTGATTCAGATTTACCTATATCTATACCTGTAGCTAGAGCACTTCAATCAACCACTCCCCCAGCTAGAAGCTCACAACAACACCTACCCTCCGCGCCTTCGGCGCTCCGCCCCGTCGCCATTGGCGACGGCCTGTCGGCGGCAAGCCGCCTCCAATAGCGTGCCCTACGGGCACTGGTCTACTACTTGATCTTCCATCAACCACCAGAACTCACACTTCCAACGTCGAGCCCGGCAGAACCGCCGCAATGGCTTTTGAAAAAAATGGGGGCGACCGTTGAGTTTTAAGTGGCTCAAATCGGCTCGCATTCGACCGTGGAAGGCGCTCTAGCGCATCAGGTGGAGCGAAGCGGCCGCCGGCGCGGTCACGCTCCTAGGGCCTCCCAGGCGCTTTTGGTGCGATTTGTCTTTTCGGGGCGGCGCTGCGGTTTTGCAGCTCGCTTTTCAGCCCGCGCGAATTGGCGGTGAACTGGCGAAGAAGATGGAAAAATCCCCTCGATTTTGGATGCTCAGCCCACGGAAACTGTTTTCCGGATTGTTGTCTAGTTGTTGTCTGTTTGTTTTCCCTTCTGTTATACTTGATTCGCGGCGAATTCCGTCGCTCCATCGGAGAAATCCATGCAAAGCAATACCTTTGCCGGCCGCCTCGCAGACGCGCCGGCTCTGCGCAGAACGGCATCTGGCGCCGTCTGCAGGTTCACGCTGATTTCCAACGAGTACGCGGGCAAGGACGACAACAACAACAGCCTCGAACGCGCGGTGAGGGTCCAGTTCGTGGCCTTCAACAAGAAGGGCGAAGCCATCGCCGAAAACTGTCGCAGGGGCGATCAGCTGATCGTCCAGTGGTCGTTGCGCAACAACGACTACCAGGACAGCAAGACTGGCGAGACCGTCTATGGCTTCGATTTCCGGGTCGAAGATTTCGAATTCGGTGCGCCGGGTTCGATCAAGCGAGCCGAGCTGCAAGAGCGCCAGGGCGCAAACTGAACCATGACGCAAGGGACAGTGCCACAGATGGACGCCGTGCAGTTCGCAGCTGTAGCGGCGTCGTGTCGATGGTCCAAAAAATCGCTGGCCATCGCGCGCCACATTCTCGTGGATGGTGTTTCGCTGCCGGAAACGGCGGCGAAACACGCCGTTACGCCGAAGCACGCTCGCGTGCTTCTGGCGCGGTTTAAGGAGAAGGCCGAGCGAATGGCCGAACGAATGACCGAGCGGAAGCGGCTCGAAGCATTCATGCAAAAAGAGCAGCCCAAGCTGGCGGTGCACCCCCTCACCTCTTTTCTCAACGACATGCAGACCCTTCGCGAGAAGGGTTACACCTTCGCACAAGTCGTCGCCTACCTCAAAACCAACGGCGTGACGACTTCGGAGACGACAGTTCGCAATTTCCTACGGAGCAACGGATGAAAACGATTGTCCTGGCCAATCAGAAGGGCGGCGTCGGCAAAAGCGCCGTCGCCTGTCAACTGGCTTATTTTTTTAGCCAGCCGATCAACCAACCCATGAACAAGCGCGTCCTGGTGATCGACCTCGACCACCAGCGCAACACCACCAAAGCGTTGAGAACCGGCGGTTTTTGCGTCGTGTCCGCTACGACCAGCAGCAAGCTCCTGACCGACCCGAAAGCCGACATCGAGCACGCTGAATTTGTCTTGGTCCCGGGCGATGGCGACTTGCTCAAGATGGAAAAGAAGGCGGCGGAACACAACGCCTACGCCTCGAATCTTCTGGCGTTCCTGGCTCGCGTTGCAGACAGTTTCGATGTCTGCATCATCGACACGAACCCGAATCCGGACATCCGCCAACTGTCTCCGCTCGTCGTCGCCGATTACGTGCTCGCGCCGATCGAACTCAACCAGGAGGCCATCGATGGGATCGGCGACCTGTTGAACCACGAAAATATCGGCATCCGGCGAATTCAGGCAACGCTCAACAAGAAGCTGAAATTCCTCGGCATCTTGCCAAACAAAGTGGAGCCGACGCCGTTCCAGCGCGACAACTTCCGCGCCCTTTCCACGGCGATGCCCCGAAATACCTCATCGCAATGTCGCCCGGCTTCGCTGCAATCAAGAAATCGACAGCGATCGCCGAGGCGCAAGCGGCCGGCGTGCCGGTGTGGCGGCTCGGCAAAACGTCCGGCCGCGACGCTTGGCGCGAAATGCGCCCCGTCTTCGACAAAATCGCACAACTGATGGAGGTTGCATAATGGCGCTCGACCTTTCTGCGCTCGATGAAGCGCCCCCTACCCCGGCCACCGCCGCCGGCGAGCCTTTGATGATCCGTCTCGCCGACATCGAAGTCGATCCAAACCAGCCGCGAAAGTCGTTCGATCCGGTCAAGATGGCCGAAATGGTCGCTTCCGTGAAGGCGCGCGGCGTTAAGTCGCCGGTTTCGGTGCGCCCTCACCCGGACAAGCCCGGCAAATGGATCTTGAACTACGGCGAGCGTCGCTATCGTGCTTCGATAGACGCTGGCCGCGAGGAAATCCCCGCTTTCGTCGATCAGCAGCACGACGACTACGATCAGGTTATCGAAAACCTGCAGCGCGAAGACCTGCGGCCCATGGAACTCGCACTGTTCATCAACCGCAAAAAGAAGGACGGTGACAGGAACGCGAAGATAGCCCGGGAACTCGGAGTCGATGCGTCGTTCATCACTTACCATCTGGCCCTGATCGACCCACCGGCCGCAATCGAAGCGCTCTATGCGAGCGGCCGCTGTACGTCGCCGAAAATTCTCTATGACCTGTCTACGCTTCACGGCAAATACCCCGACGAAGTGGATGCATGGGTGGAGCAAGCGGAAGAGGTGACGCGGGCGGCCGTGTCCGCGCTTTCCACCTCGCTCAAGAATGGTACGAGCCAAGAACCGCCGCAGCCGCCGAACGGCAGCGGTATCTCCGGCGGCGGAAACCTTGGAATGTTCCAAGGTTCCGGCCCTGATGGCGGCCATGGAGGATCAGCCACCGTGGCTAAGGACGAAGGCAAACCGGCCAAGACAAAGCCGGGTGCAAGTGCTGACGGCAGGGGCAACAACGGGGAAGGCGGTGAGGGCGGCGAACCTCCCGAGGAAGGTCGCACCAGCTGGCCGAGGGGGAAAGTCGCGTCCGACCCGACGCTGATGCGCAAGCCATTGCTGCTGGTGACCATCGACGGTCGAAGCGCTGCCATCCTGCTGAATCGCAAACCGACTTCGACGGGTCTGGTGCATATTCGCTACGAGAACGGCGAGAACGCGGAAGTCTCCGCCGCGGACTGCGTCATCGAAAGCCTCAGCGAGGAAAACGGGTGAGGGCGGTTCTCGCCGCCTTCGCCCTGGTGCTAGCGCTTCCGGCAGCAAGCGCTAGTGCCGCCGGACCGGATGAGGTCTGCGACCTGCATTTTTCCGGCGGCGCGATCCTACCTGCCGTCCCGGTTGCCAAGACAGTTGCAGCGCAGGCGACCGGGCTCGCGAACCGCGACGACGCAGGCCCGGGGCTGCTGTTTAGTTGGCCCAAGGCCGAACCTCGCGTGTTCTGGATGCGGGACACCCATTTCCCGCTGACCGTTGGCTTTTTCGGCGCAGACGGCGTGCTATTCGCCCAGGCGAACATGCAGCCGATGACCGACACCTACCACTTCTCGGTGAGCCCGGCGGCCGACGCGCTCGAACTCGCGCAAGGTCAGTTCGAGCGGCACGGCTTGCGGATCGGCTCGAGAATCGTTTCTCGTGAGTGCCGGCCGGCGGGTCCATAGCCGGCGTAGGGTAGGGCGCGTCAGAAATCGGCCGAAAAAGGGACAGGCGATGCCTGTCCCTTTTTCATTTCCGCCGCCTGATGGGCGAGGCGCGATGCGCCCGCCGCTGTCGCCCAACGGGCGCAGCTTAACTCGTCTGCGTGACCGCAGACTGAATAGCCCACCCCTGCGCCTCGTAAGAGGGCAGGGGCGGCGTAGCTCCTTGGAACCTTCCAAGGAGCGGAGGCGCGTAGTGGGCTATTGCAGGATAGGCCGAAGGCCGGTAGAGTACGCGCGTACAGCGCTCCTCTGGCACCCTGTCGGGTGCGTATGACAGGCCCACAATGACCACTGAGAAGCCGAACAGCCCCTATCTCAATCTCTACCTCGGCGAACTGAAAGAGCCGTGGGAGGCCTATTGCGCCGCGCGCAATCTCAAGCCCGGCGCTGCCATCCGCGCAGCCATCCAGGCACAGTTGAAAGCAGCACGGCCGCCGTATGACTCGCAGCCCTTGGCCGCATCGCAGGCCCCAGCGCAGGCCGAGCCGCGCAGGCGTTACGAAATCACCTTGATCCCTTCCGAAATGGACGCCATCCGCCGCAGGCTGGACGGCAAGCGCACTCCGCGCGATTGGATTGCGGCCGTGATCCGCGCCGCCCTTACTCGTGAACCTCAGTTCGGCGACGCCGAGGTCCAAGTCCTCGCGAACTCCAATTACCAGCTGCAGGCGATCGGTCGGAACCTCAACCAGATCGCTCGCAGGCTCAACGAGCGCAAGGCGCAGGACTTTCCCGCGAGGCGCGTCGCGGACATTGAGCGCACCATCGCCCAGCACACCGAGGCCGTCACCGCCCTCATGCGCGCCTGTCAGGAGCGCTGGCCCCTCGCATGAGCGCGTCGATTGACCATTGGCTTGACGAATTCGGAGCCGAGCTAGACCCGATCTATTCGCGTGGCCGCCATGTCAAAGCGCCCCGTAAGGCGCCCGGCACAGGCTCCAAGGCGAAGCGCGGTAAACCCACGGGGCCGGCGACCAGGGAAAGTCGGCGCGCAACCCTTGAACGGATTGCGCGGAAGTCGCCGGAAGTCATGGTCAAAATCACCGGGGGCGGGCGAAACATGCGTCAAATCAAGGCGCACATGGATTACATCTCGCGCAACGGTCTTGTGGAACTCGAAGACGAGCAAGGGCTCGCCTATCTCGGCAAGAAGGATGTCCGCAGCGTTCGCGATACATGGCGCGATGGCGGTCATTCCATTCCCAGCGACGGCGACGACGGGCCGCGCGAGGCTTTCAACATCATGCTTTCAATGCCTCCGGGTACCCCGCGGGATGAAGTCAAGGCGGCTGTGCGTGCCTTCGCCGCTGATGAGTTCCAGGGCTTCCAGTACTGTTTCGCCGCTCACAACGACGAGAAACATCCGCACGTCCATTTGACGGTGAAGGCAACCGCCTTGGACGGTTCGCGGCTCAACCCGCGCAAGGGCGATTTGCATCGCTGGCGCGTGAAGTTCGCCCAAGAGCTTCGCGACAGAGGCGTTGACGCCAATGCTTCTCCCCGCAAGGCTCGGGGCGTCGTGCGGAAGGCACAACGCCAGGCATTGATCCGAATCGCCGAACGTGGCGGTCAATCGCGCGTCGCGCGTACGCAGGAAGACCAAGCGAATCGCGAGGCGATGGGGAAGGGCGCTCATCCCAATCCTGCGCAAGACAGAATCAGCGTGACGCGCAAGCGCGTCCTGCTGGGGTATGGGCAGATGGCAAAGGCGCTGGCGAGAGGGTCCGCCAACGATCGCGCGCTTGCCGTCAGCCTCGTCGACCTGGTGCGAGCTATGCCCGCACCAACCACCGCGCACGAGGCGCGCGTAGAGGCCGCCAGAGCGGCCATTGCGGAGCGCCAAGGGCAAAGAGAGGCCGCACGCGGCCGCGAGGGCCAGAACCGCGCCTAAGCGCGCCTATTGCGGGCTGCGCCATCTTTTTTCGACGCCAATAGCACCTTCGGGCCGGCTGCCCCGCCCGTGCGTTCGACTGCGCCATACGTTCGTCCGACCTCGCAGTCGCGCAAGGGGCGCTTCGCTCAAGCCCTTGCCCGCCTGCTTTCCCGGGTCGGACGTATCGAGGCGCTACGTCGAAAGCACTCAAGAGCGTGGCATCAACACCAACCCCGAAGGAGGGAACCATGGCAACGCAAACGAAAAAGTCGCAGACCCCGAAGAAGGCCGCCAGGGCGGCATCCGAAAAGCCGTCTCTTGCATCTAAGAGCGTGGTGGGAGCGGAGCAGAACGCAGTCAAGGGCGAGGCTAACCCGGAGATCGTATTCATCCCGGTTTCCAATCTGGTCTGGTCGGCGCGGAACGTGCGCAGGGCACCGAGTGGCGACGTTTCCGACCTGAAAGCGAGCATTGCGGCGCTGGCTGGCCGCTTGGTGCAAAACCTCGTGGTCGTGAAGGAAGGCGAGGGGTTCGGCGTGGTGGCGGGCGGGCGTCGGCTCAAGGCGTTGATGGAACTGGTGGCGGAAGGCGTTTTGAGCGCGAGCCATGCAGTGGCGTGCGTCGTCGTGGACGATAGCGAAGCGGTCGAATTCAGCCTTACCGAAAACCTGCAGCGTGAAGCGATGCACCCGGCGGACGAGTGCGCGGCATTTCTGGCCCTGACCGAACAGGGCAAGTCTCCGGATGCGGTCGCCGCGTTCTTCGGCGTCGAACCGGCATACGTCAAGCGGCGTCTAGTGCTCGCATCCGTGGCTCCGGCGGTGTTCGAGCGGTTCAGGGCAGGCGAAATTGACCTCGATCAAATCATGGCGCTGACCCTCACCGACGATCATGCGTTGCAAGAGAGCATCGTTGGCAAGGGTCGCGTGCCGGGGGCGCACGAAATCCGCCGCCAACTGTCGCAAGCCAGTGTGCGGGCGAGTGACCGGCGGGCGAGGTTCGTCACGGTGAAGGCCTACGAAAAGGCAGGCGGGGCGGTGCATCGCGATCTTTTCGCCAATGCTCGCGACGACATGGACGATGGTCAGGTGGAAGTGGTGCTGCTGGACGCCGGGCTGTTGGAACGGCTCGCCATCGAAAAGGCGGCAAGGCTCGGCGCGGACGAGCAGAGCAAGGCAGGCGGGGCGTGGGTGGACGTGGTGCTGAATTACGAGACTTACCACGATCAGGGCTATTCGCGTGCGCCGTCGGTGCTGCGGCCGGAAACCGAAGCCGAGGCGGCGGAGCGGGCGCGGCTGGAAGCCGAGCATGAGCGTCTTGAACAGGCCTATCAGAAGGAAGACGACGACGAAGCCAGCGAAGCCCTCTATGCGCAGCAGGAGGAAGTTTCCGAAGCACTGGACCGGTTGACGGAAGCCCGCAGCGGCGAGCATCCCGACATTGCCCGCCTTACCGGTATCGTCGTGAGCCTCGGCCATGACGGCAAGGCGCGGTTCCATCATGGCCTGATCCGTCCGGGCGACAAGAAGGCCGCGCAGCAGATCGCGAAAGGCGGTGAAGCAGGGGAGGGCGGTTTGGGTGCTGCCAGCAATGGCGGGTCGGACCAGACCGAGCCGCAATCGCTTGTGCAGGAACTGACCGCGATCCGCAGTGCCGTCATCCGCGACGCGCTCGCGAAGAATGTGGACTATTCGTTGCGCCTGCTGGCGTTCCAGCTTTGGGGATCACTGGCGCGTCACTGGACCGGTTCCCAGCTGCACATCAGCACGACCGCATGCCATCGCGAACTGACCCGACGCGTTCCCGCGATGGAGGGATCTCCGATCCACATCGAGCAGGAGCAGCGCGCCGAAACGTGGGCCGAAAAGCTGGGCGGCGTGCGGAGGAGGACGACTTCGACGCGGCATGGGCTTGGTGCCTCGCTGCCGATCAGGCCGAAATCCTCGATCTGCTGGCCTACTGCACGTCCTGCTGTTTCGATGACGTGCGCCAGTTCGTCGGGAACGACGGAGGCCGCAGCCGGGTCATGCTGTCGGACCTCGGGGCGAGTGTTGCCGCGCACTGGACGCCCACGGCGGACAACTATTTCGGCAAGCTCAAGAAAGGGCCGCTGATTGGTCTGCTGGGTGAGCATGCGCCGGCCGGTGCCGACAAGGCGAAGCGTGCAGCCCTCGCGAGCGTCGCCGAGGACAAGCTCGGAAATGCTGGCTGGATGCCGGAAGTCCTGTTGCCGCTGGCCAGCTGATCCGGCGAGCAGGGAGCCAAGAGGCCGGGGAACCCCGGCCTCTTCATAGCTTGTGTCATTGGGCAACAGCGCCATCAGGGCGGGCAAAAAAAGAAACCCCGGCGAAAGCCGGGGTTTCGGTTGTGCTGCGTTTGGTGACGCAGGCGGCGCGATCGCCGGCGAGATCCGTCACCAAACTTCAATGGCCGCCGCCCAGCCAGTAAACGCCGCCGGCATTTCCGCCGGTGTTCTGGCTGCGGTTCCGCAGCTCGGCGTTGTATCTGGCCAGGGCGGCGTCGTAGTCGGCCGCATCGACCCAGAAGCCACCATTGTTCGGGTCGCCCACGTAGCGGGCGACTGTGCCGTTCGTGTGGTCGGTGTAGCCGTGACTTCCGTAGGCGGCGCAGTGCGACGGCAGGGTGTTGCGGATGTAGGTCGGGCGATCGTCGTCCCGAGGACGCCACACGCGCATCGAGGCGTTCAGCGCGGCCGCGTCGCAGCGACCGGCGCCGTTGGCGATGGAATCGACGAGCGACCGCATGTTGTCGTCCTGCGACGCGCTCGGGCACAGGTTCAGGAAGTTCTTGCGCGCTTTGATCGTGTCCGAAATGCGCCGCGCATCGATGCTGAAATACCGCCGGATCGAGGGAGCGCATTCGCTCGGCTGCTGCCCGGTGGACAGGCAGAGGATTGCTTCGCAAGCCAGTTTGGTGTCGCCGGTGAACATGCCTTCGGCCTTCGCCGGCGAGGCCAGGCCGGCGATCGCGATCGCGAGCGCGAGCAGGGTGCCGATTACCGTCTTCATCAGTCATTCTCCTTGGTGGTTGCCGCAAGGCTCACTTGCGGATGATTTCGATGTCCACGCGCCTGTTGAGCGCGCGACCTCCCGAATAGTTGTTGCCGCCGATGGGATCGGCGGCCGACGCGTAGTTCACGCTGATGACCCGGGCCGGGACGCCCTGATGGATGAGCCAGTCACGCGCGGCGGCGGCACGCCTGGCAGCGATCGTCTCGTCACCCGCGCTCGGGCGGGCGGCATCGGTGCGGCCACGCACTTCGATCCGTGCATAGCCGTCGCCCAGCAGCGACCTCAGCGCGGCCGCTTGCTGTCGAGTCGGCTGGAACGTCGACCTGTTCCAGGGGAAATGCACCGACACGGTTCTCGACGCCGGCGCGACGGCATCGACCTTGTGCGCAGGCTCTACGGCCGCAGGTGCTTCCGGAAAAACCTGCAGCGCCAGCCCTCGCACGTCGGCGGTGCTGTTGATGTCGACGCGCTTTCGGCCGCTCACATTCGGCGGCTTCGGCGCAGAGGCACATGCGGCCAACATCGAGGCGATGACCGCGGCCAGTATTGCGGAATGGATCTTCACGTTGGTCTCCGAGATAGATGGTGGTGACGCCGGCGGCGCGTCGACGCGCTGCAGTTGTCACCAAACGGAAAGGGCAGGGGTGGTGACAGGGGATGCGCCTTGATCGGCGATCCCCGTCACCAAATGCGCTAACGGGTGCGCTCCGCTCGACGCTCGACCTGCGGCCGGGTCTTATCTGCGCCGTGATCCTTCGACGGCGCGCTGTGGTCGCACCTGGACGGGCGGGAGCCGCCCGGCCTTGTCTTCACGGTCGATGCGAGCGTTGAGCGCGTCAAGCGCGATTTGCCTCGCCTCGGGATCTTTCACCTTTTCGGCGACTACGGCCGCGGCGACAGACTTGACGATTTTCGCCCGGTCGCTGTCGGGCGCCTTCGCGACCTCCCAGCTGTTGCGATGCGTATTGACCGGTTCGCGACCGATGGCTTTGCCTTGGGCGTCACGTTTCACGGCATCTACCGTCACCGGTTCATTGCCACGGTAGCTGATCGTGATCGCGTCGCCACGCTGTGCCGCGCTTTCCCTGATCGACCGGGCCAGATCCTTGCCCCAAACAGTTTCGTCGCCCTTGGCCGTGGCCAGCGTGACGAAATAGCTCTGGTTCTCCTTCGGGTCGTTCCGGTAGGGCGCGGCTCCATGTGCCACCAGAAGGCCCGTGAAGGCCTTCAGAGCGTGTTCCGTAGCGCTTTCTGTTGCCGCGGCCCGTTCGTGTCCCCTCCCGGTCTCCTGTGCCCTCTCCGGGGCCTTGGCGGGGGATTTCTCCGCATTTGCGTCAAGCCCAGGCTTGGAACGCTCCGGCACGCGCTCGATCCCGTTGCGCTCCTGTCGCTCGCGTAGCGCCTGCAGATCCTTCAAGTCCTGGTCCTGCGGCTTGTAACCCCGAACTTCCAGCCCGCGCAGGCTCGCTTCGAGCCAGACCTCGCGCCGGAAGTCCGGATGACCGGAAACCGAAATGGTCTTCCAGCCCTTGGCTTCCGCCATCGTCGCCATCGCCCGCGCCACGCGATCATCGTTGGAAGCGGTCTTGAGGGTATCGCCAGCATCACGGAACGCGATCTTGCCCGGCTGATCCTTGAACCGGTATTCCGACCCATGGACGCGGAATTGCGCATGCAGCTGTTCGCTCAGCTCGATCCGCCGATTCTTTTCATGTTCCGTCATCGTCAGCGGTGCGAAACTCGGTTTGCGGCCCGCCAGCTCGTCGAGATCGTTCTCGTTGTCGCGGCGCTTGGCGTCCTGAGCGAGATTGCCGACGCGCAGCCGTTCGGTCTCGATCGCATCGCGATCACGCTCGCGCAGACGTTGGGCCGCCTGCAGCGCTTCGTCGACGTCGACCATATCGCGGGTCCGCACCCGGTCCGGTCTGACCTGGTTTGGCTCTCGCTCTTCGATCAGTTCGCGGAAGCCGGAACGGACGTGATATTCCGCCACGCGTTCGCCGCGTCGTTTCTCGTCCGGCGAATAGTCGGCTGCGAAATCGCCGATCTTGTTATCGAGGACGCGAAACTGCGGGCCCTGCTGAAACAGACGATGCGCCTCATGGGCGTCGTCTGTTGTCACGAGGTCGCGGTAGAGCCCGTCAGACTGGCGGATCTGAACGGTCCACTGTCCGGCGGCCGCGTCTTGTACCGCAGGATGGCGGCTCTGCATTTCCTGGACGAAGGACGCCGCGCGGTCGCCCTGAGACTTCGCCGTCTCGCGAGCCTCCCGTTCGGCGGGGCTCAAGCCATAGGCATTCGCCAGCGACTCGCCCGACAGGGTTCCGCGAAGGTTGCCGCCCGCCAAGCCGAGATCCGATCGTGTGAGGATCTTCTCGGCATTCTCCTCGCCGACTATGCCCTCCAGTTCCGCGGGCTTGATGCCCTTGAAACGCGCCACTTGCAGGCCGGCCAGATGGAAAGACAATGTGAATGAATCGTCGTCGCCCTTCTCCTGGCGCTCGAAACGCAGGGAAGTCGCCGGCATGTCGTTGATCATCGTGACCCCCCAGGCTGGCACAGGGCCAGCCTGGGGGGCGTCGTTTGTCGTCGTCGCCATGGTGTTTACCTCACCGCTCGATCGGGGCGGATTCGCGCGACTTGCTCTTGTCCGGCGCTTCCTGCCTCTGCTCGGCCGGAACAGCAGCCCGCTCCATGGCCGTGTCCATCACATTGCGAAGATGGTCCATGAACGTCGTGCGCTGTTTCGGCGACGAGATATTTTTCTCGGCGTATTCCTGCGCCGTGGCCATGATCCGCTCTGCGGTGTTCTGCCGGCGTTCGGAGGCCGAGGCCGCACGCTGCTCGGACTCCTTGTCCGGATTGAACGGGGTACATGGGGTCGGCTCCGGCTGAGGGCGGAATCCTACGTTAAGGGTTTTATCAATGTCCTACGTTTAGCGGCGGCTTCAGGGACCAGATTGCTCACCAATTGCTCACCCGAGCCGATTAATTCGCTCAGCCATGGCTTTGAGGGCGCTTTGCACGATGAGTTGGCTTTGGGGAGCAACGTCTGAAGAGCGAAACAACTCGACCAGGCGCTGCAAATCCGCGCCCCATTGCCGTTTCAGGCTGTCGAGTTGGTCGACGTGACGGGCGAAGTCACCGCAATCCACGGCAGACTGGAAGGCACGTTCGAGATCGGCCGCACTGGCCATCAATGCAGCCAAGCTCCGCTTCAGCTTCTCGGGAAGTTCAGGCAGATCGCGGTAGGGGTGCGTTCCCGCCTCGATCATTTGCTGATTTCTCTCGGACATGGACTCCATCATATCCGCATAGCGATAGAAGCCCGGATAGCGCTGACACAGGTTCGACAGCACCTTGTCCGAAGCCGTGTCGTAAATCTGCTGAAGACCCTGCATATAGCCAAGCATATGATGGACGACCGCCGCTCCTTGAATGCCCTGCTTTTCCAGTTGTCGCATTCGCAGATCGATGGCGGCGGCGATCCGATGGTTTTCTTGTGACATGGAATAGCTTTCTGAATAGGGCTAGAGATTGGTCAGGTCTTCCGGGAACTGACCGCCTCTCTGGACGAATTGGCTCCAGGTTTCCTCGCCACGTTTCGAGACGACCCGGTGTGCAGGATCATCGTCATCAGCCTCAAGCAGGCCAAGACGTACGAGCGGTGCGACCGTCTTGTCACCGAATTGCTTTTCATAGGTGTGCCCGGGCACGACAAGCATCCATCCCGATGTTCCGCGTTCGGTGATGGCAGGGACAAGGCGTCCGCCTCGGGCGGGCCTGTCGCCGCGCGAAAGCGTGAACAGGCAGATGCTCCAGAACGCGTTTCTTGGACGTGGCGGTATCAACGCCCAATCCATTGGCCCGTTGTCTGGATATTCGATTATGGGAGCGGGCCTGTTTTCGCCGCCGTTGATGCCTTCCCGGTAGGCCCTCTCAAGCGCATTGGCGATTGCGCCCGCCGTATCGACGGACAGACCGTATTTTCGATTGTAGCGGTCTTTCGCAACGATTTCCCGGGCAATTTCCCTGAAGCGCGCCTTGCGATACGGATCGGGCCGAGGCAGTCTTACTGGCTTGGTCATAATGCGGTCTCCACCTGTGGAGCCTCAGAAGACTTGCGGCGCTTGACGATCTCCGCGACGGTATTCTTGCTGATGCCGAGATCGCGAGCGATCCATCGGTAGCTGCGACCTTCGGCGCTCAACGCAATGACCTTCGGTGCGAGCCGATCGGATTTAGGACGTTGTCCAGATTGTCGGCCGAGTTTCTTACCGCGTGCCTTTGCTGCGGCCAGGCCTGATTTCACGCGCTCGCTCAGAAGATCGCGCTCGAACTGAGCGATGCCGGCGAGCAGGGTCGCCATCATGCGGCCGTGCGGTGTGTCGAGTTCGAAGGTCATGCCGCTCATGGCGACAACCGAGACCTTCCAGCCGGCCAGTTTGTCGAGTGTGTTCAGCAGGTCTTGTGTGGAACGGCCCCAACGCGACAGTTCCGTCACGAGGACGGCATCGATTTGCCTGGCCTGGGCCAGATCGATGATCCGGTTGCGGGCAGTCCGGTTTGCCGATGCTCCGGAGGCGGTTTCCTTGAAGACGCCGAGGACTTCATAGTCGCCGCGCTCCGCGAACGCGGTCAGTTCATCGACCTGCCGCTCACAGGACTGGTCGGCGGTCGAAACGCGGCAGTAGATGGCGGCGCGCTGTCCCAATAGAACCCCTTTGGATTTTGCCCTTGCAAGCCGTTGATTTTGCTGGTCCGATTTTTGTCCAAAACAGACTAATGTTCAAGAGGGACGATTGTTTATGCCTCGACGCCAAATTCTGACCGAGCGACAGCGCTCCGCACTCTTTGATCTGCCGACGGACGAAGCGTCACTGTTGCGGCACTACATTTTGTCCGATGACGATCTCACCCATATTCGGGAGCGACGCCGAGCGCGCAATCGTTTCGGCTTTGCCCTGCAACTGTGTGCCCTGCGCTATCCCGGTCGGCTGCTGTCCCCTGGAGAGCTTATCCCGCAAGAGCTGTCCCGGTTTCTGGCAGCGCAGCTTGGGCTGAGCGTCGGGGACCTGGCCGAATACGCGGCGCGGGAGGAAACACGCCATGAGCATCTGGCCGCGTTGCGTACGATCTACAGCTACAGGAGCTTTGCCGGTCGTGGCGCCCAGGAACTGCGGGACTGGCTTGCCACTCAAGCCGAAGACGCGCGTTCAAACGAGGACCTCGTGCGCCGGTTTGTCGAACGATGCCGCCAAACCCAGATCATTCTTCCGGCAATCACGACGATCGAGCGGTTGTGCGCCGATGCTCTGGTGGAAGCCGAGCGCCGGATCGAGATGAGGATTGCCGAGCGTCTTGATCAACCCATGCGTGACCAGCTCAACGCGCTGCTGACGGAAATGGTCGAGGGCAACATCAGCCGCTTCATCTGGTTGCGCAAAATCGAGACCGGCGACAATTCGGCCATGGCCAATCGTTTGCTCGACAGGCTCGAATTCCTGCAAAACCTCGCTCTCGACCCACAGGTGCTGGCCGGTGTTCCGCCACACCGGGTTGCTCGGCTCCGCCGACAGGGTGAGCGGTATTTCACCGATGGTTTGCGCGATATTGGCACAGACAGGCGTCTGGCTACACTCGCTGTCTGCGCGGTGGAATGGGCCGCCGCGACCGCCGATGCCATTGTCGAAACCCATGATCGAATCGTCGGCAAAACCTGGCAGGAAGCCAAACGGCTCTGCGACGGACGAGCCGCAGATGCCAGGACCGCCGTAACCGATACCTTGCGGGCCTTTTCCGGTCTCGGCATGGTGATGCTCGAAGCGCGAGACGACGGCACCTCCCTGGAAGCGGCGATCGCCACATCACCAGGCTGGACGGAACTGGAGAAACTGGTCGCCACTGCCTCGCAACTCACCGATACACTTGCCGCCGATCCGCTGGCCCATGTCACGCAAGGTTTTCATCGCTTCCGGCGTTATGCGCCGCGTATGCTGCGCAGGCTGGATATCAAGGCGGCCGCCGTGGCCACGCCGCTCATGGAGGCGATTGCCCTGGTCAGGGGAAAATGCGATCCACCGTCACTGCCTACAGCTTTTTTGCGATCGACCTCCAAATGGAACCGGCATCTCAAAACGCAAGACGAAGGCGACAATCGTTTGTGGGAGGTGGCGGTCCTGTTTCACTTGCGCGACGCATTCCGCTCCGGCGATGTCTGGCTTGCGCACTCACGCCGCTATGCCGATCTCAAACAGGCACTGGTGCCGATGGCGGCCGCCCAGGCCACGGCAAGATTGGCGGTTCCATTCGAAGCCGAGGCGTGGCTTGCCGATCGCAAGGCCAGAATGTCGGACGGGCTGAAACGCCTGGCGAAAGCTGCCCGAACCGGGACCCTTCCGCTCGGCAGCATCGAGGACGGTGTCCTGCACATGGAACGCCTGACAGCAGTGGCGCCCAAGGATGCCGACGAGCTGATCCTCGATCTTTACCGGCGTATGCCGGAGGTGCGCATAACCGACATTCTACTGGATGTTGAAGCGGCGACGGGGTTTGCCGATGCCTTCACCCATCTTCGCACCGGCGCACCCTGTCAGGACAAAATCGGTTTGCTGAATGTGATGCTTGCCGAAGGCCTCAACTTCGGACTGAGAAAGATGGCCGAGGCTTCAAATACCCATGACTACTGGCAATTGTCGCGCCTGTCGCGCTGGCATGTCGACAGCGACGCCATCGACCAGGCTCTCGCCATGGTCGTCGCGGCCCAGGGGCGTTTGCCCATGGCCCAATTCTGGGGAATGGGCACTTCGGCTTCCAGCGACGGTCAGTTCTTCCCGACCGCCCGACAGGGCGAGGCGATGAATCTCGTCAACGCCAAATACGGCAACGATCCCGGCCTGAAAGCCTATACGCACCTGTCAGATCAGTTTGCCCCTTTCGCAACCCAGCTCATTCCGGCAACCGTCAGCGAGGCACCTTACATTCTCGACGGACTGCTCATGAACGAGGCCGGCCAACGCGCACGGGAGCAATATGCCGATACCGGCGGCTTCACCGATCATGTCTTCGCCACCGCCTCGATCCTCGGCTACCGCTTCATCCCCCATATCCGGGATTTGCCATCGAAGCGCCTTTATGTGTTCAACCCCGCCGGGACACCGAGCGAGTTGCGCGGCCTGGTCGGCGGCAGGGTCAGGGAAGACTTGATCGTCTCGAACTGGCCCGACATCCTGCGCAGCGCCGCGACCATGGTCGCCGGCATCATGCCGCCGAGTCAGTTGCTGCGAAAATTCGCATCCTATCCGCGCCAGCACGATCTCGCGCTCGCCCTTCGTGAGGTTGGCCGCATTGAGCGTACGCTCTTCATCATAGAATGGATCCTCGATGCCGACATGCAGCGGCGGGCTCGTATCGGCCTCAACAAGGGCGAGGCGCATCACGCGCTCAAGAATGCCTTGCGCATCGGCCGGCAAGGCGAAATCCGCGACCGAACGACTGAGGGCCAGCACTATCGCCTCGCCGCCCTCAACCTGCTTGCCGCCATCATCATCTACTGGAACACGGTGCATCTTGGTCAGGCCGTCGCGCAACGTAGCAATGCCGGCCTCCCCGTACCGCTAGAATTGCTCTCCCATATCTCGCCGCTTGGATGGGCGCACATCCTGCTGACCGGCGAATACAGATGGCCAAAAAATGGCAGCAGGCAATCTATTTTGGGGAGGTGAACAAGATCTGGAAAAGCTCCTCCGCTCGCTTCAACCCTTCATCCGTCAGAACGACAGATTTCGCCTTATTGACCGGATCGGCAATCAGCCCCTTGCGGTGCAACCGATCCAACGCATCCCAGTCATGCCCCCTCCAGGCTCGCCGCTCGTCATGCACCGTCAGCCACAGCAGCCCCAAAACCGCATCATCAATTCTATCGATATCAACGTCATCCATGCCGCCAAAACTACCACAAAGCGCTCAAAATCACTCGCTTGCTATCCAATTCAGACCAGAAATCCCTTAACGTAGGATTCCGCCCTCAGCCGGAGCCGACCCGAATAAGCGACTGGAAATGTAGCGCTGATTCTGTCTTGCGGATGCGCGCCGTCCGCGCTGTCAAGCGCCATGGTGACAGTTGTAGCGCATCGAGGCGCTGCGCCGGTCACCAAGAAACAAAACGGCCGCCCGGAGGCGGCCGCGGTGCTGTTGGTGACGGATCTCGCCGGCGATCGCGCCGCGACCGTCACCAACGGTTAGTCGAGGAATGGCAAAATGGCTTGCTGTTTCGTGATTCTCGGCGGGACGTGGGTCGGGCTGGGATACAGCACCAAGCCGTGTTCCGATGTGGAAATTCGGGCTTCGGTATAGATGGTGACGACGTGTTTCAACTCGCGCAGGAATGCGCGCTTGAAGTCCCGCAGGCCCTGATCATTCTGAGCGTAGGAAGCGCCGAACTGCGCGCTGAGCGAGAACCACGGGATCACAGTGCGCTTGGACAGATATGACATGCGGTGCGTCATCCAGACATAGATGTCGAGCGCCAGCGGCGAATGGCGCAGTGCTTTCATCGCGACCAGATTGACCGGAACCGGGTGATCGACGCACTCTTTAAAAAATGGGCGCGACAGGTGCAATTTCGATTGCCAAGCGCCCGCATCTTCGCGGTCCTGCGGTTGCCACCATTCGACGCGATCGGCAAGCAGCACGTTCTGCAGTGCCCAGGAGTCGCGGCCCTCGTAACGGCAGGAAATGATCGAGCTGAATAGCGTCGTCATTGCGTGCTTGAGCCGCGTAATGTCGCCACGGGCGCCGCCCGTGTTCTTGAGGCCCAGCTCCCGCAGGTACGCGGCGAGCGTCGGGCCGAGGGATAGGACGGGCTCGCCCGTGCGAACCGCCTCCGAACATACCCAGGTCAGCAACAGGCGGGGCAGGGTGCCATAGGGGAGGCCATCGGGATGCGCTGTCAGCATGGTTAGGGTGAAATCGCCGTTTTTGCGCATGAACCGGTGATCCTGCACGCGTTTGTGCGGCAGGGTGGCAATGGCGAGGGCCCGGGTCATAAAACCGAGGGAGCCGGCGGCCTTGGCGTCGGTCTTCTCGATGGCGAGATACGCCTCGATCAGGTCGCGGACACGCGCTGGCAGGTCTTCGTAGCGGTTGTAGTCGTAGACAGCTACAACCGGTTTCTCGGCGACACGCTTGCGCGGTTTCGGTTTGTCGGCCGCGTCGGCACGGGCGTCGATAGCGATCTGCGCGTCGATCTTGGTCTGCGTGCGCTTTGAAGTGGGCTTGGGTTTCGGCACATGGCCGAAGAAGTCGCCGATGGCGACCGGCTCTCGCTCTCGTGCTTCGGGCGATTGCCTCGTCCGCATGTTGTAATTCGTTTTGTCAGCGATCATCCGGGCGTCCTCCGGCAGAAACCCTTCCGCGATCATTTCGCGGTAATACCGATTGCGTTCCTCGGCGTGCGGGTCAACGTAACTGGATCGGTCTAGATACCTGTGCTAGAGTGGTTTTTCGTCATCATTGCAGTCCTCAATCACTCGATGGTGGCCAAAGCCGGCAGGTTGTGCGACCTGTCGGCTTTTTCTTATCTGTCGCGTTCTCCCGAAGGAGGGGAACGGACGCGTTCCGCCTCCTGCGGCCTGTTCTTCTTCATCCCGAAATCATTCGTGTGTCCGGCGTCCAGGCGTTCAAGGACCGTCTTACGCACGGCGTCCATGAATTCGCGCCGCTGTCCGGCATCGTCTGCATATTTCTCGCGGCTGAAGGCCTCGGCCTTGTGCATTGTCTCGAAGGCGGTTGCGAGTTCCGGAAAGGCGGCAAGAGCTGCAGGCTCGCGCAGCTTCCGGAAGGCGATAGCGCGGCCCGGCAGCACGGCATCGCGCAGCAGGTCGGTAAGGTCGCGGTTCCCCGCAAGCTGGTCCTGAGTGAATGCCACGCTGCGCCGCGTCTGGTCGTTGCGCAGATGCGGCATCGCCAGTTCGTTCACAGCCAGGTCTCGGCCGACGTAGAGCAGGTTGCGTCCGTTCGGATGGGCCGCAAAGCGGGTCCAGTCGATGTTGTAGCCGCAGGCCTCGGCCAGCTCGCGGGTAAATTCGCGAAGCGTGCGGCTGTTTCCATCCGGAAACGGATGGATGTAGTCGAGTTCGGAATAAAGGCGTCCGATGGCGCGGACGAAGGGTGTTGTCTTGAGGCGCGACAGCTTGGCAACGTCGATCTGCTGCAGGGCGTCGTCGAGACGCGCGATCGAGGCGTTGTCCATCGGCGAGTAGGCGACGTGGGAGATAACATTCAGCCCGTCCAGCTGCCGATGCTTCACCCAATCCATGCCTGCCGGAGCCGGCTCGCGGAACTGGCCGGGCTTCACTTCGGGAAATCCGGCCGCGGGCAAGTCCTGGAAGATCCGGCGATTGATTTCGCGCAGATGCGCGCTGTCGAAGTTTCCCCCGACAGGCGAGAGGTAAAGCTCGGTCAGCCGCTTGGAGGTATGAAAACCCTCAAGGCGTTCGCGAAGCTCCGACCGCTCGGTTTCAGCGGCCACGGCCGGCACCGTGGCTGGCGGCCGCGAATTCGCTCAACTCGATCTGGCCAGAGACAAAGCGCTTGCCGAGGTCTGCCGCTTCGGGAGAGACGGGGAAGCCTTCAAGCGCGGCCGAGGCCTGACCGTAGGCAACCGCCCGCGCTCTTTCCAGTTGCTGAGCATCGGTGAGCGGAGCGACATTTCGGCCGCCGGATTCGACCGTTTCGCGCATGAAATCGCGCAAGAGCAGGGACGAATTCCGATGGTTGTTCTTGGCGATCTTGGCGAAACCATCCTTAAGATCGCGCGGAACGCGGAACGTGATGGTGACTTCTGACACTTCGGACATTACATTCTCCTGAGAATCGGCACTGAGTGGAGGATACCGCTCATCGGCTGTTATTACAATGTATGTTCATTGTAATAACACGCGCCGCGCTTCCTGCTATAATTGGCTCACGCCAACAGGGAGCAGGACATGCAGACAAACACTATCCGCGCCCACTGGCGCTCCCAATACCGAGCCGCACGGCTCGTCCGTGGTTTTGAGAGGGCGCTGCTGGACGGCGAGATGTCGTCGCTCGCCTATCACATCCCTTGCCGCGTGTATGAATGCGCGTGCCGGTTTGGCGACGCGCTTCGTTTCTCTCGTAGAAACGGCCGCTACGGCAGAGATGGCCGGCTCGTGCGTCACATAAACGGTCCTTACAACAGGCTGCCCGCATGAATTTCATCGATGCCACGTCGAAAATCTACCGGCATCCTACCCGCCACGGGTGGCTTATTACGCAGCCGATGCGGGCCGAAGTTCACCACGCCGGGGCCGCAGTGCGGCCGACCCGCGATCAGATCCACGAACATAAGGACGGCCATGTGCGGGTCGGCTCCGGCTGAGGGCGGAATCCTACGTTAAGGGATTTCTGGTCTGAATTGGATAGCAAGCGAGTGATTTTGAGCGCTTTGTGGTAGTTTTGGCGGCATGGATGACGTTGATATCGATAGAATTGATGATGCGGTTTTGGGGCTGCTGTGGCTGACGGTGCATGACGAGCGGCGAGCCTGGAGGGGGCATGACTGGGATGCGTTGGATCGGTTGCACCGCAAGGGGCTGATTGCCGATCCGGTCAATAAGGCGAAATCTGTCGTTCTGACGGATGAAGGGTTGAAGCGAGCGGAGGAGCTTTTCCAGATCTTGTTCACCTCCCCAAAATAGATTGCCTGCTGCCATTTTTTGGCCATCTGTATTCGCCGGTCAGCAGGATGTGCGCCCATCCAAGCGGCGAGATATGGGAGAGCAATTCTAGCGGTACGGGGAGGCCGGCATTGCTACGTTGCGCGACGGCCTGACCAAGATGCACCGTGTTCCAGTAGATGATGATGGCGGCAAGCAGGTTGAGGGCGGCGAGGCGATAGTGCTGGCCCTCAGTCGTTCGGTCGCGGATTTCGCCTTGCCGGCCGATGCGCAAGGCATTCTTGAGCGCGTGATGCGCCTCGCCCTTGTTGAGGCCGATACGAGCCCGCCGCTGCATGTCGGCATCGAGGATCCATTCTATGATGAAGAGCGTACGCTCAATGCGGCCAACCTCACGAAGGGCGAGCGCGAGATCGTGCTGGCGCGGATAGGATGCGAATTTTCGCAGCAACTGACTCGGCGGCATGATGCCGGCGACCATGGTCGCGGCGCTGCGCAGGATGTCGGGCCAGTTCGAGACGATCAAGTCTTCCCTGACCCTGCCGCCGACCAGGCCGCGCAACTCGCTCGGTGTCCCGGCGGGGTTGAACACATAAAGGCGCTTCGATGGCAAATCCCGGATATGGGGGATGAAGCGGTAGCCGAGGATCGAGGCGGTGGCGAAGACATGATCGGTGAAGCCGCCGGTATCGGCATATTGCTCCCTATGCGCGTTGGCCGGCCTCGTTCATGAGCAGTCCGTCGAGAATGTAAGGTGCCTCGCTGACGGTTGCCGGAATGAGCTGGGTTGCGAAAGGGGCAAACTGATCTGACAGGTGCGTATAGGCTTTCAGGCCGGGATCGTTGCCGTATTTGGCGTTGACGAGATTCATCGCCTCGCCCTGTCGGGCGGTCGGGAAGAACTGACCGTCGCTGGAAGCCGAAGTGCCCATTCCCCAGAATTGGGCCATGGGCAAACGCCCCTGGGCCGCGACGACCATGGCGAGAGCCTGGTCGATGGCGTCGCTGTCGACATGCCAGCGCGACAGGCGCGACAATTGCCAGTAGTCATGGGTATTTGAAGCCTCGGCCATCTTTCTCAGTCCGAAGTTGAGGCCTTCGGCAAGCATCACATTCAGCAAACCGATTTTGTCCTGACAGGGTGCGCCGGTGCGAAGATGGGTGAAGGCATCGGCAAACCCCGTCGCCGCTTCAACATCCAGTAGAATGTCGGTTATGCGCACCTCCGGCATACGCCGGTAAAGATCGAGGATCAGCTCGTCGGCATCCTTGGGCGCCACTGCTGTCAGGCGTTCCATGTGCAGGACACCGTCCTCGATGCTGCCGAGCGGAAGGGTCCCGGTTCGGGCAGCTTTCGCCAGGCGTTTCAGCCCGTCCGACATTCTGGCCTTGCGATCGGCAAGCCACGCCTCGGCTTCGAATGGAACCGCCAATCTTGCCGTGGCCTGGGCGGCCGCCATCGGCACCAGTGCCTGTTTGAGATCGGCATAGCGGCGTGAGTGCGCAAGCCAGACATCGCCGGAGCGGAATGCGTCGCGCAAGTGAAACAGGACCGCCACCTCCCACAAACGATTGTCGCCTTCGTCTTGCGTTTTGAGATGCCGGTTCCATTTGGAGGTCGATCGCAAAAAAGCTGTAGGCAGTGACGGTGGATCGCATTTTCCCCTGACCAGGGCAATCGCCTCCATGAGCGGCGTGGCCACGGCGGCCGCCTTGATATCCAGCCTGCGCAGCATACGCGGCGCATAACGCCGGAAGCGATGAAAACCTTGCGTGACATGGGCCAGCGGATCGGCGGCAAGTGTATCGGTGAGTTGCGAGGCAGTGGCGACCAGTTTCTCCAGTTCCGTCCAGCCTGGTGATGTGGCGATCGCCGCTTCCAGGGAGGTGCCGTCGTCTCGCGCTTCGAGCATCACCATGCCGAGACCGGAAAAGGCCCGCAAGGTATCGGTTACGGCGGTCCTGGCATCTGCGGCTCGTCCGTCGCAGAGCCGTTTGGCTTCCTGCCAGGTTTTGCCGACGATTCGATCATGGGTTTCGACAATGGCATCGGCGGTCGCGGCGGCCCATTCCACCGCGCAGACAGCGAGTGTAGCCAGACGCCTGTCTGTGCCAATATCGCGCAAACCATCGGTGAAATACCGCTCACCCTGTCGGCGGAGCCGAGCAACCCGGTGTGGCGGAACACCGGCCAGCACCTGTGGGTCGAGAGCGAGGTTTTGCAGGAATTCGAGCCTGTCGAGCAAACGATTGGCCATGGCCGAATTGTCGCCGGTCTCGATTTTGCGCAACCAGATGAAGCGGCTGATGTTGCCCTCGACCATTTCCGTCAGCAGCGCGTTGAGCTGGTCACGCATGGGTTGATCAAGACGCTCGGCAATCCTCATCTCGATCCGGCGCTCGGCTTCCACCAGAGCATCGGCGCACAACCGCTCGATCGTCGTGATTGCCGGAAGAATGATCTGGGTTTGGCGGCATCGTTCGACAAACCGGCGCACGAGGTCCTCGTTTGAACGCGCGTCTTCGGCTTGAGTGGCAAGCCAGTCCCGCAGTTCCTGGGCGCCACGACCGGCAAAGCTCCTGTAGCTGTAGATCATGCGCAACGCGGCCAGATGCTCATGGCGTGTTTCCTCCCGCGCCGCGTATTCGGCCAGGTCCCCGACGCTCAGCCCAAGCTGCGCTGCCAGAAACCGGGACAGCTCTTGCGGGATAAGCTCTCCAGGGGACAGCAGCCGACCGGGATAGCGCAGGGCACACAGTTGCAGGGCAAAGCCGAAACGATTGCGCGCTCGGCGTCGCTCCCGAATATGGGTGAGATCGTCATCGGACAAAATGTAGTGCCGCAACAGTGACGCTTCGTCCGTCGGCAGATCAAAGAGTGCGGAGCGCTGTCGCTCGGTCAGAATTTGGCGTCGAGGCATAAACAATCGTCCCTCTTGAACATTAGTCTGTTTTGGACAAAAATCGGACCAGCAAAATCAACGGCTTGCAAGGGCAAAATCCAAAGGGGTTCTATTGGGACAGCGCGCCGCCATCTACTGCCGCGTTTCGACCGCCGACCAGTCCTGTGAGCGGCAGGTCGATGAACTGACCGCGTTCGCGGAGCGCGGCGACTATGAAGTCCTCGGCGTCTTCAAGGAAACCGCCTCCGGAGCATCGGCAAACCGGACTGCCCGCAACCGGATCATCGATCTGGCCCAGGCCAGGCAAATCGATGCCGTCCTCGTGACGGAACTGTCGCGTTGGGGCCGTTCCACACAAGACCTGCTGAACACACTCGACAAACTGGCCGGCTGGAAGGTCTCGGTTGTCGCCATGAGCGGCATGACCTTCGAACTCGACACACCGCACGGCCGCATGATGGCGACCCTGCTCGCCGGCATCGCTCAGTTCGAGCGCGATCTTCTGAGCGAGCGCGTGAAATCAGGCCTGGCCGCAGCAAAGGCACGCGGTAAGAAACTCGGCCGACAATCTGGACAACGTCCTAAATCCGATCGGCTCGCACCGAAGGTCATTGCGTTGAGCGCCGAAGGTCGCAGCTACCGATGGATCGCTCGCGATCTCGGCATCAGCAAGAATACCGTCGCGGAGATCGTCAAGCGCCGCAAGTCTTCTGAGGCTCCACAGGTGGAGACCGCATTATGACCAAGCCAGTAAGACTGCCTCGGCCCGATCCGTATCGCAAGGCGCGCTTCAGGGAAATTGCCCGGGAAATCGTTGCGAAAGACCGCTACAATCGAAAATACGGTCTGTCCGTCGATACGGCGGGCGCAATCGCCAATGCGCTTGAGAGGGCCTACCGGGAAGGCATCAACGGCGGCGAAAACAGGCCCGCTCCCATAATCGAATATCCAGACAACGGGCCAATGGATTGGGCGTTGATACCGCCACGTCCAAGAAACGCGTTCTGGAGCATCTGCCTGTTCACGCTTTCGCGCGGCGACAGGCCCGCCCGAGGCGGACGCCTTGTCCCTGCCATCACCGAACGCGGAACATCGGGATGGATGCTTGTCGTGCCCGGGCACACCTATGAAAAGCAATTCGGTGACAAGACGGTCGCACCGCTCGTACGTCTTGGCCTGCTTGAGGCTGATGACGATGATCCTGCACACCGGGTCGTCTCGAAACGTGGCGAGGAAACCTGGAGCCAATTCGTCCAGAGAGGCGGTCAGTTCCCGGAAGACCTGACCAATCTCTAGCCCTATTCAGAAAGCTATTCCATGTCACAAGAAAACCATCGGATCGCCGCCGCCATCGATCTGCGAATGCGACAACTGGAAAAGCAGGGCATTCAAGGAGCGGCGGTCGTCCATCATATGCTTGGCTATATGCAGGGTCTTCAGCAGATTTACGACACGGCTTCGGACAAGGTGCTGTCGAACCTGTGTCAGCGCTATCCGGGCTTCTATCGCTATGCGGATATGATGGAGTCCATGTCCGAGAGAAATCAGCAAATGATCGAGGCGGGAACGCACCCCTACCGCGATCTGCCTGAACTTCCCGAGAAGCTGAAGCGGAGCTTGGCTGCATTGATGGCCAGTGCGGCCGATCTCGAACGTGCCTTCCAGTCTGCCGTGGATTGCGGTGACTTCGCCCGTCACGTCGACCAACTCGACAGCCTGAAACGGCAATGGGGCGCGGATTTGCAGCGCCTGGTCGAGTTGTTTCGCTCTTCAGACGTTGCTCCCCAAAGCCAACTCATCGTGCAAAGCGCCCTCAAAGCCATGGCTGAGCGAATTAATCGGCTCGGGTGAGCAATTGGTGAGCAATCTGGTCCCTGAAGCCGCCGCTAAACGTAGGACATTGATAAAACCCTTAACGTAGGATTCCGCCCTCAGCCGGAGCCGACCCCTTATTGGCGCAATTTCCCATGCGGTTTCGTCGTTCACCGCTCTATCCCCGTGTCCCGAGGCGCGTGCCCTGATCGTAGCCGCGTCGCTGCCGGCACAAAGGTAGCTTCGCCAACGCCTACGCTGCGCTTCTGGCGTCGCCTTTGCGCTCTGCAGCTCGATCCGCGGCTGATCCCCGGGCAACGGCTCAGGGCTCTCGGCGAAGCAGCGGAAATCGATGGACGGTTCCGTCCTGGTCGCCTGCAGCCGCGACCTATGACGGCAGAGAGCCACTGTTCCGGCTAAGGCAACTCGCAAAGCAGCGGAGCAAAAGCGGTCTGCAGTGAGAAGCTGGTCGGTCTCGAATCCCTCGCAAAAACGAGGGGTTGACATTCCGATAAGTGGTGACACAACATCGCCAAAATATGCTATTGTGGCGTTGTGTCGTCACCATTCCGAAACGACGGCAAAGGA
The DNA here is from genome assembly GCF_024699925.1 of Mesorhizobium sp. J428. Classification (NCBI taxonomy): domain Bacteria; kingdom Pseudomonadati; phylum Pseudomonadota; class Alphaproteobacteria; order Hyphomicrobiales; family Phyllobacteriaceae; genus Mesorhizobium; species Mesorhizobium sp. J428. Next base: position 40,341 of record NZ_JAJOMX010000003.1, read on the forward strand.
GGAGGTATGAAGTTCTTCGATGATCTGGTGGTGGGTTTCGCGACGCGTGTGATCCGTGGCGCGTTGGCGGTCGGAACTGTGTTCGTCTATGTCCAGGCGGCGGGCCTATTTCTGCTGCTGGCTGGCGCGGTGGTGCTGGCCGTCTACTACGCCGGCCGCCTCGCCCTGGGAATCTAAGCCATGAGCACCCCGACCTACGCTGAAATCGCCGCCAGCTGGGATATTTGGATCGAGTACGTCGACACCGACGCCACAATGACCGCCGAAGAGTTCGACGCGATGAGCATCGAAGACAAGGTTGCGCTTCAGGTCGTGGCGTTCGGCGCGGAGATCCCCTCGCCTACCGAAAGGGCCGCTGTCGTGGATCGGGAGCGGTAATCGCCATGGCCCGACCTCTCGCCCAGGAGATGAGGGGTACAGGGCTCGCTTACCGGCGAGCTGCAAAACCTGATCTATGACCTGCTGCCAACGCTCGAAGAGCTTGAGGCCAACGTCGACCTCGTAGGTCAGACTGCGAAACTCAAAGCTGCCGGACTGATCTACGCAACGGAGTGGTGGCGGCCGGACGGCAATGGCGCCCCCCGCTACCTCTATCTGCTCTACCCACAGCAGCCCGGCCAACCGCGACGCCGCGACTACGTTGGTGCGGACGACGACAAGATCCAGGAAGCGCGGGAGAGCATCGCCAGGGCCAAGCAATTCGACACGCTGACTGCGGAGGCGCAGCAGATACGAGAGAAGATTGAGAACGCAGCCGAATTCCTCGATCAAGGCTGCGCCGTCCTCAAGGGCAAACCGCGCTTCATGCTACGCCGACGGCCGTAGTCAATACTGTTAAGCGCTGCCCTCCGCAGGCCCGGCTACCGCCGGGCCTTTCACATGGTCCCTCGGCAGCCACTGCCATATCGCAATCATGGCGATAAGCGGTGGGTAAGTCTGTGCATAACCCTGTGGATCAAAGACGTTATCCACGCTGAAATTGTCTTGTGTGCAATCTCTTGGATTCATTGCGGAAAACACGCTTGTCCACAGAAACTGACGCTGAAACACTCTTATGCCCAGACGCTGAAACAGTCTTGCGTCCGGAATCGAAAATGAGCGTTAAAGCATTGAAAAAAAAACGGATTTCGCGCAGGCGGTGAACTCTCCCTATATTGATTCAGATTTACCTATATCTATACCTGTAGCTAGAGCACTTCAATCAACCACTCCCCCAGCTAGAAGCTCACAACAACACCTACCCTCCGCGCCTTCGGCGCTCCGCCCCGTCGCCATTGGCGACGGCCTGTCGGCGGCAAGCCGCCTCCAATAGCGTGCCCTACGGGCACTGGTCTACTACTTGATCTTCCATCAACCACCAGAACTCACACTTCCAACGTCGAGCCCGGCAGAACCGCCGCAATGGCTTTTGAAAAAAATGGGGGCGACCGTTGAGTTTTAAGTGGCTCAAATCGGCTCGCATTCGACCGTGGAAGGCGCTCTAGCGCATCAGGTGGAGCGAAGCGGCCGCCGGCGCGGTCACGCTCCTAGGGCCTCCCAGGCGCTTTTGGTGCGATTTGTCTTTTCGGGGCGGCGCTGCGGTTTTGCAGCTCGCTTTTCAGCCCGCGCGAATTGGCGGTGAACTGGCGAAGAAGATGGAAAAATCCCCTCGATTTTGGATGCTCAGCCCACGGAAACTGTTTTCCGGATTGTTGTCTAGTTGTTGTCTGTTTGTTTTCCCTTCTGTTATACTTGATTCGCGGCGAATTCCGTCGCTCCATCGGAGAAATCCATGCAAAGCAATACCTTTGCCGGCCGCCTCGCAGACGCGCCGGCTCTGCGCAGAACGGCATCTGGCGCCGTCTGCAGGTTCACGCTGATTTCCAACGAGTACGCGGGCAAGGACGACAACAACAACAGCCTCGAACGCGCGGTGAGGGTCCAGTTCGTGGCCTTCAACAAGAAGGGCGAAGCCATCGCCGAAAACTGTCGCAGGGGCGATCAGCTGATCGTCCAGTGGTCGTTGCGCAACAACGACTACCAGGACAGCAAGACTGGCGAGACCGTCTATGGCTTCGATTTCCGGGTCGAAGATTTCGAATTCGGTGCGCCGGGTTCGATCAAGCGAGCCGAGCTGCAAGAGCGCCAGGGCGCAAACTGAACCATGACGCAAGGGACAGTGCCACAGATGGACGCCGTGCAGTTCGCAGCTGTAGCGGCGTCGTGTCGATGGTCCAAAAAATCGCTGGCCATCGCGCGCCACATTCTCGTGGATGGTGTTTCGCTGCCGGAAACGGCGGCGAAACACGCCGTTACGCCGAAGCACGCTCGCGTGCTTCTGGCGCGGTTTAAGGAGAAGGCCGAGCGAATGGCCGAACGAATGACCGAGCGGAAGCGGCTCGAAGCATTCATGCAAAAAGAGCAGCCCAAGCTGGCGGTGCACCCCCTCACCTCTTTTCTCAACGACATGCAGACCCTTCGCGAGAAGGGTTACACCTTCGCACAAGTCGTCGCCTACCTCAAAACCAACGGCGTGACGACTTCGGAGACGACAGTTCGCAATTTCCTACGGAGCAACGGATGAAAACGATTGTCCTGGCCAATCAGAAGGGCGGCGTCGGCAAAAGCGCCGTCGCCTGTCAACTGGCTTATTTTTTTAGCCAGCCGATCAACCAACCCATGAACAAGCGCGTCCTGGTGATCGACCTCGACCACCAGCGCAACACCACCAAAGCGTTGAGAACCGGCGGTTTTTGCGTCGTGTCCGCTACGACCAGCAGCAAGCTCCTGACCGACCCGAAAGCCGACATCGAGCACGCTGAATTTGTCTTGGTCCCGGGCGATGGCGACTTGCTCAAGATGGAAAAGAAGGCGGCGGAACACAACGCCTACGCCTCGAATCTTCTGGCGTTCCTGGCTCGCGTTGCAGACAGTTTCGATGTCTGCATCATCGACACGAACCCGAATCCGGACATCCGCCAACTGTCTCCGCTCGTCGTCGCCGATTACGTGCTCGCGCCGATCGAACTCAACCAGGAGGCCATCGATGGGATCGGCGACCTGTTGAACCACGAAAATATCGGCATCCGGCGAATTCAGGCAACGCTCAACAAGAAGCTGAAATTCCTCGGCATCTTGCCAAACAAAGTGGAGCCGACGCCGTTCCAGCGCGACAACTTCCGCGCCCTTTCCACGGCGTACCCGAAATACCTCATCGCAATGTCGCCCGGCTTCGCTGCAATCAAGAAATCGACAGCGATCGCCGAGGCGCAAGCGGCCGGCGTGCCGGTGTGGCGGCTCGGCAAAACGTCCGGCCGCGACGCTTGGCGCGAAATGCGCCCCGTCTTCGACAAAATCGCACAACTGATGGAGGTTGCATAATGGCGCTCGACCTTTCTGCGCTCGATGAAGCGCCCCCTACCCCGGCCACCGCCGCCGGCGAGCCTTTGATGATCCGTCTCGCCGACATCGAAGTCGATCCAAACCAGCCGCGAAAGTCGTTCGATCCGGTCAAGATGGCCGAAATGGTCGCTTCCGTGAAGGCGCGCGGCGTTAAGTCGCCGGTTTCGGTGCGCCCTCACCCGGACAAGCCCGGCAAATGGATCTTGAACTACGGCGAGCGTCGCTATCGTGCTTCGATAGACGCTGGCCGCGAGGAAATCCCCGCTTTCGTCGATCAGCAGCACGACGACTACGATCAGGTTATCGAAAACCTGCAGCGCGAAGACCTGCGGCCCATGGAACTCGCACTGTTCATCAACCGCAAAAAGAAGGACGGTGACAGGAACGCGAAGATAGCCCGGGAACTCGGAGTCGATGCGTCGTTCATCACTTACCATCTGGCCCTGATCGACCCACCGGCCGCAATCGAAGCGCTCTATGCGAGCGGCCGCTGTACGTCGCCGAAAATTCTCTATGACCTGTCTACGCTTCACGGCAAATACCCCGACGAAGTGGATGCATGGGTGGAGCAAGCGGAAGAGGTGACGCGGGCGGCCGTGTCCGCGCTTTCCACCTCGCTCAAGAATGGTACGAGCCAAGAACCGCCGCAGCCGCCGAACGGCAGCGGTATCTCCGGCGGCGGAAACCTTGGAATGTTCCAAGGTTCCGGCCCTGATGGCGGCCATGGAGGATCAGCCACCGTGGCTAAGGACGAAGGCAAACCGGCCAAGACAAAGCCGGGTGCAAGTGCTGACGGCAGGGGCAACAACGGGGAAGGCGGTGAGGGCGGCGAACCTCCCGAGGAAGGTCGCACCAGCTGGCCGAGGGGGAAAGTCGCGTCCGACCCGACGCTGATGCGCAAGCCATTGCTGCTGGTGACCATCGACGGTCGAAGCGCTGCCATCCTGCTGAATCGCAAACCGACTTCGACGGGTCTGGTGCATATTCGCTACGAGAACGGCGAGAACGCGGAAGTCTCCGCCGCGGACTGCGTCATCGAAAGCCTCAGCGAGGAAAACGGGTGAGGGCGGTTCTCGCCGCCTTCGCCCTGGTACTAGCGCTTCCGGCAGCAAGCGCTAGTGCCGCCGGACCGGATGAGGTCTGCGACCTGCATTTTTCCGGCGGCGCGATCCTACCTGCCGTCCCGGTTGCCAAGACAGTTGCAGCGCAGGCGACCGGGCTCGCGAACCGCGACGACGCAGGCCCGGGGCTGCTGTTTAGTTGGCCCAAGGCCGAACCTCGCGTGTTCTGGATGCGGGACACCCATTTCCCGCTGACCGTTGGCTTTTTCGGCGCAGACGGCGTGCTATTCGCCCAGGCGAACATGCAGCCGATGACCGACACCTACCACTTCTCGGTGAGCCCGGCGGCCGACGCGCTCGAACTCGCGCAAGGTCAGTTCGAGCGGCACGGCTTGCGGATCGGCTCGAGAATCGTTTCTCGTGAGTGCCGGCCGGCGGGTCCATAGCCGGCGTAGGGTAGGGCGCGTCAGAAATCGGCCGAAAAAGGGACAGGCGATGCCTGTCCCTTTTTCATTTCCGCCGCCTGATGGGCGAGGCGCGATGCGCCCGCCGCTGTCGCCCAACGGGCGCAGCTTAACTCGTCTGCGTGACCGCAGACTGAATAGCCCACCCCTGCGCCTCGTAAGAGGGCAGGGGCGGCGTAGCTCCTTGGAACCTTCCAAGGAGCGGAGGCGCGTAGTGGGCTATTGCAGGATAGGCCGAAGGCCGGTAGAGTACGCGCGTACAGCGCTCCTCTGGCACCCTGTCGGGTGCGTATGACAGGCCCACAATGACCACTGAGAAGCCGAACAGCCCCTATCTCAATCTCTACCTCGGCGAACTGAAAGAGCCGTGGGAGGCCTATTGCGCCGCGCGCAATCTCAAGCCCGGCGCTGCCATCCGCGCAGCCATCCAGGCACAGTTGAAAGCAGCACGGCCGCCGTATGACTCGCAGCCCTTGGCCGCATCGCAGGCCCCAGCGCAGGCCGAGCCGCGCAGGCGTTACGAAATCACCTTGATCCCTTCCGAAATGGACGCCATCCGCCGCAGGCTGGACGGCAAGCGCACTCCGCGCGATTGGATTGCGGCCGTGATCCGCGCCGCCCTTACTCGTGAACCTCAGTTCGGCGACGCCGAGGTCCAAGTCCTCGCGAACTCCAATTACCAGCTGCAGGCGATCGGTCGGAACCTCAACCAGATCGCTCGCAGGCTCAACGAGCGCAAGGCGCAGGACTTTCCCGCGAGGCGCGTCGCGGACATTGAGCGCACCATCGCCCAGCACACCGAGGCCGTCACCGCCCTCATGCGCGCCTGTCAGGAGCGCTGGCCCCTCGCATGAGCGCGTCGATTGACCATTGGCTTGACGAATTCGGAGCCGAGCTAGACCCGATCTATTCGCGTGGCCGCCATGTCAAAGCGCCCCGTAAGGCGCCCGGCACAGGCTCCAAGGCGAAGCGCGGTAAACCCACGGGGCCGGCGACCAGGGAAAGTCGGCGCGCAACCCTTGAACGGATTGCGCGGAAGTCGCCGGAAGTCATGGTCAAAATCACCGGGGGCGGGCGAAACATGCGTCAAATCAAGGCGCACATGGATTACATCTCGCGCAACGGTCTTGTGGAACTCGAAGACGAGCAAGGGCTCGCCTATCTCGGCAAGAAGGATGTCCGCAGCGTTCGCGATACATGGCGCGATGGCGGTCATTCCATTCCCAGCGACGGCGACGACGGGCCGCGCGAGGCTTTCAACATCATGCTTTCAATGCCTCCGGGTACCCCGCGGGATGAAGTCAAGGCGGCTGTGCGTGCCTTCGCCGCTGATGAGTTCCAGGGCTTCCAGTATGCTGTTTCGCCGCTCACAACGACGAGAAACATCCGCACGTCCATTTGACGGTGAAGGCAACCGCCTTGGACGGTTCGCGGCTCAACCCGCGCAAGGGCGATTTGCATCGCTGGCGCGTGAAGTTCGCCCAAGAGCTTCGCGACAGAGGCGTTGACGCCAATGCTTCTCCCCGCAAGGCTCGGGGCGTCGTGCGGAAGGCACAACGCCAGGCATTGATCCGAATCGCCGAACGTGGCGGTCAATCGCGCGTCGCGCGTACGCAGGAAGACCAAGCGAATCGCGAGGCGATGGGGAAGGGCGCTCATCCCAATCCTGCGCAAGACAGAATCAGCGTGACGCGCAAGCGCGTCCTGCTGGGGTATGGGCAGATGGCAAAGGCGCTGGCGAGAGGGTCCGCCAACGATCGCGCGCTTGCCGTCAGCCTCGTCGACCTGGTGCGAGCTATGCCCGCACCAACCACCGCGCACGAGGCGCGCGTAGAGGCCGCCAGAGCGGCCATTGCGGAGCGCCAAGGGCAAAGAGAGGCCGCACGCGGCCGCGAGGGCCAGAACCGCGCCTAAGCGCGCCTATTGCGGGCTGCGCCATCTTTTTCGACGCCAATAGCACCTTCGGGCCGGCTGCCCCGCCCGTGCGTTCGACTGCGCCATACGTTCGTCCGACCTCGCAGTCGCGCAAGGGGCGCTTCGCTCAAGCCCTTGCCCGCCTGCTTTCCCGGGTCGGACGTATCGAGGCGCTACGTCGAAAGCACTCAAGAGCGTGGCATCAACACCAACCCCGAAGGAGGGAACCATGGCAACGCAAACGAAAAAGTCGCAGACCCCGAAGAAGGCCGCCAGGGCGGCATCCGAAAAGCCGTCTCTTGCATCTAAGAGCGTGGTGGGAGCGGAGCAGAACGCAGTCAAGGGCGAGGCTAACCCGGAGATCGTATTCATCCCGGTTTCCAATCTGGTCTGGTCGGCGCGGAACGTGCGCAGGGCACCGAGTGGCGACGTTTCCGACCTGAAAGCGAGCATTGCGGCGCTGGCTGGCCGCTTGGTGCAAAACCTCGTGGTCGTGAAGGAAGGCGAGGGGTTCGGCGTGGTGGCGGGCGGGCGTCGGCTCAAGGCGTTGATGGAACTGGTGGCGGAAGGCGTTTTGAGCGCGAGCCATGCAGTGGCGTGCGTCGTCGTGGACGATAGCGAAGCGGTCGAATTCAGCCTTACCGAAAACCTGCAGCGTGAAGCGATGCACCCGGCGGACGAGTGCGCGGCATTTCTGGCCCTGACCGAACAGGGCAAGTCTCCGGATGCGGTCGCCGCGTTCTTCGGCGTCGAACCGGCATACGTCAAGCGGCGTCTAGTGCTCGCATCCGTGGCTCCGGCGGTGTTCGAGCGGTTCAGGGCAGGCGAAATTGACCTCGATCAAATCATGGCGCTGACCCTCACCGACGATCATGCGTTGCAAGAGAGCATCGTTGGCAAGGGTCGCGTGCCGGGGGCGCACGAAATCCGCCGCCAACTGTCGCAAGCCAGTGTGCGGGCGAGTGACCGGCGGGCGAGGTTCGTCACGGTGAAGGCCTACGAAAAGGCAGGCGGGGCGGTGCATCGCGATCTTTTCGCCAATGCTCGCGACGACATGGACGATGGTCAGGTGGAAGTGGTGCTGCTGGACGCCGGGCTGTTGGAACGGCTCGCCATCGAAAAGGCGGCAAGGCTCGGCGCGGACGAGCAGAGCAAGGCAGGCGGGGCGTGGGTGGACGTGGTGCTGAATTACGAGACTTACCACGATCAGGGCTATTCGCGTGCGCCGTCGGTGCTGCGGCCGGAAACCGAAGCCGAGGCGGCGGAGCGGGCGCGGCTGGAAGCCGAGCATGAGCGTCTTGAACAGGCCTATCAGAAGGAAGACGACGACGAAGCCAGCGAAGCCCTCTATGCGCAGCAGGAGGAAGTTTCCGAAGCACTGGACCGGTTGACGGAAGCCCGCAGCGGCGAGCATCCCGACATTGCCCGCCTTACCGGTATCGTCGTGAGCCTCGGCCATGACGGCAAGGCGCGGTTCCATCATGGCCTGATCCGTCCGGGCGACAAGAAGGCCGCGCAGCAGATCGCGAAAGGCGGTGAAGCAGGGGAGGGCGGTTTGGGTGCTGCCAGCAATGGCGGGTCGGACCAGACCGAGCCGCAATCGCTTGTGCAGGAACTGACCGCGATCCGCAGTGCCGTCATCCGCGACGCGCTCGCGAAGAATGTGGACTATTCGTTGCGCCTGCTGGCGTTCCAGCTTTGGGGATCACTGGCGCGTCACTGGACCGGTTCCCAGCTGCACATCAGCACGACCGCATGCCATCGCGAACTGACCCGACGCGTTCCCGCGATGGAGGTACTCGATCCACATCGAGCAGGAGCAGCGCGCCGAAACGTGGGCCGAAAAGCTGGGCGGCGGATGGAGGAGGACGACTTCGACGCGGCATGGGCTTGGTGCCTCGCTGCCGATCAGGCCGAAATCCTCGATCTGCTGGCCTACTGCACGTCCTGCTGTTTCGATGACGTGCGCCAGTTCGTCGGGAACGACGGAGGCCGCAGCCGGGTCATGCTGTCGGACCTCGGGGCGAGTGTTGCCGCGCACTGGACGCCCACGGCGGACAACTATTTCGGCAAGCTCAAGAAAGGGCCGCTGATTGGTCTGCTGGGTGAGCATGCGCCGGCCGGTGCCGACAAGGCGAAGCGTGCAGCCCTCGCGAGCGTCGCCGAGGACAAGCTCGGAAATGCTGGCTGGATGCCGGAAGTCCTGTTGCCGCTGGCCAGCTGATCCGGCGAGCAGGGGCCAAGAGGCCGGGGAACCCCGGCCTCTTCATAGCTTGTGTCATTGGGCAACAGCGCCATCAGGGCGGGCAAAAAGAAACCCCGGCGAAAGCCGGGTTTCGGTTGTGCTGCGTTTGGTGACGCAGGCGGCGCGATCGCCGGCGAGATCCGTCACCAAACTTCAATGGCCGCCGCCCAGCCAGTAAACGCCGCCGGCATTTCCGCCGGTGTTCTGGCTGCGGTTCCGCAGCTCGGCGTTGTATCTGGCCAGGGCGGCGTCGTA
>NZ_JAJOMX010000004.1 GCF_024699925.1 Mesorhizobium sp. J428
CATCGCCGGTTTCGCAGCGGCTGTCTTCGGCTTCCTTCGGGCTGACGGCGGCGTGATCGGGCGGCTTACTTGGCGCTCACCACCATCGCTGCACAATTCATCTTCCACTTCGCGGGCATCGCCAATCTGCCCTCGTCCTGGCTTGGGGGATCGAACGGGGTGACCGTGCCGCCGGCCACGCTGGATTGCGGATCGAGCGAAGGCGCGCAGCATTACCTATGCTGTTCGTTGCCGCGATCATGGTGGCCGGCGCCTTCGAATCGTCCGCCTGCGCTTCGGGCGTGCCTTCGTGGCGGTCCGCGACGACGACGTGGCCGCCGGCATCGCCGGGCATCAATGTCGCCGCCACCAAGGCCAACGCCTTCCTGATCGGCGCGCATTCTACGCCGGGGTGGGCGGCGGGCTTCGGGCCTACCTGATCCGCTTCGTCGGCGTGGATCAGTTCACCCTGTTCAACTCGGTGTTCTTCATAGCGATGATTATTGTTGGCGGCATGGGCTCTGTCGTCGGTGCGCTCATCGGGGTCTTCGTGATCCGCGTGATCCAGGGAGATCATCGCAACCGTTGGGCCGAACATTGCCGACAGCGTCACCTTCCTCGGCGGCGACATCGTCTTCGCGGGAATGAACGTGATCCTGGGCGGGGTCATTGCCCTCTTCATGATCCTCGAGCCCAAGGGACTGATGCATCGCTGGACCATCCTGAAGTCGTCTTACCGCATCTGGCCGTTCCCCTATTGACCAGGGCCGGCCCTCAACTGGGAGAAAGAAAATGACAACGTCGTTGAAATCGAGGTGCCGCACTCTTCTTGCGGCCCGGGCGCAATGGCACTGGCCGGCACTGCCGCTGAAGGCGCAGGAGGAAACCCGCTACAACGTGGCGCTCCTGTCGGACTTCTCGGGGCCTTATGCCGACATCATGCCGATCCCCCTCGCGGCGGGGCGCGAGAAGGTGATCGACTGGTGGAACGCCACCCGCGGCGCGCAACTGGGTGTGACGCTGAACTACAAGAACTACGAGACCCGCTATGACGCCGCCCAGGTGGCAAGCCTGGTGGCCCGGCATCAAGTCCGAACTCGAGGCCATCGCGGCCATCGGCCTCGGCGGCCCCGACGTCGCCGCACTGTCCGAGCGCCTGCCCGAGGACAAGATCCCGATGTTCATGGCCACCGCCGCGTACGGCTATGCGTGGAAACCGGACTCCTGGATTTTCAATCCCCGTCCCACCTACTCACACGAGAGTGCGGCTTCCTGAACTGGCTGCGCCGGGAAGCGGGGCGGTGATGGCCCCATCAAGGCGGCGATCATGGCCTCGGAGGCCTCGCCGGCCTACGTGGACATGGCCAGGGCCTGGAGAAATACGCCGAAGAGCACCCCGACGAGATCGAACTGGTTGAGGTGATCTATACGGAAGTGCAGCCGACCGATCTGACGGCGCAGATGCGCCTGGCACGCTCGGGCGCCGACGCCCTGATCATCCAGACCAACACTTCGATCGTAGTTGCCGCAAAGCGCGGCCTGCAGGCCAATGGCGCCGATGTGCCGATCATGATGAGTTCGCACAATGGCCTTCCCGCCTCGGGCAAAGCCCTGGGCGGCCTCGAACAGCTTGAAGGCGACTACGAAGCCTACGGCATGGCCATCGCGGCCGACGAGGATACGCCGCCCCGCCAGTTCTACCAGACCCTGTCCGACAGTTACGGCCTGAAGGCGCCTTGGAACGTAGTGACTGCCATGGGCATCTCCCAAGGGCTTTTGCCGTTACGGTGATCGAACATGCGATAGAAGCCAACGGTCCGGAGGGCCTGACCGGCGAGAAGGTGCGCGAGGCGCTTTTCGCAGAACCGATCACTACAGAAGAAACCCACGGTTTCCTTCCCACGCTGTCCTTCACGCCTGAGGCACCCTTCCCCCTGAAGGGACTTCAGGTCAACGTCGGCAGCGTGCGCGACGGCAAGATCGTGGTCGACGCCACCGGTGCCGCCATCCCCAACGTCGAGAAGTGGTGAGACCTGCCGGGCACCGCCCGCTCGTGGTGCCCGGCCCTATCCTAAGAACGGGGCAAGCGGCCGATGCTGGAACTTCACAATGTAGAGGTTACCTATTCCGATGTCATCCTTGCGCTGAAGGGCGTTTCCCTGAGCCTTCGGGAAGGGCAGTGCGTCGCGCTCCTTGGCGGCAACGGCGCCGGCAAGAGCACGACCCTCAAGGCAATCTCGGGCACGCTGAAATCCGAAGACGGAAAGGTGTCGGCCGGAGCAATCACCCTCGAGGGCACTCCGATCCATAACCTGGAAGCTTCGGAGGTTGTGCGGCGCGGCCTCATCCACGTGATGGAAGGCCGCCGCGTGCTGCGCCACATGACAGCGGAGCAGAACCTGATTGTCGGGGGACACATGGTGCCTGACCGGGCCGAGCTGAAGCGACGGCTCGATCACGTCTACATGCTGATGCCGCGCCTCGCTGACCTGAAGTCCCGCACGGCGGGCTTCATGTCGGGCGGCGAACAGCAGCTCCTTCTGATCGGCCGCGCGATGATGGCCCGGCCTAAGATCATCGCCATCGATGAGCCTTCGCTCGGCCTCGCTCCGCTGATGATCCGCGACGTCTACGAGGTGCTGAGCCGGCTGAAGGAGGAGGGCACGACCTTCTTTTTGGTTGAGCAGAACAGCGCCGCGGGGCTGGGATTGGCCGATTACGCCTATGTGCTGGAGAACGGCCGGGTGGTTCTCGACGGGCGCGCCGATAAGCTGGCCCAGAACGAGGACGTGAAGGAATTCTACCTCGGCGTGACCGCCTCAGGCGAACGCAAGAGTTATCGCGAGGTCAAGCACTACCGCCGGCGCAAGCGCTGGCTCGGATGATGAACAGGGGGAGGCATGAAACACATTCTCGACCTCAAGGGACGGACAGCGCTGGTGACCGGCGGTGGACAAGGCGTGGGGCGCCAGGTCGCCCTCTATCTGGCGCAGTTCGGCGCCGGCGCCGTTGTGATCAACGATTTCCACGCCGACCGCGCCGAAGCGGTGGCATCCGAGGTAGCGGCGCTCGGTGCGAAGGCGCTGCCCCTGGCCTTCGACGTCTCCGATTTCGAGGCCGTCGGCGGCGCGTTCGCCAGGGCGCGTGAGGCGCTGGGCGGGGTCGACATCCTGGTGAACAACGCCGGCAATGCAGGCCCGACCTCGCGCCTCGACGATTTGGTTCCTTTCTGGGAATCCGGTCCCGACGAGTGGCGACGCTGGTTGGCCACCAACTTAGACGGCGTGCTCAACTGCACCCGCCACGCCATGCCCGGCATGATCAAGGGCGGTTACGGTCGGATTGTCACCGTGATCTCGGACGCCGGCCGCGTCGGCGAACCGCACCTGGCTGTCTATTCCGGTGCCAAGGCCGGCGCTGCGGGCTTCATGCGCGCCATCGCCAAAGCCGGCGGCCGCTTCGGGATCACCGCCAACTGCGTTGCCCTCGGCGGCACACGGACCCCCGCGGTGACCGATCTGATCCCCGACGAAGCCGCTGAGAAAAAGGTCCTTTCGCAATACCTGATCCGTCGCCTCGGTGAACCGGAGGATCCGGCGGGCCTGATCCTCTTCCTCTGCTCGGACGCGGCGAGCTGGATCACCGGCCAGACCTATCCGGTCAACGGGGGATACTCGTTTGCGGTCTGACCTAGGGAAGGCGGGCCACTATCCGCGGCCCCGCCCCAGAACGCCGTCGGTATCGGCCCCAAGCTCCGGAGCCGGGCTACTTGGGCTGCTCTCGAACCCGTCGAACTTCAGAGGCTGAACCAGATGTGTCTCGCTCCCCCCGTCCGGCAGCGCCAGGGTCCGCAGCAGTCCGCGGGCGCGAACATGCGGATCGGCAAGGGTCTCGGTCAGGCTGTTGACCGGGCCCCAGGGCACGCCGGCCTTGTCGAACAGGAGGCCCCACGCGTCGCGCGCCCGGGTGACGATCACCGCGGCGATATCCTCGCGCAGCGCATCTTTTCGCGCTGCGCGGTCGCGGCCCTTCAGGCCGGCAAGCTTCGGCCTGCCGATCACCTCGCAGAAGGGGCGCCAGAACCAATCCTCATGCGCGATCGAAAGCGTTATGAGCTTGCCGTCGCCGCAGGTGAAGACGCCATAGGCCGGCTCGGCGATGAAGTTGCCCAGGGGAGTGCCGTTGGCCTCGGGTACCAGGAAGGCGGTGAGCATCGAAACCACGGCATCCGACATCGAAACGTCCACGTAGCGCCCCCGCCCCGTCCGCCGGGCCGAGATCGTGGCCGAGAGGACCGCGATGGCCGCGAACAGTGCCGCGCCTATATCGGCCAGGGGAACTCGCGGCACTTCGCCTGGCAGGCCCGCGTTGGCCTGCCCGGCCAGAAGCCCGCCCACGCCCTCGTAGCTCAGATCGTGGCCGGCCCGGTCGCGATAGGGCCCGTCCTGCCCGTATCCCGAGATCGACACGTAGACGAGGCGCGGATTGACCTTGCGCATCTCCTCGAACCCTGCCCCGAGAGCAGCGAGCTTGCCGGGGCGAAACCCCTCAACGATAACGTCCGTCTCCGCGGCCAATTCGCGGAACCGCGCCAGCTCTTGGGGCACCTTAAGGTCCAGGGCCACGCTCTTCTTGCCCCGGTTCAGCGCCTTGAACAGCGGCGCGAACTGCCGCGCCGGGTCGCCCATGCCCGGCCGCTCCACCATGATCACCTCGGCGCCCATGTCCGACAGCAGCATCGTGGCATAGGGGCCCGGAAACTGCTCGGCCAGACTCAGGATCCTCAGCCCTTCGAGCGGTGCGTTGCTCATCGCCGCCTCCCATCCTTGTTCCGCCCGCGTGCGGGCCCCTTATTCCACCGCGCGCGGCGCCGGAGATCAACCCCAAAAATCACCATTTTTTGCAATGTCTTCAGGAGGTTATGTTGACTGAAGATCGAAAGACCGTGTCGGTCGAACGCGTTGGGCAAACCCAGTGGATCACCTTTCGGCGCAGCGAGCAGATGAACGCGATGTCGATGCAGATGCTCGACGAGATGGCCGGGGCGCTTGTCCAGGCGATGACCGACGACGAGGTGCGCGCGGTGGCGCTCACCGGTTCGGGCCGCGCCTTCTGCGCCGGAGCCGATCTCAAGGAGGTGAGCGAGGCCGAGTTGAAGCCGGGCGAGCCGGATCTGCTCGATCGCGTTGATCACGCTTTCGGACTCATCCGCAGCGGCCCCAAGCCGGTGATCGCCGCGGTAAACGGCCTGACCCTGGCGGGCGGCCTGGAAATGGTGATGGCCTGCGATCTGGTGTTCGCAGCCGAAAGCGCAAAGCTCGGCGACGCCCATTCCAACTTCGGCGTCTTCCCCGGAGCCGGCGGCGCCGCCATTCTGCCGCGCCGGATCGGGCTCAACCGCGCAAAGTACCTCTTGTTCTCGGGCGAACACGTATCGGCCCGCGAGATGATGGACTGGGGGCTTGTGAACAAGGTCGTGCCCGATGACGAGCTACGCGACACGGTGCAGGCCTTCACCGATAAGCTTGCCGAGAAGAGCCCCGCCGTGCTGCGGCGGATGAAGGCCGTGGCGAACCGGGCGATGAACGTGGACGAGCCCGCCGCCCTGGCCGAGGAAATGCTGAACCTGCGTGCGCACATGCGCTCGTGGGACATCCGGGAAGGGCTCGCGGCCTTTGCCGAGAAACGCAAACCGCAATTCAGGGGCTACTGAGCCCGGAGGGAAGCTACGATGCAGGATATTTACGTAGTTGGCGTCGGAATGACGCCGTTCGGAAAGTTCCGCGACAAGTCGGTCAAGGACATGGCGCGCGAGGCCGTAAACGCCGCGCTCGAAGACGCCGGGCTTGCGGCCAACCGGATCGAGGGCGCCTTCTTCTCCAACGCCGTCCAAGGCCACATGGAAGGCCAGCACATGATCCGTGGCGAGATCGCGCTACGCGAGATGGGTATCCAGGGTATCCCGGTCGTTAACGTCGAGAATGCCTGTGCCAGCGCCTCGACCGCGTTCAAGCTGGCGATCGACTTCCTCAAGGCGGCCAATGGCGATTGCTGCCTTGCGGTCGGCGCCGAGAAGATGTATTCCGACGATCGGGCGCTGATGTTCTCGGCCTTCGACAGCGGCTGGGATGTTAGCAACGGCGAACAGGTCGCGCAGCGCCTGGCCGATCTGGGCGCTGGGGTCGAGGAACCCGAAGGCTCGAAATCGCCCAAGCCTTACAGCGTGTTCATGGATGTCTATGCCGGCTTCGCGCGGCTGCACATGAAGACCTTCGGCACAACGCAGGAACAATTCGCCGCCGTCGCCGCAAAGAACCATGCGCATTCCGCGCATAACCCGCTGGCCCAGTACCGTGATTCAATGAGCATTGAACAGGTTCTGGCCGCGCCGCCCATTTCCTACCCGCTGACCCTGCCGATGTGCGCCCCGATCTCCGATGGCGCGGCGGCAGCCCTGCTGTGCACCGGCGAGGGACTCAAGCGGCTGGGTCTCGATCCAGCGCGTGCGATCAAGGTCAAGGCGGCGATCCTGCGGTCCGGCACCGACCGTCCGCCCGAGGACTTCAAGAACCACCTGACCCGCCTTGCCGCGCTTCAGGCCTATGAACAGGCCGGACTTGGCCCCGAGGACATGTCCGTTGCCGAGGTGCATGACGCAACCGCCGTCGGCGAAGTTATCCAGATCGAGAACCTCGGGTTTGTCGAATTCGGAGAGGGTGGCCCGGCCAGCCTGCGCGGCGAGACGAAGATCGGCGGGCGCATCCCGGTGAACCCCTCGGGCGGGCTCGAATCCAAGGGCCACCCGGTCGGGGCCACCGGGATCGGGCAGATTTTCGAACTGGTCACGCAGCTGCGCGGGGAGGCCGGCGCGCGTCAGGTCGAGGGCGCGCAGAACGCAATCGCCGAGAACGGTGGCGGATTGCACGGAGTCGAGGAAGCCACCGCCTGCGTCACCATTTTGGGCCGCTAACACAGGTAGACAACAATGGAAAACGTGATCGCCGCCGCTCAGGCAATCTATACCGACGACCAGCGCATGTTGCTGGAGAACTTCCGCAAGATGGCCGAGGCCGAATTCGCCCCGCTGACGGAGAAATACGAAGCTCTGGGCCATCCGCCGGACGCGGACACGCTGAAAGGCTTGTTCGCCAAGGTCGAGGAGTTCGGACTGATCAGCGGCTTGATCCCCGAGGAAGATGGCGGCGCAGGCATGGACCGGATGAGCTACGGTATTCTGTATGAGGAACTGGCGCGCATCTGGCCCGACCTGGCGATCGCCGTTCTGATCCAGGGCCATGCCGCCTTCGCCCTCAGCCTTCTGGGCAGCCCCGAGCAGAAGGAGATTTATCTAAAGCCGCTTCTGCGCAGCGAGCGTATCGCCTGCACCTGCATCTCCGAGCCAGAGGTGGGCTCAAACGTACGCGAGGTGAAGTGTCGGGCCGCGCGCGAGGGCGAGAAAATCTTCATCAGTGGTCAAAAGTTGTGGATCTCGAACGGTGCACAGTCGGATTTCGCCATCGTGGTCTGCAATCTGGACGGCGGTATATCGATGGTGATCGTCGACCGCGACGCCGGCAAGTACGAAAGCCGCGAACTGCGCAAGCTGGGCCTGGTGGGCGCCTCGACTTGCGAACTCTTCTTCGACCGCGCCGAAACCACTTCGGACCGCGTGCTGGGCCAGCCCGGCGGTGGGCTCTTCCAAACACTGAAGTTGTTCGAGAGCGCGCGAGTCTTCGTTGGCCTCACCAGCATCGGGATCGGCCAGGCGGCTCTGGAATGCGCGGTGACCTATGCGAAGGAACGCCACCAGCACGGCAAGCCGATCGCCGGGCATCAGTTGATCCAGGGCTACCTGGCCGACATGGCCACCCAGCTCGACGCTGCTCGGCTTCTCTGCCAGCGCGGGTTGAAGCTTCTTGATCTTGGCGTCCGCTGCGACACTCAGACCTCGATGGCAAAGTGGTACGCCACAGAGATGGCTGTCGAGATCACCGGGAAGGCGGTGCAAATCCACGGCGGTAACGGGATCACCAAGGAATTCCCGGTAGAACGGCACTTCCGGAATGCCAAGGTGATGCCGATCCCCGATGGCACCACGGAAATCCAGAAGCTGGTGATCGGACGCAACCTCACCGGCGTCGGTGCGTTCTGATCCGGTGCCTGACACGGGGCTGCAGCTGCCCCTCAAACGTCATCCCAACGGCGGTCATGAGACCGGCAAATCTCTGGGGTCAGGCAGGCGCTCGGATTGATTATCGGAGCCGACGGTCGGTTCACGCTGCCGAAAAAATGCGGTGCCGTAGCGGATTGCGAAGTCCGCCATCGGTGTTCGCCTCTCGGAGAGACTGTTGGCGGCCCGGAGCCCAGCCGAATAGCGCTTTCGGGTATCGACTATCGCACTGCGGTTTGAGCGGACAAAGTCCAGGGGTTTCAATCCGAGGCTATGTAGCCGTAAGTCGAGAACTCGGCCACTCCAGGCGGGTCCTCATAAGAGCCTCTCGCCGTGGACGGCGAGAACGTCTATCCGGCCGAGATCGAGCGGGTGCTGCTGGCGCTGTAGCGCGACAATCTGGGTGAGAGGCGCATTGCTTCGCCAGAACTGTTCCTGAAGATCGAGCGGTTGCCGTATTAAAGATGTTCCCGGAGCGGTTCTGTTCGGGGACGGGAATGAGACGGATCAGCATGGGCACGCGAGACGAGCTACTGAAAGCCGTTGCAGGACGATATCGTGCCGCGTCGCGAGCCGAGAAGGGGTTGATCCTGACGGAGTTTGCCGAGATATCCGGGTATCATCGCAAGCATGTGGAACGGCTTCTTCGGTGTGACCCTGTCGTGGACCGATCGCAGCCCCGGCCCGGGCGGCGCATTTATGACGACGCCGTGCGAGAGGCTCTGGTCGTTGTCTGGGAAGCAGCTGACCGCATCTGCGGTGTCAATCGGCTCGGAATCGGGACCCTGGATAGGCGCCCAAAAGGGACCCCTTCGTAGGGCTCGACATTCAGCGCTCGCCGGGCGGAGTTGGTCCGGGTTGCGCAGCGCGGCGAGTGCGGATCGTTTGGACGGGATGATCAGGCGCGGTTCTTGAAGCGCCAGGATTCGTTGCCGGTCTCGATGATCTCGCAGTGGTGGGTGAGCCGGTCGAGCAGAGCGGTGGTCATCTTGGCGTCGCCGAAGACGGCGGGCCATTCCCCGAAGGCGAGGTTGGTGGTGACGATGATCGAGGTCCGTTCGTAGAGCCGGCTGATCAGGTGGAAGAGGAGCTGGCCGCCGGCCTGGGCGAAGGGGAGATAGCCCAGTTCGTCGAGCACGACGAAGTCGAGCCGGGTCAGGTAGTCGGTGATGCGCCCCTGCTTGCCGGAGCGGTGCTCGGTCTCGAGCCGGTTGACCAGATCGACGACGTTGAAGAAGCGGCCGCGGGCGCCACTGCGTATGAGGGCGCGGGCGATCGCGATGGCCAGATGCGACTTGCCCGTGCCGGTACCGCCGATGAGCACGGCGTTGCGCTGGTCGGCGACGAAGGCGCCGGTGGCGAGGTCGCGCACGAGCGTCTCGTTGACGGGCGTGCCGGCGAAGTCGAAGTCGTCGATGTCCTTGGCCAGCGGCAGCTTGGCGACGGTGAGCTGGTATTTGATGGAGCGCGCCTGCTTCTCGGCGATCTCGGCCGAGAGCAGGTCGCCGACGACCCTCGGCGGCTCGTGCTGACGCTTGATGGCGGTCGTCATGATCTCATCGTAGGCGCTGCGCATGCCGTAGAGCTTCAGCGTTCCCATCAGGTCCAGAACCTGGGTGCGTTCCATCAGCTTGCCCTCCTGAGGCTGTCGTAGCGGGCGCAGTCCGCCCGCGGCTCGATCGCCAAGCGCAGTGCGTCGGGTGTGAGGATGGTGACGGCCGGCGCCGGATCGCGGCGCCGGGCCAGGATGTTGAGAATGACGGCGCACGAGCAGACGTTCTCGGCAAGCGCCTGCTGGCAGGCGCTCTCGACGGCATCGAGCCCATCCGACAGCACCGCCGTCAGGATCGACACCATCTGACGGTCGCCGTCGTCGGCAGCCTTCAGCCGGCGCCTGACCCGCTCCATCGCCGACGGCAGTTCCCAGCCCTGGAATGGCGCACCGTTGCGCAGCGCGACGGGCTTGCGCGCCAGCACCGGGACGTAGTGCCACGGATCGTAGACGGTCTGGTTGCGGCCGAACGAGCGGGCATGCTCGCCCACGATCGTGCCGTCCTGGCGCACGACGATGCGATCGGCATAGGCCTGGATCTCGACTGGCCGACCGACCGCGGTCGAGAGCACCGAGTACTTGTTGTTGTCGAAGCGCACGGTGCAGGTCTTCGTGACGGAGGCGGGAACCGTGTGGAAGCCGTCGAAAGGGCCGCGATACTCGACCAGCTTGCCGCGCTCCTCCTCGAACACGTCCCAGATGGTGCGCTCCGGCTGGTCGACATGGCGGTGGGCCTTGGCGTAGGCCACGCACTTGTCGAGCAGCCAGGCGTTCAGCTCCTCGTAGCTCCTGAAGCGCAGCCGAGGCGTGAAGAAGCGCTCCCTCACCAGGCCAACCTGGTTCTCGACCTGCCCCTTCTCCCAGCCGGACGCCGGCGTGCAGGCGACGGGCTGGACCAGATAGTGGCTGCACATCTGCAGGAAGCGACGGTTGTATTGCCGCTCCTTGCCGACGAAGACCGTCTCCACCGCCGTCTTCATGTTGTCGTAGATACCGCGCGTGCAGGCGCCGCCGAAGAAGGCGAAGGCCCGGTCGTGAGCGTCGAACACCATCTCCTGCGTCTCGCGCGGATAGGCCCGCACGAACATCATGCGGCTGTGGCAAAGCCGGACGTGGGCGACCTTCACGGTCACCGTCACGCCAGCGAGCAGGACGATCTCGTGGCTCCAGTCGAACTGGTAGGCGTCGCCCGGGGGATAGAACAGCGGCACGTAGGCCTCAGCTGTCGCCCCCCGAACCTTCTCCCGGCTCTTGGCGTAGCGCCGGATCGCGTCGTAGCTGCCTTCGTAGCCCAGCGACCGCAGTTCCTCATAGATGCGGATCAGCGTCAGCCGCTCGCGCTTCTGCTTCGCGTCGTTGCCGTCCAGCAGAGCATCGAGCTGCACCTGCCATGGGCCGATCTTCGGCTTCGGCTGGTGCTGACGCTCATACCGGAACTCAGTTGCATCGGAACGAAGAACCTTGCGGACCACCTTCCGCGATATCCGCAACTCGCGGCAGATCTCCTTGATCGACTTCCCTTGAACCAGCGACAGCCGGCGTATCTTCGCAATCGTCTCCACGACCAACATCCAAAACAACTGCCTCCGATCAAACCGGAGGCAGTGTGAAACACCCGCCGCTACAGGGGGCCCTTTTGGATGCCGATCACCCCTGAAACGGGGTCCTTATTCCACGCCGAAACACATCTGCGGAAAGCGGTTGAAGCCCCTGGTCCCGCTGCTGGTTGCAGCGATGGAGCGGCATGGCCACCTTGCGCTGGACGAGATTGTCCGCACCCGGTTGCTTGCGATCAGCGCGTCCACGATTGACCGGGTTCTCGCCCCGGTCCGGGCCGGCGGGCCGGGCAGCAAACGTGGGTCGACCGCACATTCCTCGGCGGTACGTCGCAGCGTGCCCATCCGGACTTACGCGGACTGGAACGATCCCGCGCCCGGGCATGGAGGCGGATCTCGTTGCCCACAGCGGCCCGTCGGCGAGCGGGAACTTCGTGCAGACGCTGACCCTGACCGACGTGGCGACAGGATGGACGGAATGTGCGCCGCTGCTGTTTCGAGAGCAGCGCCTGCTCGGTGAGGTGATGACCGCATTGCGCCCTGCGCTGCCGTTTCCTCTGCTCGGGTTTGATACGGACAACGACAGCGTCTTCATGAACGAGACCATCAAGGGCTGGTGCGAGGCTGCGCAGGTCGCATTCACCCGCTCGCGGCCGTATCGCAAGAACGACCAGGCTTACGTCGAGCAGAAGAACGGCGCGATCGTGCGTCGGATGGTGGGTTACCGCAGATATGCCGGCATTGTCGCGGCCAGGGAACTGGCGCACCTCTACAGCCGGATGCGGCTCTACGTGAACTTCTTCCAGCCTTCGTTCAAGTTGATGGAGAAGACCCGCGACGGCGCCCGCGTGACGAAGCGGTATCACCCGCCGCTGACACCGTTCCAGCGCGTGCAGGCCCATCCCGCCATAGCGCAGGCGGCCAAGGACGCACTTGCGGCGCAGTTCAGGGGCCTCGATCCGGTGAAGCTGCTCCACGAGATCCGCCAGGCGCAGGCTCGGTTGACCGCGCTGGCCGATGCGACCCCCGCCGCGGATGGCGATGACGCCAAGGCGGACGTCGCAGCCTTCCTCCACGGTCTCCGCAATGCCTGGAAGGACGGCGAGATCAGGCCCACATCCCGGAAAAAGCCGCCAACTCCCCGAGGGCGCCGCCGCCCCGACCCGCTGGCCGAGGTTACCGAGGACCTCAAGGAATGGTTCGAAGAGGATCCCGCCCAGACCGGACGAGAGCTCCTGGGCAGGCTTCAGGCGGCTCATCCGGACACCTTCCCGGATGGCTTGATCCGCACGGTGCAGCGTCGCGTGAAGATATGGAGAAGAGACGTGGCCCGGGCACTGGTGTTCGGCGCGCACGGAAATATGTCGCGCCCCATTCCCCCTGACGCGCTCCGCAATTTGGAGGCTTCACGCGTCAGGGGGCATGGGGAACCGCAAGAAGCTGGCGACCACCACGGTGAGAACGTCCAGGAACAATTGACTGAGGCAACCATATGATCCCTTAGGAACATGGTTCGATGAGGCAATACGCGCTCTCACGTTGATTGCCGCGCCGCATGGCGCATCCGCAGGTGATCGATGCCGCCGTCATAAAGGCCGGGGACCTGCGCTGGGGCGAACGCCCGGTGGCCTTCGTGGCACGGCACGTCGACGGCCCCGATGCCGACGAGCTGATGCGGCTTTGCCGCGATCAACTGGCCGGCTAAACGGCCGCGCGAGATCCGCTTCATCGCTTGCGAAGACTTCCCGCGCTCGACCAGCGGCAAGATCCAGCGCCACGTCCTGGAGACCTGGATCGAGCGCGAGGCCAACTGAGGCCTGCCTCGACTGCGCCTATCCGCTGACACCCGTCCGTCCGAACAGCGCCATCAGCGTACCGGTCATCGTGGCGACCAGCTTCTCCGCCCCGCCCTTCAGCGCATGGGCGCGCGCCTCGCAGATGGTGAGGGTGCGACCCGGTTTGACCACCTCGGCCTGGAAGCGGAAGCACTCGCCGTCGGCTGGGTTGAGGAGGTTGATTTTGAACTCCACGGTCAGCACCGCCGCTTCGGCCGGCATCAGCGAGAAGGCGGCGTAGCCGCAAGCGCTGTCGAGCGCTGTCGAGACGATGCCGGCGTGAACGAAGCCGTGCTGCTGGGTCAGCGCGTCGTGGTGCGCCATCTCCAGAACGATGCGCCCGGGCGACAGGTCGGCAATGGTGATGCCCAGCGTGTGCATCACCTTCTGGCGTCCGAAACTGTCGCGCACGCGTGCGTCGAAATCGGGGTTCTTCGGTTCGAAACCGGGCATGGCCTGTCTGCTCCTCGTCAGGGATCGATGAGCAGTCTTAGGCGGGTTTCGAGTCCCTGATCTTGGAAGAAACGGCCAGAGGGCCGCGCGCAGGCAAGGCGGCGGAGCACGCCCGGTGGGGCGTCGGCGAAGGCGCGGCAGGCGGCCGACATGTGCGACTGGTCGTAGTACCCTGCATCGAGCGCCAGTTCGCTTAACGCCTGATCGCGCGCCGCAAGCCCGTCCAGCAGGGTCCGGAAACGCCGGGTGGCGGCGAGCCGCCGTCGCGACATGCCGGTGGTCGCGCGAACGCAACGCCGTTCACTTCGCGCGCTGGCGGGGGCGGAGTGGCTGCCGGAGAAGGTCAGGTCGCAGGCGAGCTGGTCGAGTGCCGCAACAAGCGGCGCCCAGGCCTCACCGTTCCCCGTCACTGCCAGAAGAGCAAGGGTCAGCGCGTCCAGATTACCTTCGGAGGGGAGAAGGTGGGGCGCGGCGTCGAGGCGCATTCCGGCGATCGCGCCCTCGAAGGGCGCGCGGCGCGGGCTGAAGGCGGGGCGGGGCGGTTCGAGGTCGAGGCGCGGGCGGGGGCCGCGATCGGCTCCGCCGCGCAGCGTCAGGGAAAGCGTAAAGAGATCGGTGGCGAAGTGGCCGGTGCCGGGACCCGACAAGAGGCCGCAATCGCAGTAGACGAAGAAATGGTCGATCTGGGCGGGGGCCCCGGCCGGCGGCGCGAGCTCGAGATAAAGCGGCGCGGGCGCCGCCTTATCCGACGTAGGCATGCCTGTTCCCGGCCACAAAGTCGCGGAAGCGGCGCGCCGGGCGGCCGAGCACCTCGCTGACCGTGGTCTCAATGCCGGCGAGATAGCCCTTGGCTGCGAGCGAGGCCAACTCCACCATGGCGGCGGCGACGTCGGGGTGCATGCCGTTCGCAATCATGCTCGCCTTGGCCTGATTCGGCGGCAAGGAGGCGCATGTCACCGCGCGGCCTGTCGCCTCGCTGAGGAGAGAGGCGATCTCCTCGCCGGTCAACGCCTCCGCGCCCGTCAGGCCATAGGCCTTGCCAGCATGGCCCGCGCCAAGCAGCGCCTCGACCGCCACATCGGCGATGTCACCGGCGTCGACCCACGCCACCGGCCCACCCAGATCGTCATAATAGACGCCATCGGAGACGATGTTTTCAGCCTGCCACAGAAGGTTTTGCATGAAATAGGTGGGCTGAACTAAGGTCCAGTCCATGCCGCTGTCCTTCAGCAGTTCCTGGCTTTCGGAATGCCACATCCCGAAGGTCAGCCGCGCCCTGGGCGAAGCACCGAGTCCGGTGGACATGACCACATGGCGCACGCCCGCCGCCTTGGCCGCGGCGATGGCATTGGCCTTCCAGCGGCGCATGTCCTGATGCGGCGGCGTCACGAGATAGGCCTTCTCCGCCCCTTGGCAGGCGCGTTCCAAAGCGTCGCGGTCGCCGAAATCCGCCACGGCGGCATCGCAACCCTTCGCCACCAACGCCGCAGCCTTCGCAGGCTGGCCGGTGACGGCACGCAGCCTCGCGCCCCTGGTGAGAAGCGCTTCCACCAGTGGCACGCCGGTGGTGCCCGTGGCTCCGAAAACCGTGATCATGGCTTGTCCTTTCTCAGGGCCGCGATGGCCTCCATCGTTTCGGGATTGCTGATCGAGGAGAGGTCGCCCGGATCCTCGTCCAGGAAGGCGGCGCGCACGATCCGGCGCATCGTCTTCATGCTGCGGGTCTTGGGCAGCGCCTCGACGAAATGGATCTCGCTCGGGCGGAAGGGCCTCGAAACCACCTCGCCGACGCGGTCCTTGAGCTGCTCGACGAGCCTGTCATCGGGCGTCACACCGGGCGCCGTGACGCAGATGCAAATCACCGTTGTACCCTTTATGGGGTCGGGGACGGGTATCGCCGCTGCATCCACAACTTTCCCCGTTTCGGTCAGCGCCGCCTCGATCTCCGGTGGCCCGATGCGCTTGCCGGCAATGTTCAGCGTGTCATCGGAACGGCCGAGGATAAACCAGGTGCCGTCCGGATCGCGCCGCGCCCAGTCGCCATGGCGCCAGATGCCGGGAAACGTGGACCAGTAGGTGTCGAGATAGCGCTTTTTGTTGCCCCAGATCGTCGGCGTCAGCCCCATCGGCGGCCGGGTGACGACCAATTCGCCGACCTCGCCCGGCGCAGCCTCGCTGCCGTCCACGCGCAGCACCTTGGCACCGACGCCCAGCGCCTGACCCGAAAAGCCACCCGGCTTCACCTCGTGAAGCTACGGTCGAGGTAAGAATTGCGCCGAAGAGCTCGGTTCCACCCGAAATGTTGAGCGGTACCGCGTGGTGCCGGCAGATATGCTCCAGGTGCCAAAGCCAGGCATCTTCGGTCCAGGGCTCTCCGGTCGAGGCGACGATACGCAGTGCGGAAAGATCGCCCCCCGCAGCGGCGCGGGATCCTGCGTCATGAATTGCCGCACCAGCGTTGGGGCAACGCCCATATGAGTAACTTTGTTCTCGGCGGCCAGCCGCAGTAGGCGGAAGGGATCGCCCGGCATCGAGGGCGCTCCTTCGGCGAGCACCAACGTGGCGCCCGCAAGCAGCACCGAAATCAGCGTGAGGGGCCCCATCACCCAACCCATGTCCGTCATCCAAAGATGCCGATCATCGGGCTTTAGATCGAGACACAGCAGAAAATCGGCCGTGGCCTTGGCCTGTACGCCCAAATTCGTGTGAACCACCCCCTTGGGCTTGCCGGTGGTGCCCGAGGTGTAGGCGATGAGCAGCGGTGCGTCGGTCTCCACCGGATGCGCCGGCCGCGTCGCGTCGGCCTTAGCGACGGTTTCCTGCCAGTCGAGATCGCGGGCCGGATCGGCCACTGGGCCGCCGAAGCGCCGCAGGCTGAACACGGTATGCACCGAGGGCACCTCCGCCAGTGCCTCGGCCAGGGTGGCTTCCATCCAGACCGGCTTGCCCCGCCGGGGCGTCGCATCCGCAGTCAGCACGGCAACGGCACGGGCGTCGTTCAGGCGGGTGACGATGGCATGCGGCGCAAACCCGGAAAATAGCGGGACCGCTACGGCGCCCAGCCGCGCGATGCCCAGAAGCGCGGCCTCGATTTCGGGGATCATCGGCATGTAGATGCCGACGCCCTGGCTGGGCCTCACTCCACGCGCCGAGAGGGCGGAGGCAACGCGCGCGGCTTCCTCGGCAAGCCGGGAATAGCTCCATTGCTGGCGGCTGCCGTCTTCGTCCACCCAGTCGATCGCTGTCTTATCGCCGAGCCCCTTCTCGATGTGCGCGTCGAGACAGGTTTCGGTGAGATTCAGTGCGCCGCCGATTCCCCAGCGGATGTTCTCCGGTCCGTCGCCGATCTCGCGCAGACGGTGCATGCGGGCGGGCGAATCGAATGCGGGTGAGGTCGAGAATCTGCGTCCAGAACCAATCCGGGTCACTGTCTGCGCGTTCGACCAATTCCTCGTAGTTCGCAACGCCACAACGGTCCATGAATGCCGCGAGCGCATTTGTTTCCTTGATGGTTTGGTCGGCCTCGAACATTACGGATCTTCTGACCTAAAAAAGGGGCCGCACTGAATGCGGCCAGGTGGGGAGGAAACCTTGACATCGTTTGGAACCGGAAAGCACCGCCGGGCTGTCAACCGTGCATTGACAGCCCGCCCGATACGGAAATGACCTGTCCGGTTATGAATCCGGCATCGTCCGAGGCGAGGAAACACACAATCCCGGGATAGTCCGTCGGCTGGGCGAGACGTCTCATGGGGATCGCCCGTTTAAGGCCTTCCGCAATCTTCTCTCCGGCTTCGCCCTTGGCGACTTCTGCGAATAGCGGGGTGTCTGTCGGACCGGGCGCGACCGCGTTGAGCTGAATGCCCTTGCGGGCCAGTTCCCGCGCGACGGTCTTGGTAAAGGAAATGATGCCGCCTTTGCAGGCCGAATAGACCGCCTCGCCCGAGGAGCCGACGCGGCCCGCATCCGAACTGATGTTCACGACGCGGCCGGACCCATTCCTTACCATTCCCGGAAGAACAGCATGATGCATGTGAAGAGGGCCGTAGAGGTTGATGTCTATGATCTTCTTCCACAGATCAAGATCGGTCTCGAGGAACGGCTTGATCTCATCCCATCCGGCGTTGTTGACCAGAACGTCGATCGGCCCGCCGGCCTCGAACTCGGCCACTGCGGCGTCCACTGCCTTGCGGTCGGTGATGTCGACGGTGTAAGCACGCGCCTTGCCGCCTGCATCTTCGATCGTTCCGACGGTTTGCCGGGCACCTTCTTCATTGAGGTCGAAAACCGCAACCTCGGCTCCTTCCTCGGCGAAGCGGGTGCAGATCGCCCGCCCGATTCCGCTTCCGCCACCCGTGACGATTACTCTCTTGCCTTTCAGTCCGCGCATTCCCGTTTCTCCTTTTGCCGGTGTCGCAGGCACCGTGGAATGACCGCGCATTCTAACGCTTGTTCGAATTACCTCAACTGATAAACTGATGTCCAGCGTCGAAAGAGAGATCCATGGAAGAAATCCTCCCCCATAGCCCCCGCGACGAGCCATACGGGAAATCGGTGCAGACGCGTCGCGCGATCCTCCTGGCGGCGGCGAAGCTGTTTAGCAAAGAGGGATACAACGCGACCACCATGCGGCGGATCGCCGAGGCGGCGAACCTGGAAGCCGGTAGCATCTACTATCATTTCGGCTCGAAGGATCAGATCCTGGACGAGGTCCTCGATATTGGGGTTAGACAACTCTACGAGCAAATTCGGGGGATCGTCGAACGGTCGGCGGCGGAAGGTGACCCATTCCGGAAAACGTTCGCGCAGCTTGTCGACACTCACCTTTGTTTCCTTTTGAAAGAAAGTGATTTCACTTCAGCGAATATCAGGAACTTCCCTATGCTGTCGGACAAGCGCCGCAGAGCGCATCGTCCCTTGCGAGAGGCCTATGCGCAGCTCTGGCGATCATTCTTGCAGCACCATCAGGACGATCTGCGTGGTGACATCTCGGTCACCCTGGTCAGCCAGTTCATCCTCGGAGCTATGAACTGGACAGCGGAATGGGCATGACAGCGAACGTTATCCGGTCAGTCTGCTGTCGGAACGCTTGTCGAAACTGCTGCTCGACGGCATGTGCACCAAACGTGGCGGAACGGTCAGAAAATCGGTCGAATCTCTTGACCTGACAGATGGACTCGAACCAGCGGGGAAGGCCGAACGAACCCGCCATCAAATCCTTCGCACGGCCGCCCAAATCTTGCGAGAGAGCGGCTACAAGGCCGCTACAATACGACGTGTCGCATCGGAAGCGGGCCTTGAGGCAGGCAGCGTCTACTACCATTTCGGCTCGAAGGAGGAAATTCTCGATGAGGTGCTCGACCTGGGCCTGCATGATCTCTTGAACGGCGTCAGCCATGCGGCCGCCATATGGCCGAACAAGGAAGATCATAGAAACCGGATCGCGACCGCGATCGCGACGCACATGGCATATTTGTTCCGTGCCAGCGAGTTTACCTCCGCCAACATCCGCATCTATGGGATGCTGCCGGAAGGGATCCGCTCGCGCCATCGGCCTGTTCGACACCAATACGCGAAGGTCTGGGATCGGCTGTTGCGCGAGGCGCAGACGGCCGGAGCCTTGCGCTCCGACATAAAGGTGGTTCCGCTACGGCAGGCCATGCTGGGCGCGCTGAATTGGACGGTCGAATGGTTCGATCCCGGCAAGGGCGACCAACGCGGATACTATACGCTTTCAGCTTTCACGGATCTGCTCATCAAAATGCTGCTGGACGGTATTTCGGCCAACGGCTCAGCCCCGAAGATCACATAATCGGGGCGCGAAGAATAGCCTCAGACCAATAGAAAATGATACAACCCTTCGGCCACCGGCCGGGAGTCGTCATCCTGCCAACAGGCCGTCCGCACGCTTGCCATGCGCTTGCCCTTCCGCGTCACTGTGGCTTCGGCCATCAGGGCCCCTTTGACCGCCGGGCGCAAGTAGTCAACCGTCAGATTGATCGGCTTGGGTGGCTGCAGATCGGGACCATGGCTTACGCTGATCGCGGCGACCGCCTCCATGAAGCTCGCGATGATTCCGCCATGGTAGTATTCCATGATCGGATTTCCGATCAGTCGTTCGGCGAAGGGCATCGTCGCGGCCGCATGCGTTTCAGCAAGCTCGGTGATCATGAAGTCGAGAAACTGGAAGAACGGGTACTTTCCTGAGCTGCTGAGTTGCCAGATCCGGCGTCATTTGGAGGACCTGCTTTGCGTCATCGCATCGAAAATGCTGACCTCGCCCCGTGTGAGCGCAAAACTAGCGGCGCCACGGGCCACTTCGGCCTGATCCGGCTCATCGAACCAGATCCTGCCCGAATTGAACGCGATATGCCGGGTCTGCCGAATGCATTCTGCGCGCACCATGACGTCGGCCCGCGATTTCGCCGGGCGCAGATAGTCGACGCGGAGGTCGAGTGTCGCCATGCTGCTGATCCCGTCGATCGCCACGAAATTCGCTAGTCCGAACACGCTGTCCAGAAGGGCCGTCAACACCCCCCCATGCAGCAGGGTTTTGACCTCGTCGGCGCAGAAAGCGGGGTTGAACGGCATCCTGACCAGAACGCCATCAATCGCCACCTTTT
The DNA here is from genome assembly GCF_024699925.1 of Mesorhizobium sp. J428. NCBI lineage: Bacteria > Pseudomonadati > Pseudomonadota > Alphaproteobacteria > Hyphomicrobiales > Phyllobacteriaceae > Mesorhizobium > Mesorhizobium sp. J428. Next base: position 20,169 of record NZ_JAJOMX010000004.1, read on the forward strand.
CAATCTTCAGGTTCATCTCGGTAATCAGACCACGTCCGCGATGGTTCCACATCCTGGCGATCTGATCTAGTTTCTTCTGGTCCGGATGGGTCAACTGTAAGGCCGATCTGTCAGTCGCCAAAGAATGCAGGTTTTCGTTTCTCGAGGAACGCGGCAAGAGCTTCGTGGTGGTCCTTGGTCTGGTGCATCAGTGCCTGGTAGGCGGCGGCGGTATTCAGGAAATCCGGCAGGTCCATGCGTTCGGCATTGCGCATCAGCCGCTTGGCGACGCGCAGTGCGCGGGGCGGCTTGGCCGCAATTACGGCCGCACGCTCCCGCGCCCGCGCCATGAGATCGCCATGCGGCACCACCTCAAGCACCATTCCTAGCTCCAGCGCCTCCTCGGCCCCGACCATCCGGCCGGTGAATGTCAGTTCGGCCGCTTTCTGGTGCCCGAGCCGCCGCAGGAGGAACCAGCTGCCTGCGTCGCCGGGAATGATTCCGAGGTTCAAAAATACCTCGCCGAATTTCGCCTTCTCCGACGCGATGCGCATGTCGCACATCATCGTCAGGTCGCAGCCCGCGCCCACGGCCGGGCCGTTGACAGCTGCGATCGTAGGTATGTCGAGATTGTAGAGCGCGAGCGGTATCCGCTGAATGCCGGTGATGTAGCTGTCCGCCGCGGCCAGCGGATCTTTGCGGAACACGCTTTCGGGGTCTGACATTTCCTTGACGTCGCCGCCGGCGCAGAAGGCCGGGTCCGCGCCGGTCAGGATCATGACGCTCACCTCGGGATCGCGCTGCGCCTGGTCGAACGCGTCGAGCAGCCCCGCGATCATCTCGTTGCCGGTGACGGGGTTGCGCCTGTCGGGGTCGTTGAGCGTCACCGTTGCGATGCGATCGGCAATCTCGAGCAGGACGACGGATTCACTCATTCTTTCCGTCCCCCCGCTGACGCTCCTGGAACATGTCCGGATGGATCATGTCGCGGGCGTCGTGGCCCATGTGCAGGGTTTCTCCCCCGTCCACATACACATCCTCGCCGGTAATGAAGGAACCGAGCCTGGAGGCGAGAAAAATGATCGTCCCTGCGACGTCTTCCGCCGCCCCCATGCGGTTAAGAACTGACCGGTTTAGCTCGTGCCACTTTTTCGGCGGTATCGGGTAGCGGCCGAGCGCCTCTGTCTTGATCGTACCGGGAGCTACGCAGTTCAGGCGGATGCCGTATTCACCCCATTCGGCGGCGAGCGTCTTCATCAAGCCTGTGACGCCTGCGCGCGCGGCAACGGTATGGGCGAAGCCCGTAAGTGCGGTGCGGGTCGAGATCGCGGTTACGAATACGATCGAGCCGCCGTTCTCGAACATGAAGTGGTCGGCGGCGGCGCGCGTCATCTGCCACGAGCCGATCAGATTGTTGCGGATAACCGCCTCGAACCCTTTGTTGGTGATGTCGCGGGCGGCGGCGATATACTGGCCGCCGGCATTGTTCACAAGCACGTCGAGCCGACCGTAGTGATCTTTGATCTTCAGCATTGCCGACTCGACGCTCTTCTCGTCGCGAGTGTCGCCCGGGACGACGAAGGCTTCGCCCCCCGTCGCGCGGATCATCTCGGCGGTTTCCTGAAGCGGCTCCTCGCGACGGGCGAATAGCGCCAGTCTGGCCCCGCAGGAAGCCATTTCGAGTGCTGTGGCGCGGCCCATGCCGGAGCCCGAGCCAGTCACGAGAGCCACCTGGCCTGCCATGAGGTCGGGGGCGAAACGGCTCTGCACTTGTTTTTGTGCCATGTGCCGGGCCTCAGTTCTTCAGCAGTTCGCCGGAGATGATGAGCTTGCGCACCTCCTGCGTGCCCGCGCCCACCTCGAGAACCCGGCCCGTCCGATAGAGGCGGTTGACCTCGGTGTCGCGCATGTAGCCCGATCCGCCGTGAATCTGCACCGCGCGATCCAGCACGAAGGAGGTCGCTGCCGCAGCCTTGAAGATAGCCGCGGCCGTCAGCTTGTGGATCTCGCCACGCCCCCCTTCGCCTTCTTCCAGCCCCTCGCACATGGCGGCGGTGCGCAGCGACAGGCTGCGAGCGGCCTCGATCTCGGTATACATCTCGGCCAGCATGGCCTGCACCATCTGGAAACTGGCGATCGGCTTGCCGAACTGTTCGCGGATCCTGGCGTAATCGAGCGCCAGCTCCAGAGCCCTTTCGGCCATCCCCACGCAAACCGAAGCGACCATCGCCCGCTCCAGGTCGAGCCCGCTCATCACCACCGAAACGCCGCTGTTCTCGGCCCCGATCATGGCCGAGGCGGGCACGCGGCAATCCTCGAACACCAGCTCGCCCGTGGGCGAGCCACGAAAGCCCATCTTGTCGAGCTTCTGCGCCACCTTGAAGCCGGGATTGTCGGTCTCCACGATGAAAGCCGAGATGCCCTTGGCGCCCTTCGCCTTATCGGTTTTTGCGTAAACCAGGATGACATCCGCGATCGGGCCGTTGGTGATGTAGATCTTCGAGCCGTTGATCACATAATCATTGCCATCGCGCACGGCGCCGGTGGCCATCGAGCCCAGCGCGTCCGAGCCCGCGCCGGGCTCGGTCAGCCCAAGTGCGCCGACCAGCTCGCCCGAGCACAGGCCGGGAACGTATTTCCGCACCTGCTCATCCGAGCCGTTCCTGAGGATGTTGTTGAGGCACAGATTGTCGTGCGCGCCGTGCGAAAGGCCGACTGCCGGGTTCCATTTCGAGATGGTCTCTGAGACCAGGGCCTGGGTAAATTCGTTCTGGCCGCTGCCGCCCAGCTCCTCGGGCGCGGTAATGCCCAGCAGCCCGAGCTCGCCCATCTGCCGAAACAAATCCTCGGGCCACCATTCTTCCGCATCCATCTTCTCTTGCAATGGATGAAGAATCTCGCGCGCAACCCGATCCACGTGATCCACGATCTGCCGTTGTTCGGGCGTCAGCGAATAGTTGGCCTTTATGGCCGCGAGCGCGGCCATGCCTGGCTCGGCCTGGACGTTCATCTTTGATCCTCCCGATGGCTGCGCAACTTGCCTATTGATCAAAATCAAACATATGTTAGAAAACGTTTCAAGTGGTGTCGAGCTGCGTGTGTCTTTTTTTGGGCATGCGCTTGGGAGGAAAGACGGAAGCTTGCCATCGGCGTCCACCCGAATGGACCGGGCGACAGGGAGGTTGCGATGACTGGGCGAACTGTGCGCATCGGCTGCGCCTCGGGGTTCTGGGGCGACACGCCCGAGGCGGTTGGCCAACTGGTGACGAAGGGCGACATCGATTATCTGGTCTTCGACTATCTTGCCGAGATCACGATGTCGCTGCTTGCGCGGGCGCTTAGGCACGCTATAGCGCGACAATCTGGGAGAGACGCCGTATGATGATGCCCCACCACGTTCTCTAATCGCCTTTGTCAACGAGTTCCTTTCTTTCCGCTGATGCAGCGTCTGCCGGGCTCAGGGTTCTCTCCGGGGTCGATCGGAAGGATCGCCCTAGTCTGGCACATGCTCACCAAGGAGAAGGAGTATATGTGGGCTCGGCCAAGCCTGGTCGCTCACAAGGTGCGCGGAATGGAACTGCAGGCGGGGAAGATGCAGAGGAAGGGCAATGCATGTAGGCCAACCTATGCCTACCACGTGAAGGAACTGCGGCATCAGGAGATGAACATCGCCCGAAAGCCGAGGAGAATTACGAGCACTTCGCGGGCGCCTCAATCCGGCAAGGCTTGAATAGGCTGCTCGGCGGCGCTTGCAGCCGATGCACCGCGCTTCTCCACGAGGTCGCCCGCGCATAAAGCGCTTGTCGATCTCATCCGTCGTGTACAAGAATCGGCGTACGTCAAAATGAAAGGCGTAGAAGGGCACGACCTCGCTCCAGGCGCGACGCCAACTCTGGGCGATGGCCGGATAGCGGCGCCCCCAGATACCTTCCTCGAAGGCGCCGAGTGCCGCTTCTCCGGCGACGGCGTCGAACACGATAGATGTTCTTCAGCGCGCCGGCGACCGGCTTGCGATCCTTGCGGGAGACAAAGTCGAGGCTGTGTCGCATCAGATCTGACATAACCTTTTCCCCGGAATCAGTGTCAGCCATTCCTCGCGCGTCCTGCGTCGGATACCTATTCGAACGGCGGATCGGCCAAATCCCGGCGCGACACCAGTCTTACCATAAGCGTAGGCCGTAGCATCCGTGATGCGCCAGTCCGTGCTGGGAACCCGACCATCCTCGCAGGAACCTCCAGCCACCGATGCAAAGACTGGCCGGAAATGGTGCAGCGGGAAACCGCTGCATCCTTCTTGTCGATCACACACCTCGTGGATAAAGATTTGCCGCCCAGTCCAAGGGTGCCAAGGATAGAGAAGCTCGCGCTCAAAACCGGTCCCGTGGGCGTTCCGTCGTCGACTTGTATAACGAGGTGCGCCCGCATGGGGCGATCGGGCGCAATCCGATCTCTTGCTCAATCCCGACGGCGCCACCAGCCCGCCGTTGTGAAATGGCCGGGAAAACTCTCGCTTCCGGCGGTCCAGAGAACGGGACCGGAGCAAAACTTGGGGCGGACTCCAATCTACGGTTGAGGAGAAATCCCTCGGCAGATCACGACCTGTGCCTTACATTCTGTAGACGCCATAATGCGGCGCGCCTGGGCTGACGCCCGCCGCACAGGTCAGCGCGATGCCCAGCATGTTTCGGGTGTCCAGCGGGTCGATGATCCCATCGTCGTAGAGCCGCGATGTAAACCAATAGGCCGAGGTTTCGTTTTCCGCCTTGGCGCGCACGCGGTCGCGCAATTCCTGCACCACCTCGTCGCTGAGATCGGGGTCGGCGCGGCGCATCTGTGCCAGCTTGACATCGCCAAGGGTGCGCGCGGCCTGTTCCGGCCCCATCACTCCCATCTGAGCATTGGGCCATGTCATGAGAAGCCGTGGATCCCATGCCCGCCCGCACATTCCATAATACCCGGCCCCGAACGCGCCAGAGGTCAGCACCGTCAGTTTTGGCACTTCGGAGCCGGCCTGTGCCATCAGCATCTTGGCCCCGTCCTTAGTGATACCGCGTTCCTCGTATTCGCGGCCAATCATGTAGCCGGTGGTGTTCTGCAGGAAAATCAGCGGCGTGCCGGTCTGATTGCAAAGCTGAATGAAATGCGCGGCCTTCAGCGAGCTGTCGTTGAACAGCACGCCGTTGTTGCCGAGAATGCCGACCTTGCAGCCCCAGATGCGGGCATATCCCGTCACCAGCGTGATGCCGCACTTTGGCTGGTATTCGTGAAACCGCGAACCATCGACGATGCGGGCAATGACTTCGCGCATGTCAAACCGCACGCGGTAGTCGGTCGGCACGATGCCATAGATTTCCTTTGGATCGTAGTAGGGCTCTTCGGGGGCCGCCCAGTCGAAGGCGCGGGGTTTGCGCGGAAAGGTGGCGACGATTTCCCGCGCCAGCAGGATTCCGGCCTGTTCGGTATCCACCGGATAATCACCGGTGCCCGAGATCGACGTGTGCATGTCGGCCCCGCCCAGATCGTTAACCGAAACCTCTTCACCGGTGGCGGCCTTGACCAGGGGCGGACCGCCCAGGAAGATCGCGCCGGTGTCGCGCACGATGATGGTATATTCACACAGCCCGGGCACATAGGCCCCGCCGGCGGTGCAATGGCCACAGACGATGGCGACCTGCGGTATGCCTTTCTTCGACAGGATGCACTGGTTGCGGAACACTCGCCCGCCCGGCGCGAAGACGCCTGACATTTCCTCAAGATAGCCGCCCGCGCTGTCGCAGATATGCACGACCGGCAGGTTGTTTTCCAAGGCGAATTCCAGCGCACGCACGATCTTCGGCACCGACATGGGATACCAGGCCCCGCCCTTGTTGGAGCTATCGTCGGCATGGATCACGACTTCGCGTCCGGAAATCACGCCGACACCGGTGATGACGTTGGCCCCCGGTGCCTGACCGTCATAGAGATCATAGGCCGCCAACGTCGAGAATTCCAGAAACGGCGTGCCGGGGTCCAGCAGAAGCTCCAACCGCTGGCGCGCGAGCATCTTGTTCTGACGCTTCAGCCGGTCAAGATCGCGCTGGGGGCGGTCATAGCGGACCTTGTCCTGCAAGTCGTGGAACCGTTTCACCACGTCTTGCATTTTCTCAGAGGCTGCCTTGAACTCGGCTGAGTCCGAGCGGATCTGGGATTGCATTCGGCGCATCAGCTGGCGTCCTTCAGCGGTTCGAAACCAATCAACACCACTTTACCGTCGAAACTATCGCCGGGGGCAAAATGCACCTCGGAAACGACACCATCACGCGGTGCGGTGATGGTGGTTTCCAATTTCATGCTTTCGATCACCATAAGGGTCTGGCCCTCGGTTACGGCATCGCCCGCGGCCACCGAGACGGAGATCACGGCACCCGGCATCGGTGCAATCATCCGGTCCTGCGGGGCACCGCCGTCGGCCTGGCCCAGGGGTTGCGACGGATCGGTGCGCCCGATCTCATAGGCGCGGCCGTCGAGGTGCACGAATGTGGCCTCTTCCCCCACGGCGATCCGCAGCGCGATACTGGTGCCATTCAGATCCAGCGTAAAGGCGCCCTTGCCGGGCGCAGTCGTGAGGGCGCAGGGGATTTCACGATCGCCCAGGTGCAACACATGGAATTGCCCGACCGAGGCCAGCCAGACCGGGATTTCCTCTCCGTGGACTTCAAGAATACGGCGCATCAGTTTCTCCACCCCCCCATCATTCGATAAATCGCGGGCACGCTCTCGACGGCCTGCACAAGGCGCGCGTCGGACAGTGCGGTGGCGGCTAGCAGGATGTCGGTAGAGGAGGCGTCGGGGGCACGTTTCAGCGCGTCTGCTTCCTCGTCCAGAAACCCGGTCGACAGGTCGCCGAACCCGAACCTTGGATGCTCAAGGATCGCATAGAGGTAGCCCAGGTTGGTCGTGACGCCCAGAATGATATAATCTAGCGCCGCGCGGCGGGCGCGCGCGATGGCCTCGGCCCGGTCGCGGCCGTGCACGATCAGCTTGGACAGCATCGGGTCGAAATCGGTGGTGACCTTGCCGCCCTCCAGAATGCCGCTGTCGACCCGCACGCCGGGTCCGGCGGGCTCGTCCATCAACAGGATGTTGCCGATCGCGGGGCGGAAATCGGCATCCGCATCCTCGGCGCAGACGCGCAGTTCGATCGAATGGCCGGTCTGGTGGATGTCGTCCTGCTGCAGTCCCAGCGGCTCGCCGGCTGCAATGCGCAACTGTTCGGCAACCAGATCGAAACCCGTGACCATTTCGGTGACGGGATGTTCGACCTGAAGCCTCGTGTTCATCTCGAGGAAATAGAACCGGCCATCGTTGGCATAGATGAACTCGACCGTGCCGGCGCCGCGATAGTTCACCGCCCGCGCGATGCCCGCTGCGGCCTCGCAGATTTCCTCGCGCTGGCCGGGTCTCAGGGCGGGGGAGGGGGTTTCCTCGATGATCTTCTGGAACCGGCGCTGGATCGAGCATTCGCGCTCCCAGAGATGGACCACGTTTCCCTGACCGTCGCCCATCACTTGCACTTCGATATGGCGCGGGTTTTCGATATAGGTTTCGACAAACAGCCGGCCGTCGCCGAAATAGCGTTCGCCTTCGCGGCGGGCGGTTTCGATCTCTGCCCGCAGACGGGCATCCTCGCGCACGATGCGCATTCCCTTGCCGCCGCCGCCGGCAGAGGGCTTGATCAGCAGCGGATAGCCCACAGCGCGGGCGCGCTCGACGAAATCGCCCGGATTGTCATCCTCGATGGCGGAAGGCGCCACCGGAAAGCCGCGTTCCGCGACGAAATTGCGGGCGCGCACCTTGTCGCCCATCAGGTCGATGACCTCCGCAGTCGGTCCGACAAAGATGATCCCTGCTTCGTCCAGCGCTTTGACGAAGGCCGCGTTCTCGGCCAGAAACCCGTAGCCGGGATGCACGGAGTCGGCGCCGATATGCCGTGCGGCCTGGACGATCTGGCCGATATCCAGATAGGCCGAGACCGGGGTTGGTCCGTCGATGGTCACGACCTGGTCGGCAATTGCGTGTGCCGGTGCGTCCACCTCGGCGGGATGACGCAGCACGGCGGTCTTGATGCCGATGGCGCGGGCGGTGCGCACCACGCGCGCGGCAATCTCTCCTCGGTTCGCCACGAGAAGCCTGGTGATGCTCATATCCGCGGGTCTTTCTGCTTGGCCTTCCCGCCCCCAATGCCGTGTCGGCACGGGGGGGGGGGCGTTGTCATGTTAGCGGATCATTCGATTTCCATACGCTCGGACACGATGGTGAAGTCCTTCTTGTCCGCGTTGGACTGCAGAACGATCGCCGCCGTGGGCGCGTGACGGTTACCTTTACCATAGGTGACGGGCCCCAGCAGGCCATCGGTTTCGAACCCGTCCAGACCTTCCAGTTTTTCAATCACGCAGGCCCGGGTCAGGTCAGCGCCGCATTCGGCCATCGCGTGCTCGAAAATCAGCGCCCCGGCATAGCCCGCCAGCGAGTACCGGTTCAGCGAATTTCGTTCGTCCTCGCTGAGGTATGTGTTGGCCAGTTCCATGAACTTCGCCACACCTGGAACCTCAAGCGAGGTCAGCGCGGGCACATAGTCCGCCGCATAATAGCCGTCACCTGCACTGCCAGCCAACGCCTGAACCGGGGTCAGATGCGCGGAATGGGCGCCGAGGAACGTGATATCCATCCGGTTCTTGGCGGCTTCCTTCAGCATAATCGAGTGTTCGGCAACGACGCCGCCGGATACCAGCACGGTCACGCCTGCGGCCCGTGCCCGTAGCATTTCGGCCGAGAAATCCTTCTGGCCGCGCTTGAATTCCAGCTCCAGAACATTGTTGAGCCCGTATTTCTTGACCCCTTCGAGATAGCCGCAGCGCACGTCGTCGCCAAATTCATCATCCTGAAAGGCGATCGCGTATTTGCCATCTTTCAGACCCAGTTCTTCGACGAGGTAAGTCATGCCGGCGGCAATTTCCTGGCAATAGGTTGGTCCGACCACGAACAACGGGTTCAACGGCGGGTTGAAATGGTGCGAGTTCACCGCCATGTTGTTGAGTGTCGGGATGCCGAGCTCGTTGATCATGGGCATCATAGCCGCCAGCTGCGCGCTGCCGGAGGTGCCGATCAGCCCGAAGATGTCATCGACCTCAACCATCTTCTTCAGCGCCTGAAGCGAGCGTGCCGGGACGTATCCGTCATCCTCGAACACGATTTCGACCTTGCGGCCGTTGATGCCGCCACGGGCATTCACGTCATCCTGCCAGACTTGCAGCGCCAGCCTGTGCGCCTTGCCCAGCAGGCTGGGCGGGCCTGTCAGCGGGTCCACGGCACCCAATACGACCTTGTCGTCGGTGACGCCGGGTTCCGCCATTGCACCGACGGCTCCGGCCACCAGGAGGGTGACTGAAAGCGCCCCTTTCAAAATCCAGTTCATTCTCATTCTCACTTCTCCCCTTTTAGTGGCCCGTCCTCCCGGGCCGTTCGCATCAGTATCTGAATGGCCAGTTGACCCAACGGTTCTTGTATTCGCGGTAGATCCCCATCAGCCCGTCCGGCTCGAATCGCAGGAAGAGCACGATGGTCAGACCGTAAAGGAACCCTTTCAGTTCCAGCGCCGACAGCGACCCGAGCGTCCCGCCTAGCGAGCTGAACGCATAGTTCAGGAGTTCGGCCAGCCCCACGACGAACACTACGCCGATCACCGCCCCGGCGGTGGACCCGAGGCCGCCAACGATGATCATGGACACAGCTTCGATCGAGATGACGAGGCTAAAGCTGTCCACGTTCACGAAACGAATATGATAGACCATCAGCGCCCCGGCCACGCCCGCGTAAGAAGAACTGACGACAAAGGCATAAAGCTTGTATCGCGCCACCGGGACGCCCATCGCGCGCGCTGCGATATCCTGTTCCCGTATCGCCAGAAAGGCACGGCCGATGCGGCTGCGCTTGATGTTGGCCGACCCCAGGACGGCCAGCGTCAGAACCGCCAGGATCAGGTAGTAAAACGACTTATCGGTATCCAGCACCATGCCGAAGATCGCCGGCTTGGGTGTCGAGATGCCAGACGACCCATGCGTGATGCTTTCGGCGCTGAGGATGACATGGGTAATGATGATGGTAAATGCGAGCGTAGTGATCGCCAGATACAGCCCCTTCAGGCGCAGCGATGGTATCCCGACCAACAGCCCGAAAGCCCCCGCCGCCAGAGCGCCCGCCGGAAGGCACAACCACAGCGGCATGTTGTAATCTGCCGAGAGGATGGCCGCAGTATAGCCGCCCACCGCAAGAAACCCGGCCTGACCGAAGGAAATCAGGCCCGTCGTACCGGTCAGAAGGTTCAGGCCAATTACCCCGATCGCGGTAATTAACATACCGTTGACCAGCGACGTCACGTGATTGCTCAACACGAACGGCGCCGCCAGCGACATGATGACCAACGCCCAAGTCCAATAGGCCTGCGTCGGGTTGCGGATCAGCGAGATCAGCTCGCCATAGCTCTCTTGAAAGACACCTGTCCGCATAGCTCACACCCTCTCGATCTCGGGCGTGCCGAACAGCCCGTAGGGGCGGATCATCAGAACTACCAGAATGACGAGGAAGCCGGAAATCTCCTTCAGCCCGCGCCCGATATAGCCTTCGGACATGTTCTCCAGCAGACCGATGAAAACGCCGGAGATCGCCGCACCGAACACCGAGTCCAGGCCGCCGAGAATAACCGCCGGAAAGGCGCGCAGCCCTTGCGTCCACATGTCCGGCCCCAGGCCATAGATCGTTCCCAGCAGCACGCCGGCAATCCCGGCAATGACGGCCGCAATGGCCCAGGCCAGGGCGTAAACATAAGTCACGTTGATCCCCATCAGCAGCGCGGTGGTTTCGCGCGCGGCCGTGGCCCGCATGGCGACGCCCGTGCGCGAAAACCGCAGGAAGACCCACATGCCGATCACGCAAAGCGCAAGCAGACCGATAGCATAGAGCTGCGACGTATACAGGAAAACAAGGCCGATCTCGACGCCACTGTCACCGATGTCGGTGGGCAGAACCAGCGGGTCGGCCCCCCAGATCATCACCACTAGGGCGCGTATCATCACCGCCAGCCCGATGGTGACCATCACGGTTGAAAAGACGTCTTGCCCCAGCATCGGGCGGATGAAAATCCGCTCGATCAACAGGCCGACAACCGCCGAAAGCACGACGCAAACCGCCAGCAACCCCCAGAACGGCAGGGTCCAGGAACGTGCTATCGCGAAAGCCATGTATGATATCAGCATCATGACTTCGCCCTGGGCAAAATTGACGACGCTGGTCGCCTTGAAGATCAGAGCATAGCCCATTCCGATCAGGCCATAGATCACGCCGATGGCAATCCCCGAAACGCAGAGCAAAATGAAATAGTCCATGCTGTTCCCCCTAGGCGTAGATTTCCGCCATCTCGGCTTCGAACCTTGTCTCGATGACGTTGCGCCGCACCTTCTGGGTGGCCGTCAGTTCGCCGTCGTCATGGTCGAGCTGCTTTTTCAGAAGCACGAATTTTCGAATGTTTTCCACGCGTGCGAAGGCGTCATTCACCCGTGCCACCTCCTTGGCGATGAGTTCCCTGACCTCATCCAGGCTGGAAAGGTGGCTGAACGTGGTATAAGCGAGGCCTTGCGCCTGAGCCCACTTGCCGACGGTATCGTAGTCAATCTGGAGCAATGCCCCGAGGAAGTTACGCCCCTCGCCGACCACGATCGCCTCAGAGATGTAGATCGAATCCTTCAGGGCGTTTTCAATTTCAGACGGTGTGATGTTCTTGCCGCCCGACGTGATGATGATGGATTTCTTCCGGTCGACGATGACAATTTCGCCGTTATCCAGCTGTTCAACCACATCGCCGGTCTGCAACCAGCCATCAATGATGGTTTCGGCCGTGGCCTTTTCATTGTCGAGATAGCCCAGAAAGACGCTGGGGTGCTTGATCTCCAGCTCGCCATCTTCGGCTATCCTGTATTGCAGGCCCGGCGCAGGAACACCCGCTGCCCCGACCGTTGCCTTGTCGGCATTCTGGAAGAACGCCAGACCCCCCGATTCGGTCATGCCATAGACCTGATAGAGCGGCACGCCGATCACCCGGAAAAACCGGACGACCTCGGGCGAGATGGATGCGCCGCCGACGAAGCTGCAATGCACCTTGTCGATCCCCATGAAACGCTTGAGCGGGTTGAAAACCAGGATCTTGGCTACAAAATGCTTGACGCGCTCGACCGGGTTCAGTTGTTGGCCGGCCTCGATCTTGCGGAAATGCGCCTGTCCCAGGTCCAGCCCCCAGTTGTAAATCCGCCGGGCCATGGGCCGCGCATCCTGAATTCGGATCGACGCGCGGTACTGGAGCTTTTCCCAGATGCGCGGGACGCCCAGAAACACCTGTGGTGCAATTTCGCGTAGGTTGACCTGTACCGTGTCGATGGATTCGGCAAAATTCACGGCGCCGCCGATCATCAGGCTGAGAATGGTGGAGAATACACGTTCGGCCACATGGCAAAGCGGCAGGTAGCAGACCACCGAATACCGATTGCGTGTCAGATTGAACTGATCTATCAGCGGATAAGACGCCACAAGCAGGTTGCGGTGCGACAACACCGCGCCTTTCGGCGGGCCAGTGGTGCCTGACGTATAGACCACAACCGCCGGATCGTCGGGCTTGCCCGCATTGACGCAATCGAGGAAGAAATCGGCGTCCTCGATGTGGCCCGAGGCATGATCCAGCCCTTCCTGCACCACTTCGTCAAACGATTTGAGCCGCGTGCGGTCATAACTGCGCATCCCCTTCATGTCGACGCACACGATCAGCTTGAGGTTGGGAAAGGCACCTTCGTTCGCTTCGGCATCCAGCACCTTGTCGACCTGTTCCTGATCCCCGCAAACGATGATGCTGCTCTTGGAATGCCTCAGGATATAGTTGAGTTCGCGCCAGGGATTGGTCGGATAGACCCCGACGGTCATGCCACCCAGCGCCTGCGCAGCGATGTCGGAATACAGCCATTCCGGCGTGTCTTCGCTGGCGATGGCCAGACGATCGCCGCGCCCGAACCCCCTGATGTGGAGGCCCAGGGCGAAGCCCCGCACTTTGGCAAAATATTCGGCCCAGGTGACCCGGTTCCAGATCCCGAGGTCCTTTTCCCGGATCGCCAGTTCATCAGGAATAGTAACGGCCCAGTGCAGCAACAGTTGCGGAAGGGTGATATTGCCGTCCCCAAAGCGCTGGTTCAGATCGTCCATCAACCCGCCCCCAATGCTTCTTCCAGTTTGTGCCCGAGATAGGCTTCGATCACACGCGGATCGGCCCGGATTTCATCCGGCGTGCCATAGGCGATGCGCTCGCCGAAATTCATCACGCCGATATGGTCGGAAATATCCGTGACAATACCAATGTCGTGCTCGATCATCATCACCGTGATATCCAGCTCCTCCCGGAGATCGAGGATAAAGCGGGCGATGTCCTCGGTCTCCTCGGCGTTCATGCCCGAAACCATCTCATCGAGTAGCAAGAGTTTGGGTTCGGTAGCCAGGGCACGGCCCAGTTCGACCCTTTTCTGCAACCCGTAGGCCAGAGCGCCAACCGGCATGTCGCGGACATGCTGGATTTCGAGAAAGTCTATGATCTCCTCGACCCGTTTGCGGTGCGCCCGCTCCTGCGCCCGCGTGGTTGGCCCGAAGATCAACCCTCCCAGAACGCTTGTATTAATGTGGCTGTGGCGCCCCACAAGAATGTTATCAACAACGCTGGCATGCTTGAACACCGCCAGGTTCTGGAAGGTGCGCCCCATTCCAAGGGAGGCAATCTTGTGCGGCGCTGTACGTGTGATGTCCTTGCCATCCAACGTGATCGTGCCCGACGTGACCGGAAGAACCCGGCTGATCATGTTGAACATGGTGGTCTTGCCGGCGCCGTTCGGACCGATCAGGCTGAAGATCTCGCCCTTGAGGACCGGAAAGCTGACATCGTTGACTGCCGTCACACCGCCAAATTTCTTGACCAGATTGTCGACCTGCAAAAGCACGCTCATGACAGCCACCTCTTGCGTCTCTTGTAGTGTTTCACGTCCCGCATGTTGCGCCGATGGCCAGATTCGGAGAAGCCCAGGTAGAATTCCTTGACGTCCTCGTTGCTCATCAGTTTCTGCGGCGTGCCATCCATCACCACTCGGCCGTTTTCGATGATATATCCGTAGCTTGCAATCGACAGCGCCAATTCGGCGTTCTGTTCCACCAGCAAGATCGAGACGTTGCTTTCCTTAACCAGACTGGTCACCGCGGCGAAGATTTCGGTGATGATCTGCGGGGCCAGGCCCAGGCTGGGCTCGTCTAGCATCAGCAGGCGCGGTCGCGACATCAGGGCGCGGCTGATCGCCACCATCTGCTGTTCCCCGCCCGACAGATAGCCGGCAATCGTGCCACGCTTCTCCTTGACGCGCGGGAAGATCGAGAAGACATAGTCCAGCGCCTCGGCCGCGGCCGCCCGGCTTCGGGTGATGCCGCCCATCATCAGGTTTTCCTCGACGGTCAGCGGCTCGAACAACTGGCGCCCCTCGGGCACCATGACGATGCCGTCGCGCACGATTTCGTCGGGCTTGCGGCCAATCAGGTTTTTGCCGTCAAAGCTGATCGTGCCGCCGATGATGTCGCCTTCTTCCGGGGCATAAAGCGCCGGCTATTCCCTTGAGGATTGTCGACTTGCCCGCCCCGTTCGACCCAAGAAGCGTGACGATCTGTCCCTGATCCACACTCAGCGATGCATCGCGCACGGCCTCGATCACGTTGTCGTAGACGATCTGGACGTTGTTAAGCGTCAGCATCTGCCATCTCCGCAAGCCCGTCGCGCGCGGCCAGATCGGCCGGCACAGGTATTTGGATATCGAGGAGCATCTGTGCGAAGCCCTTGCCCTGCGGGTCGATCCTGACCGATGCGATGCCGCCGCCGCCGAGCGAGTCGTGCAGCAGGAAGTTCAGCGCATGAATGCCGGGCAGTTCGAACCGCTCGACCGGGCCATTGCAGAGATGCTCAAAGTAGTCCTTCACGGTCTCTTCGGTCAGCGCCGAGCGGATATAGGGCAAATACTCGGGCTTGCGGGCGAGAATACCGATATTGGCGATGTCCCCCTTGTCGCCCGAGCGGCCCCAGGCCAGTTCGACCAGGCGCACCATCACCGCGCCGGGACCGGCCTCGCGGCCTTCCACCGCTGCCGCGGAGGAAGCATCAAGTCGCACCGCCTCGGTCGCAACGGTGACGGGCAAGTCTTTGCCGTCGACCTCGACCGCGATCGGGGTATCGGCCTTGTCCTGCAGGAAGGAGAAGAGACGGACCACCGGCTGCACCTTTGGCCGACCGGCGAAGAAACCCGTCAGCCCCTGCGCGGAGGAGACCGCCATCGGCGCGATCTCTCCGGCGAAGATGTTCAGCGCATCGCGGTCATCATGGGTCACGCCGATCTTCAGTACCACCTCGCGGGTCTGGGCGCGGGCGTTGGCGCCATAGGCGGCCTCGGCGCCCAGCACCTCCACGCTGACCTGCCGGAAATCACCGAGGTTGCGCCCGCGGAAAATGCGGCGGCAGCGGGTCAGAATGGCCTCGGCCACACGTTCGGCCTTGGCAGGCGCGTCGATCGCGGCCAGCGTCAGCGTGGTGATCGCCCGCCAGCCGTCGGCATGGGTGGCCGACACCTTGTAGCTGTCGGTGCGTCCCAGCCCCCGCGCGCCCTTCACCATCACCCGGTCGGGCCCCACCTGCTCCAGTGTCACCTGCGACCAGTCGCAGATCACATCGGGCAGGACGTAGCGCTGCGGATCGCCGATTTCGTAGAGCATCTGCTCGCCGACCGAGGCCGGCACCACCAGCCCGCCCGTGCCGAGCGTCTTGGTCATGACAAAGCTGCCGTCTTCCGACACTTCGACGATCGGCATCCCCATATCGTCCCAGCCCGGCACATCCTGCCAATCGGTGAAGTTGCCGCCCGTGCCCTGCGGGCCGCATTCGATCAGGTGGCCGGCCAGCGAGCCCTGGCTGAGCTTGTCCCAATCGTCGTCTTTCCAGCCGAACTCATGCATCAGCGGCCCAAGCGCCACAGCACTGTCAGCGCAGCGGCCGGTCACCACGATCTCGGCACCCGCATCGAGGGCGGCCGCAATCGGCCGCGCGCCGAGATAGGCGTTCATGCTCATCGGCTTGGCCGGGAAAGGCGCGCCCGAAAACAACTCGGTCGCGCCGCGGGAGCGGATCTCGTCCGCGCGGCCCAGCAGATCATCACCCAGCACGACGCCGATCGAAATGTCGATGCCCGCCGCCTCAGCCGCCTTGGCCAGCGCCTCGCGGCAGCCGCGCGGATTGACCCCGCCGGCATTCGCGACAACCTTGATCCCCTTGCGCTTGAGCTCTGGCAAAAAAGGCGCAACTGCCTGGACAAAGTCCGGCGCATAACCCGCTTCCGGCGACTTCGTCCGCGCCCGCGCAAGCAGCGACATCGTGATCTCGGCAAGATAGTCGAAGACCAGATAATCGATGTCGCCCTTCGTCACCAGTTGGCCAACCGCCTCGGGCGTGTCGCCCCAGAACCCCGAGGCGCAGCCGATGCGCACAGTTCGCCCAGTCATCGCAACCTCCCTGTCGCCCGGTCCATTCGGGTGGACGCCGATGGCAAGCTTCCGTCTTTCCTCCCAAGCGCATGCCCCAAAAAAAGACACACGCAGCTCGACACCACTTGAAACGTTTTCTAACATATGTTTGATTTTGATCAATAGGCAAGTTGCGCAGCCATCGGGAGGATCAAAGATGAACGTCCAGGCCGAGCCAGGCATGGCCGCGCTCGCGGCCATAAAGGCCAACTATTCGCTGACGCCCGAACAACGGCAGATCGTGGATCACGTGGATCGGGTTGCGCGCGAGATTCTTCATCCATTGCAAGAGAAGATGGATGCGGAAGAATGGTGGCCCGAGGATTTGTTTCGGCAGATGGGCGAGCTCGGGCTGCTGGGCATTACCGCGCCCGAGGAGCTGGGCGGCAGCGGCCAGAACGAATTTACCCAGGCCCTGGTCTCAGAGACCATCTCGAAATGGAACCCGGCAGTCGGCCTTTCGCACGGCGCGCACGACAATCTGTGCCTCAACAACATCCTCAGGAACGGCTCGGATGAGCAGGTGCGGAAATACGTTCCCGGCCTGTGCTCGGGCGAGCTGGTCGGCGCACTTGGGCTGACCGAGCCCGGCGCGGGCTCGGACGCGCTGGGCTCGATGGCCACCGGCGCCGTGCGCGATGGCAATGATTATGTGATCAACGGCTCGAAGATCTACATCACCAACGGCCCGATCGCGGATGTCATCCTGGTTTACGCAAAAACCGATAAGGCGAAGGGCGCCAAGGGCATCTCGGCTTTCATCGTGGAGACCGACAATCCCGGCTTCAAGGTGGCGCAGAAGCTCGACAAGATGGGCTTTCGTGGCTCGCCCACGGGCGAGCTGGTGTTCGAGGATTGCCGCGTGCCCGCCTCGGCCATGATCGGGGCCGAGAACAGCGGCGTTTCGGTGGTGATGAGCGGGCTCGACCTGGAGCGGGCGATGGTCGCTTCGGTTTGCGTGGGGATGGCCGAAAGGGCTCTGGAGCTGGCGCTCGATTACGCCAGGATCCGCGAACAGTTCGGCAAGCCGATCGCCAGTTTCCAGATGGTGCAGTCGAAGCTCGCGGAAATCTATATCGAGGTCGAAACCGCCCGCGCCTTCGGCTATCGCGCGCTCGCGGCTTGCGTCGGCCTGCCCAAGGGCGCCGGCGGACGCGGCGAGATCCACAAGCTCACCGCTGCCGCCTGCCTTTACGCTGGCGAAGCTTTCAACAAGGCCGTGACCGAAGCGTGCCATATCCATGGCGGCTCGGGCTACATGCAGGATACCGAGATCAACCGGCTCTACCGCGCCAACAAGCTGCTGGAAATCGGTGCAGGCACCAGCGAGGTGCGAAAAATTATCATTGCCGAAGAACTTCTGCGCGCCTAAGCGAGGACACCAGCTATGAACGAGCGATTGCGCAACGTCCCCGACCTGCCGACCCATTACCTGACAGAAGAGCAGCAGGCGCTGGCCGATCAGGCCAGCAAGTTCTTCTTTTCCGAGTTTCATCACCTGAACGCCGAAATGGACGACACCGACGACCTGTCGCCCTCCATCTTTCCCAAGCTGGGCGAGATGGGCTATTTGGGCCTCAACGTAGCGCCTGAATTCGGCGGTGCGGGGCTCGATTTCACCTCGGCCTGCATCATCACCGAGGAATTGTCCCGCGCCTCGGCGGCGATCGGTCTGAGCCACGTGGCCCATGACAATCTTTGCGTCAACAACATCTACCGCAACGCCAATGACGATCTGCGGCGGAAGCTTACCTGCCAGGCCTCTGCGACGGCTCGCTGATCGGCGCCCTGGGCCTGACGGAACCGGGCGCGGGATCGGATGCGCTCGGTTCGATGCGGACGACCGCCCGGAAGGACGGCGACCACTACGTGCTCAACGGCTCCAAGATCTTCATCACCAACGGCCCGATCGCCGATATCGTGCTGGTCTATGCCAAGACCTCGCCCGAGAAGGGCGCCAAGGGAATTTCCGCCTTCATCGTCGAGACCGACACACCGGGCTTCAAGGTGGCGCAGAAGCTCAACAAGATGGGGTTCCGCGGCTCGCCCACGGGCGAGTTGGTGTTCGAGGATTGCAGGGTGCCCGCGAAGAACATGGTAGGTAAGCCTGACGGCGGCGTCGCGGTTACCATGTCGGGGCTGGACCTTGAACGCGCCATCGTCTGCTTCAACGCGATGGGCATCGCGCGCCGGGCATTGGAGATATCCATCGACTATGCCAAGACGCGCCAGCAGTTCGGCAAGCCGATCGCCAGTTTCCAGATGGTGCAGGCCATGCTGGCCGAGATGTATACCGAGATCGAGGCCGCTCGCAGCCTGTCGCTGCGCACCGCCGCCATGTGCGAGGGGCTTGAAGAAGGCGAAGGCGGGCGCGGCGAGATCCACAAGCTGACGGCCGCGGCAATCTTCAAGGCTGCGGCAGCGACCTCCTTCGTGCTGGATCGCGCTGTGCAGATTCACGGCGGATCGGGCTACATGCGCGACACCGAGGTCAACCGCCTCTATCGGACGGGGCGGGTGCTCGAGGTGGGTGCGGGCACGCAGGAGGTGCGCAAGCTCATCATCTCCGGCGAACTTCTGAAGAACATATAGGGAGTGGTCGTGGTGCAGGCAGCGAAAAAGCTGTGCGGAGGCTGACCGACGACGAAGGAAATGCGAGAGCGGGGTGACGGAAATGGTGAATTTCTACCGTCAACCGGGTCGGCGACAGCGGTTTCTTCTTCCGGTGGACATGTCGGAGTGGGTTTCCGAAACGGACATGGTTCACCTCCTGCTGGATGTGATCGAGTTGATGGACCTGGCGGCGCTCGAGGGACGGTCGTGAACCGCCCAAACCGTTAGCAGGCGACTTGAACCGAAGGCTGGGGGCCATTCGGCAACGGGCTCAAGAAGGAGAAATAACCGATGTCAGATTCACTTGTGCTGCTGGATACCAAGGACCGGGTTGCGACGATCACCATCAACAACGCGGAAAAGCGCAATCCGTTGAATTTGCCGACCGTCGAGGCGCTGATTGACGCCTTAGAGGCGGCGGACGCCGATGACGAGGTGCTTGTCATCGTTCTGACCGGGGCTGGCGACCGCGCCTTCTGCGCAGGGGGCGATCTGAAGGCGGGCGCTGATGGCGGTCCGTTCACCGGCGACATCTCGCAGCCCGGACATTTCGTCATCGGCCTGTTTTCCCTGATGGAAAAATGCAACAAGCCGATCATCGGACGCATCAACGGGCATGCGATGGGCGGCGGATCGGGGCTGGTCTGCGCCTGCGATATTGCCGTCATGGCCAGCACCGCCAAGATCGCCACGCCCGAGGTCAAGATTGGGCTGTTTCCGATGATGATCATGCCGCAGATGATGAGGGTGATCCCGCGTCGTCGGCTCTTGGAAATGTATATCACCGGCGAACCCTGGACCGCCGAACAGGCGCTGGAATACGGTATCGTCAACTATGTGACCGAACCGGACGCGCTGGACGCCAAGGTGAACGAACTGACCAGCCTCATCACGACGCGCTCGCCCTCGGCCGTCCGGCTGGGGAAGTATTCCTATCACGCGATGCAGGACATGACGATCGAGCAGCAGTTCCGCTTTGCCGAAACGATGCTGCCGCGCATCGCAATGACCCAAGATGCGCGCGAGGGCTTTTCCGCTTTCATCGAGAAGCGCGTGCCAGACTGGACCGGGAGGTAGGGGGGATGATGACTGGGCGAACTGTGCGCATCGGCTGCGCCTCGGGGTTCTGGGGCGACACGCCCGAGGCGGTTGGCCAACTGGTGACGAAGGGCGACATCGATTATCTGGTCTTCGACTATCTTGCCGAGATCACGATGTCGCTGCTTGCGCGGGCGCGGACGAAGTCGCCGGAAGCGGGTTATGCGCCGGACTTTGTCCAGGCAGTTGCGCCTTTTTTGCCAGAGCTCAAGCGCAAGGGGATAAAGGTTGTCGCGAATGCCGGCGGGGTCAATCCGCGCGGCTGCCGCGAGGCGCTGGCCAAGGCGGCTGAGGCGGCGGGCATCGACATTTCGATCGGCGTCGTGCTGGGTGATGATCTGCTGGGCCGCGCGGACGAGATCCGCTCCCGCGGCGCGACCGAGTTGTTTTCGGGCGCGCCTTTCCCGGCCAAGCCGATGAGCATGAACGCCTATCTCGGCGCGCGGCCGATTGCGGCCGCCCTCGATGCGGGTGCCGAGATCGTGGTGACCGGCCGCTGCGCTGACAGTGCTGTGGCGCTTGGGCCGCTGATGCATGAGTTCGGCTGGAAAGACGACGATTGGGACAAGCTCAGCCAGGGCTCGCTGGCCGGCCACCTGATCGAATGCGGCCCGCAGGGCACGGGCGGCAACTTCACCGATTGGCAGGATGTGCCGGGCTGGGACGATATGGGGATGCCGATCGTCGAAGTGTCGGAAGACGGCAGCTTTGTCATGACCAAGACGCTCGGCACGGGCGGGCTGGTGGTGCCGGCCTCGGTCGGCGAGCAGATGCTCTACGAAATCGGCGATCCGCAGCGCTACGTCCTGCCCGATGTGATCTGCGACTGGTCGCAGGTGACACTGGAGCAGGTGGGGCCCGACCGGGTGATGGTGAAGGGCGCGCGGGGGCTGGGACGCACCGACAGCTACAAGGTGTCGGCCACCCATGCCGACGGCTGGCGGGCGATCACCACGCTGACGCTGGCCGCGATCGACGCGCCTGCCAAGGCCGAACGTGTGGCCGAGGCCATTCTGACCCGCTGCCGCCGCATTTTCCGCGGGCGCAACCTCGGTGATTTCCGGCAGGTCAGCGTGGAGGTGCTGGGCGCCGAGGCCGCCTATGGCGCCAACGCCCGCGCCCAGACCCGCGAGGTGGTACTGAAGATCGGCGTGACCCATGATGACCGCGATGCGCTGAACATCTTCGCCGGAGAGATCGCGCCGATGGCGGTCTCCTCCGCGCAGGGGCTGACGGGTTTCTTCGCCGGTCGGCCAAAGGTGCAGCCGGTGGTCCGTCTCTTCTCCTTCCTGCAGGACAAGGCCGATACCCCGATCGCGGTCGAGGTCGACGGCAAAGACTTGCCCGTCACCGTTGCGACCGAGGCGGTGCGACTTGATGCTTCCTCCGCGGCAGCGGTGGAAGGCCGCGAGGCCGGTCCCGGCGCGGTGATGGTGCGCCTGGTCGAACTGGCCTGGGGCCGCTCGGGCGACAAGGGGGACATCGCCAATATCGGTATTCTCGCCCGCAAGCCCGAGTATTTGCCCTATATCCGCTCGGCGCTGACCGAAGAGACCGTGAAGGACTACTTTGAGCATCTCTGCAATGGCCCGGTCGAGCGGTTCGAACTGCCCGGCATTCATGCGCTGAACTTCCTGCTGCACGACTCGCTCGGCGGCGGCGGCATCGCATCGGTCAGGATCGACCCGCAGGGCAAGGGCTTCGCACAGATGCTCCTCGATATCCAAATACCTGTGCCGGCCGATCTGGCCGCGCGCGACGGGCTGAACGCCTCGACCCCAGCTGAGATGACAAGCCCATGACCATTTCAAAACTTCTGGTCGCCAATCGCGGCGAGATCGCGGCGCGCGTCCTGCGCACCGCCAAGGAACGCGGCCTCGCGACCGCCGTGCTGCGCCATGCATCCGAGCAGGAGGGGCCAGCCCATGCCATCGCGGATGAGGTTGTGACCATCGATGGGCCCACGCCCGTGGCCGCCTATCTCGACATCCCGCAGATTGTCGAGGTTGCAAAACGGATCGGCGCGGATGCGGTGCATCCCGGCTACGGTTTTCTGTCGGAAAACGCGGGCTTCGTGGCCGCGCTGGAAAAAACGGGAGTGACCTTCGTCGGCCCGACCTCCGATGTCATCGACCTGATGGGCGACAAGGTACGCGCACGGGCCTTTGTCGAAGAGCGCGGATTTCCCGTCGCCCCGTCGGCCATCGAGGATGACGGCCCCGCGACCTTTATCGAACGCGCCCGTGCCGTGGGCTATCCACTGCTGATCAAGCCTTCGGCAGGCGGCGGCGGCAAAGGAATGCGCGTGGTGCGCGAGGATGCCGCGCTGGAGGCGGAGATCGAGGCCGCACGGCGCGAGGGCAAGCGCTATTTCGGAGATGGCCGGCTGTTTGTCGAACGGTATATCGAACGCCCGCGCCATATCGAGGTGCAGGTGATGGGGGACGGGAAGGGCAATGTGGTCCACTTCTGGGAGCGCGAATGCTCGATCCAGCGCCGATTCCAGAAGATCATAGAGGAAACGCCGTCTCCGGCGCTTTCGCCCGAACAACGCCTGGACATCTGCGAAACCGCCGCCGGGATTGCCCGCGCCGTCAACTACCGCGGTGCCGGGACGGTCGAGTTCATCTATGCTCAGGACGGTGCCTTCTATTTCCTGGAAATGAACACCCGCCTTCAGGTCGAACATCCCGTGACCGAGATGGTGACGGGCTTCGACCTGGTCGCCGAGCAGCTACGCATTGCGGCGGGAGAGGGGCTGAGCGCCGCCCAAGCCGACATTCCGCAGACGGGCCACTCGATCGAGCTGCGCATCTGCGCCGAGGATGCAACGGCCGATTTCCGCCCCTCGATCGGGAATATCCTGCTGCTGGACGAACCACGGGGCGAGGGGGTTCGCGTCGACAGCGGCATCCTGGACGGCGGTAAGGTGACGACCGATTTCGACCCGATGCTGTCCAAGCTGATCGTGCATGGATCGGATCGTGCGCAGGCCATCGCCCGTGCGCGTCACGCGGTGCAAAACTACGTGATCCTCGGTGTAACGACCAACACCGGCTATCTGGATGCGATCCTGGCCCATCCCGATTTCGCGTCGGGCGACGTCTCGACCGGTTTCCTGGCCGAGCAGGCGGATGCATTGACCGCGCCGGGCGAGAATGTGGACGACCTGCTGATGGTGGTTGCCGCCCTGTCGGACGAAAGGCTGGTGGCCGAAGTGATGCAGATATCGGATATGCACCGCAAGATGGGTGGTTGGAGAAACTGATGCGGAGGATATTTCAGATCGGCGGCGAAGAGACCGAATGCTGGCTCGCCCATGACGGCAGCCGGTTTATGCTGAATACCCCTGAGGGCGTGTTGCCCTGCCGATTGGACCCGACGACTTCGCCGGGCGGTTTTGTCTTGCGGGCGAGGGGCCTTGTCCGCGACGTCCGTCTAGCCGCTGGCCCCGAGGCGACATTTGTGCACATGGACGGTCGGTACCTACGAAGTCGGGCGGGTCGATCCCGCCGAGCGTCTTGCCGGAAGCGATGGCGGCGCGAGCGACGATCGGCTTGTGGCGCCGATGCCGGGGGTCGTCGTCTCGGTGGCGGTCAAACCGGGAGACATCGTTGCCGCGGGCCAGCCGCTTCTGGTCATCGAAAGCATGAAGCTTGAAACCACCCTTGCCGCGCCGCGCGACGGTGTGGTTGCCGAAATCCCGTTTGCCGCGGGCGACAGTTTCGGGCTGAAGGACGTCCTTGCCCAGCTGGCTCCGGAGGAGGACTGACCATGCGCCGGATCGAAAGCCAGATCGACACGAACGCCCCCGACTACAAGGCAAACTTCGCCGCCATGTCCGCACGGCTGAAGGAGTTTCACGCCCGCCAGCACGCGGCGCGTTTCGAGCGGCCCCAACGGGACAACGACCGCCTGGCACGCCAGAACAAACTGGGCGTGCGCGAGCGGCTGAAGCTGTTGCTGGACCCCGGCACGCCGTTCCTGGAGTTTTCCACCCTCGCCGCATGTCGCGAATATGACGGGGCGGTGCCCGGTGCCGCCGTGGTGACGGGCATCGGTATCGTACAAGGGCGCGAAGTCGCCATTCATGCCAACGATGCCAGCGTCAAGGGCGGGGCCTGGTATCCGCTGACCGTGAAGAAGATCGTGCGGCTTCTGGATGTCGCGCTGGAGAACCGCCTGCCGGTCATCCACATCTGCGACAGCGCCGGCGGCTTCCTGCCGCTCCAACACGGCGTGTTCCCGGACAGGTATCTGGGCGGCCGGGTGTTTCGCAACCAGGTCAAGCTGAGCCAGGCCAACATCCCCCAGATCGCAGTGGTCGGGGGGCATTGCACCGCAGGCGGCGCCTATGTGCCAACGCTGAGCGATTACAACATCATCATCGAGGGCACAGGCGCCATCTTTCTGGGCGGTCCGCCGCTGGTCAAGGCGGCCACCGGCGAAGAAGTCGGCGTTCAGGAACTTGGCGGGGCAGTCATGCACACCTCGGTCTCGGGCACGGGCGATTATCGCGCTGCAACCGAACAGCACGCCTTTTCTCTGGCACGCGAGATTGTCAGCCAGTGGAAGCGGATGCCCAAGACGATCATCGAGACTGCGGCTTGCGAAGAGCCGTACTACGATCCGAAGGAGCTCTATGGGATCATCCCCAAGGATCGGAAAACCCAGTTCGACATGCGTGAGGTGCTGGCGCGGATCGTGGACGGCTCACGCTTTCACGAATACCAGCCCGATTACGGCACCACGCTTGTCTGCGGCTTTGCCTATATCTGGGGCTACAAGGTGGGAATCCTGGCCAACAACGGGGTGTTGTTCAACGACAGCTCGCTTAAGGCTGCGCATTTCATGCAACTTTGCAACCAGAACCGCACGCCGCTGGTCTTCTTCCAGAACATCACCGGCTACATGGTGGGCCGCGAGTATGAAGAGCGCGGTATCGCCAAGGACGGCGCCAAGATGCTCATGGCGCAGGGCGGCTCGGTCGTGCCGAAATTCACAGTGATCGCCAATGCCTCGTATGGGGCGGGTAATTACGGCATGTGCGGGCGGGCCTGGGATGCGCGCACGCTGTTCATGTGGCCGCAGGCCGAGATCGGCGTGATGGGTGCCGACCAGGCCGCCAACACCTTGGCCGACGTCAAGATCCGGCAGCTTCAACGCGAAGGCAAAGAACTGACCGACGAGGAGGTCGCCGCGATCCGAGAACCGGTGCTGGAGCGCTACAAGCGCGACGTGGAGGCCTATACCTCGACCTCTGAGATTTGGGATGACGGCATCCTCGATCCCGTCAACACCAGAAATGCTTTGGCGATGTCGATCTCTGCCGCACTTAATGCTCCGATTGACGATCCGCACTACGGGATATTCCGCCTGTGACACGATAGCCGGTGCGATGAAAACCCATCTCGCTCAAATATGCACGCCTGTGGGATGGAACAGCCACCTTCATAAGCGGCCACGCACGAAAATAATCCGATCGGACAGCTGGTTTGTTCCGCCGCTTCAGGATCTGCCAGTACCGCTGCACATTGATTGGTGTCGGGTTGGGAACATCAGCGTAAGATTGATACATCCTCGGGTTCGACGAGCATCTCGATCCTGCGCGCGACGCCGGCGTCCGCCGAATGAGCCGCATCAAAGGATGCCAGCTCGACCCTTAGGGGCCAACCAACTGCGCCTCTCGCTTGCCTCCTTTACCCATGTCCTGATCTGTGCCCTACGCCGCCTCGGCCTTGCCCAGACGCCGCTGGCCCGGGCCACCGAACCATCCTCCTGGAACTCCTAAAGACCGGCGCACAGGTTCGCGTCTCGGAGCCCGCATCAAGGTGGCGATGGCGTCAGCTTGCCCCCTATGCCGACGTATTTGCCCTGGCGCATGCCCGAATACGCACCGCGCCCCCACTGACGTCTCCGGACTCCGGACCTGAACCTTTCCCGTAACCAGAACAGGAGACGTCGCCGAACAGACACCGCCGCTCAACGCGGCGCCGATGGCGCTTGTGCCCGAATGAGGCCAACCCTCCCTCGTCGTCCTGATAAAAACTATAAGGTGCCTGAACTCTCGACGCAGTGAGAGGATCGCGCTAGTGGGTCGAACTCAGCCAAGGCGAGCGCAGCATGCGAACACACAGCCTTCCTCAGCGGCGGCAAGCATTCGGTCCGTCCGCACAAGCGGCGCAGATCCTACTGGCTACCAACACTGGCGCCGGCGACAAGGAGATCGAAAGGACCGTCGGCGCAAGCGGATCGACGATCTATCTTAGCAAGCGCCGCTCGGTTCTTTCCGTCAAAGAACGACGCTGTCGACCCGCCCGAGCTTGCCACAGGCAAAGTCATAAGACAGGCGCAGGAGTTCGAGAACCGTTTCGATCTCCACCTCGTTTCGGGGGCCGTAGACCATAACTGCGGTTGACGGATCATGCCGGCCGCCGCCATCGGATGCGGCTCCGCCCAGCCCAGATCGACGATCTGCGGCACGGCCTCCTCCGGCAGCATCATGTGCAGGCTGCCGTCCTCCGGCGGATGGACATGGGCGAACTCATTGCCGATCATGAACGCCTTGCGGCAACCGCGGCCGTGCCCGTGTTTGAGGCACAGCGCCTCGGCGCCCGGGACAGAGATCATCGAAGGCTGGCGCGTGACAAAAGGAAAATCGAAAGCCCTGTCCTTGAACGCCCGATGGAACCGTGCATCCGGGTTCTGGCTGATCTGCGTATGCGGGGCGCAAGGCGTGGTCTTGGGCCTTGGCCCCTCGCGTGGGGGTATCTTCAGCACGACAGAGCCTCCGTAAGTGTCGTTTATCCCTGACCGATCAGAACGGCCTTCTTGGCAAGCAGAAAATCCCGCACCGACTGCCCGCCTTGGCCGGTCAGGTCTTGCACGTCGTTCGAGGTGACGTCCAGGTATCCTTCGGCGATGGCGACGTCGAAGGACGAGAAGACATCCGCTACGGAGTCTGGCATGCCCTTCTCTGTCATGGCGGCGACCAAGGCGTCCCGCGTGATCGGGACATAGGGGATCTCTTTCCCGGTGGCCTCGGACAAGATCACCGCAATTTCGGCCTGGCTGACGGCCGCGGGCCCGGTGATATCGCGGACCGAGGAACCGGTCTCGGTCAATAGGGCCGCGGCAGCCGCGCGGGCGCAATCGGCACGGGTGACATAACCCGCCTTGCCGTCACCCGCCGCAGAATAAAGGGCGCCCGCGCCGACAGCTTGTTGGCCGTTCATCAGCAAGAGATCGGCGTAAAGGCAGTTCCGCAGGATCGTATGGGAGATTCCGGTATCCTTGATTGACGCCTCGGTCTCGCGGTGGTACCTCGCAAATCCGATCGGGTTGCCCTCGTCCGGATTGGTGAGCGAGGTGTAGACGATGTGCGAAACACCTGCCTCTTTGGCGGCGGCTACGGCATTGCTGTGCGCGGCGAAGCGTTTGCCCGGGGCAAGGTCGTCCGTCGAAATGATCAGCAGCCGTCCGCCGCCGGCGAAAGCCGGCCCAAGCGTGGCCGGGTCATTGAAGTCTCCCGCCCGGATCTCGACGCCGCGCGCCCCAAGCGCCTCGAGCTTCTCCGGCGAGCGCGTGACCGCGACAAGGGGTTCGGCCCCTTCCTCAAGAAGGGCTTCGATGACCTGGCTGCCGAGATGACCGGATGCGCCGGTCACGATGAAGGGGCCCTTGATGGTGTTGGACATTTCGTGGTGTTCCTTTCCTTTTCCTGTCAACCGAACCGAAAGGCGCTTTCGACGGCACCAAGAACGTGATCATCCAGGGTTTTCCGGCCGATATCGGCGCCCGCCGCGCCGGCGATGACATGCAGCGGGATTAGGTGCTCTTCTCTGGGATGTGCATCGCGGCCGCCCGGGGCTTTGGACCAGTACGTCAGCCTGCGGTTTCGTTCCCCGGCATCCGGGCAGGTCACCGCCTCGGTCAGCCAGGCGTCGAACGTGCCGCCGACAGTGTCCCCCCGTGGTCCGCCGCGCAGGCTGCGCATCATCACACCCATGTTGTGATAGGTGTTGCCGCTGCCGATGATCAGCACGCCCTCGTCGCGCAGGGGCGCCAAGGCTTGACCCAGCGCGATGTGGCGTCCGGGATCGAGATCGCTGGCAAGCGACAGTTGAACACAGGGGAAATCGGCATCGGGAAAGGCGACCTTGAGCGGCACGAACGCGCCGTGGTCAAAGCCGCGCGCGGCGTCTTTCGCCGCCGGTAGACCGGCGGCACGGATCAGATGATGAACACGGTCGGCCAGCACAGGATCACCGGGGGCGGGCCAACTCAGTTCATAGGTGTGAGGCGGGAAACCGCCATAGTCGAACAGAAGCGGCGGGGCGGGGTTGGTCTGAACGGTGAACGCACGCTCCTCCCAATGACCCGAGATCACCAAGAGCGCCTTCGGACGATCGGGCAACGTGCCGGGCAGGCTCTGCAGGAACTGGCGGTGCCGGTCCCATTCATCCGGCGGGTTCCAATCCATGAAAAAGCAGGGACCGCCTCCATGAGGGATGAACACCGTTGGCATGCGAGTCATATCTGATTGTCCCTCCCGGCCTGACGGAAATGCTGAAGTTCGAGGCGCAAGACTGTGCAGCCGGAGCGCCTGTCAGACCTGTTGTCCTCTCATCACATTGCCATGAGGCGATTTGACCGCGCGGACGCGGTTTTGTGTCAGGAAGGAAACCACAAGCGCGACCAGAGCCAAGAGAGCGGGGGGCCAGCCGGGATCGCCCGCGCTCACATGCGCCGATACCGCCAGAAGAAGGTGCCAGAACATCGCGGCATAAGCGAAGTCAGTCAGAAAAGCCGAGGGACGCCAGAGTATCACGATCGCGGCCACGATCTTCACAGCGGCAAGCGGCCAGATCAGGTAGGTCGGGTAGCCAAGCATGCTCTCTACATCCCCGTCACCATGTCATTGGCCGTGACGTAGAAGATCGCCCCTCCCAGATAGACCAGGGCGACGAACCCTGTTGCAATCCAATAAGTGATACGCACCGTCCTGTCGCTCATGCCATCTTCCCTTTGCTTGCGTTGAATGTTGCCCGCTTGGTCGAGAATAGTTGAGTTACGGCGGAAATCAAAGTAGGAACGGAAAAGTAACTGCAGCAACAGGGAGTGGACACCGATGCCCAAGACGCCGCCACAGTGCCCGATGGACTCGATCCTGCGTCTGCTCATGGGGCCGTGGACGACCTACATCATCTGGGTTCTGATTGACAAAGGGCCGCAACGATTCGGAGCGCTGAGACGCTCCGTGCCGGGGATATCGACGCGAATGCTGACCGAACGCCTGCGGATGCTCCAAGGCGCCGGGGTCATATGGCGGGAACAGGCGGAGACGATCCCGCCTGCGGTGACCTATGGCTTGACGCAGCGTGGTGACGACCTGCGAAGCGTTCTGGACTCGCTCGGAGAAATCGCGGATCGGTGGAAGGCTGAAGGGGTCTTTGAAGGGGCAATGGACCGGATGCCGCTTAAAATGGGCAAACCCGGCAAGCGAGCCTTGTCTGCAAGCCCCGACGGGTGAGGGGAAGCCAGGCAAGAGATCGTTCGTAAGTTGGCAATACCTCCGCTCGCTTGCCGCGATTGATCTCGGATGGGTGCCGGGGATGTCTCCCTCACTAGTCACTGCCAAGTGTCTATGTTTGCACGGGGCATGGCGGTTTGCCACTTTCACTCGGCTGGGGCGGAGGCTCGCGTCGGTAAGGTTTCGGTGCGGGCTCAGGTCGGTTTCTCCCGTGCCTCCTGCAACGGTACGATATCCGATGGCTCTACGTCCGGGCGGTCGGCTTCGACCGCTTTCAACGGCTCGACAGGTGTCAATCCGGCAAGGCAGGCGCGCGCGAGTTCCTGATACTCGGCCGTTCCCCGTGTTTTCCACGCGACTTCATTCTCGGTGACTGCACGGATCACCTTGGCCGGTGATCCAACCACCATTGAGCGCGGCGGGATCACCATTTCACCCCGGACAAACGCCTGCGCACCGACAATCGATTCCGCGCCGAGCTCCACACCGTCCATGATGACCGCGTTCATTCCGACAAGGGCGTTTCGACCGACGATGCAGCCATGCAGGATCGCACCGTGGCCGATATGCCCGTCGGTTTCGACGACCGCTGCTCGGCCGGGAAAGGAATGAATGATGCAATTATCCTGTATATTGGCCCCGTCACCAATCTCGATCTTGCCAAAATCGCCTCGCAGGCTTGCTCCGGGTCCGATATAACAGCCATGACCGAGAACGACATTTCCTATGAGCACTGCCTGGGGATGAACGAACGTATCCTCGGGAACGACCGGCACAAATCCTTTGAAACTATAGCAATTCGCCATCCAGCTCTCCATTTCTCGTCGCGGGCGTCCGTAGTTGCGGGAACCAAACGCGCATCTTCCCAAAATCCCCCGAGCAACGATTTTCCCGGAAACTTGCACGCTCAACTGTTTAAGACGCCCTGCTGAACGATTCAAACACATGTTAGAAAACCGGGCAAGTAAACATCACCCACGCAGGGGCGATGTTGACAGGCGTCCGTTCCAGGGTGTTAAAATCTAACAACTGGTAGAAAATGGTCCGGCATCGGCGTTGGAACGTGGCGGATGGAAAGCGGGAGAGAGACATGAACGGCAAAGCCTATGTCACAGGCGTTGGAATGGTGGCCTTTCAGAAACCGGGCAAGTCTGAAAGCTACGACGTGATGGCTGCGAAGGCGGCGCGCACGGCGCTGGAGGACGCCGGACTCGACTACGACAAGGTTCAGCAGGCCTATGCCGGCTATGTCTATGGCGACAGCACCTGCGGCCAGCGCGCGCTCTACCGGGTTGGGATGACCGGAATACCCGTCATCAACGTCAACAACAACTGCTCGACCGGCTCGACCGCGCTGTTCCTGGCGCGCCAGGCGGTCGAAAGCGGCGCGGTGGACTGTGCTCTGGCGCTGGGTTTCGAACAGATGCAACCCGGCGCCATCGGCGCGATGTTCAGCGATCGGGTCAGCCCTTTTGCGGCCTTTGACGAAGAAACCGACAACCTGGTGGGCAATGCCGAGGTCCCGCTTGCGCTGCGGTATTTCGGTGGTGCGGGCAAAGCGCATATGGAAGAGTTCGGCACCACGCTGGAGACCTTCGCCAAGATCCGCGCCAAGGCCAGTCGGCATGCGGCCAAGAACCCGGTTGCCCTGTTCCGGCAGGAAGTGACGCCGGAAGACGTCATGGCGGCTCAGGTCGTCTGGCCCGGCGTGATGACCAAGCTGATGGCCTGCCCGCCGACCTGTGGCGCGGCCGCGGTAATCATCTGTTCCAAGGAATTTGCAGATAAGCACGGTCTCGACAGTTCGGTCCGCATTGCAGCGCAGGCCATGACAACGGACGGCCGGGAAACCTTCAACGCCCATGACATGCGTGAGGTCGTCGGGGTACTCGATGGCCAGGCGCGCTGCCGATCAAGTCTACGAGGCCGCCGGCATCGGCCCCGACGATGTGGACGTCGTCGAACTGCACGACTGCTTTGCCCATAACGAGCTGATCACCTACGAAGCGCTTGGCCTCTGCGGGCGCGGTGAGGCTGCGAAGTTTGTCGATGATGGCGACAACACCTATGGCGGCAAATACGTGACCAACCCGTCGGGCGGTCTGTTGTCCAAGGGCCATCCGCTTGGGGCGACCGGCCTTGCCCAATGCACCGAGCTTGTCCAGCAGTTGCGTGGTCAGGCCGAGGCGCGCCAGGTCGACGGCGCGCGCCTGGCGCTTCAGCACAATCTGGGCCTCGGCGGTGCCTGTGTGACCACACTTTATGAAAAAGCCTGACGAACTGAACCGGGAGGAGAGATGATGACTGGTAAACTCGACGGCCGCGTTGTCCTGGTTTCCGGTTCGGGCCGGGGCATCGGACGCGAAATCGCGCTGAAGCTGGCATCAGAAGGCGCGCGCGTTGTGGTGAACGATCTCGACGTCGACCCGGCCAACGAAACCGCCGAGGCGGTCCGCGCCGCCGGGGGCGAGGCCGTGGTCTGCGCCGGAAGCGTGACAGAGGACGGCTTTGCAGAGCGTTTCATCAAGACGGGCATGGACAGCTTTGGCGGGCTGGACATCATCGTGAACAACGCAGGCTACACCTGGGACAGCGTCGTTCAGAAGATGACGGATGAACAGTGGCAGGCGATCATCGACGTTCACCTGACCGCGCCCTTCAGGATCCTGCGCGCCGCCCAGCCGGTGATCAGCGCCAAGGCCAAGGAAGAGGCGGCCGCCGGGCAGGAGGTGTTCCGCAAGGTGGTGAACATCTCCTCGATCGCCGGCACTGGAGGCAATGCCGGCCAGATCAACTATTCCGCCGCCAAGGCCGGAATCCTGGGCATGACCCGGACAATGGCGAAGGAATGGGGGCGCTACAAAGTGAACGTCAACGCAGTGGCCTTTGGACCGATCCGCACCCGTCTGACCGAGGGCAGCGCCGACGGCGGCAACACGATCACGGTCGGGAACAGGGACATCAAGGTCGGCGTCAACCCGGACCTGCTCAGCCAAATGGAGCGGATGATCCCGCTGGGCCGGGTCGGCACGCCCGAAGAAGCGGCTGGTGCCGTCTATCTTTTCTGCTCGCCCGAATCGAACTTCATCTCGGGCCAGTATGTGATCTGCGGGGGCGGCTTCACCATCTGACCTATGCGGTCGCAAGCCCGCATGGCGGGGTCTGAACACCGCCGACATTGTGGCCGGGCGGTGCGCATATCGGCTATTTCCTTGAAAGGCTGATGCAAAATAAGCCCTTGAAGCACGGTTGACACTTCCTTGGAAATAACCTAACAAGTGTTAGTTATGCAGGGGGCTTGAGCTGGATCCTTCCGTGGCCGAACGCGCTTCAAGAACAGTTTCAGTTGCTTCCATTCGCAGCCCAGTCGGGCGCGACGGCATACTGGATGTCGCGGCGCGGCTTTTTCGCGAACAGGGCTATGGCCCGGTTTCGCTCAGAAAGATCGCCGAGGCGGCGGGCATCAAGGCGGGCAGCATCTATTATCATTTCGGCTCTAAGGACGAGATTGTCGTGGCCATTCTGGATGCGGGTATCAGGGCCGTCCACGAAAAGATGCGCCAAGCTGTTTTGGGGCATCCCGATGACTCCGTTGCCGCCGCCATTCTGCGGGCCGCGATCAGGGCACATCTGCGCGCGTTGCTGGATGTCAGTGACTACTCTTCGGCCAATGTGCGGATTTTCGGGCAGGTGCCGCAATCCGTTCGGGATGCCAATCTGCCTACGCGCCGGGCCTATGAGGCCGAGTGGGACAATTTGCTCACCCGGCTTCAGAACAACGGAGCCTTGCGGCGCAACGTCGATATCCGCCGGCTGCGCCTGATGCTTATCGGCGCGCTGAATGCAACGCTGGAGTGGTTCGACCCCCAACGCGGCAGCGTCGAGGCACTGGCCTCGGCATATGCCGACGTCTTTCTCAATGGAATACTGGAACAGCGGGAAGTCTGATTATGGCTGAACTCACGTCGGCCGTATTGGCCGGCTCGGAAACCTTCAGAGGCAATCACGCTGCACAGACAGCCCGCGTCGAGACATTGCGTGCGCGGATCGCCGCAGCAACCGCAGGCGGGCGCCCCGACATGGTCGAACGCCACCGCAGTCGCGGCAAGCTTCTGGTCCGCGAACGAATCGACCTGCTGGTGGATCCAGGCACCGCCTTCATGGAGCTTTCTTCGCTGGCGGCCTACGGACAATACGGCGGAGACGTGCCCGGCGCTGGGATTGTCACGGGCATTGGCATCGTACACGGCCTGCCTTGCATGGTGATCGCCAACGACGCCACGGTAAAAGGCGGCTCCTTCTATCACGAAACCGTCAAGAAACACATCCGCGCGCAGGAGATCGCGGCAGAAAACCGCCTGCCCTGTCTTTACCTCGTCGATTGCGGCGGCGCCTATCTGCCCGAGCAGGACAGGGTCTTCCCCGATGCCCGTCATTTCGGCAATTCCTTTTACCGCCAGACCAATATGTCGGCCTCCGGCCTGCCGCAGATCTCGGCCGTCTTCGGCGGCTGCACGGCGGGAGGTGCCTACATTCCGGCGCTCTCGGACGAGGTCATCATGGTCCGCGGCAATGCGCGCATCCATCTTGGCGGCCCTTCCATCGTCAAGGTGGCGATCAATGAAGAGGTGGACGGCGAAACGCTGGGCGGGGCCGAGATGCATACCCGCATCTCGGGCGTCAACGACCATCTGGCCGAAGACGAATATCATGCGCTGGCGCTGATGCGCGACATCGTCGGCAATCTGGGCCTCACGCGACCGATGGCCCCGGATGCACCCGCCGCCGCGCCCCTGCACGATCCCGAAGAGCTGTTGGGGGTTATCAGCGCCGACCGCAAGCAGCCCTATGATGTACGAGAGCTTCTGCTGCGCATCATCGATGCGGGCGAGCTCCGCGAATTCAAGCCGAACTGGGGCGAGACGCTTGTCTGCGGCACCGCCCGCGTCCACGGCTACCGCGTCGGAATCCTCGGCAACAACGGCGCGCTGCTCTCCGACAGCTCGCTCAAGGGCGCGCAGTTCGTGTCGATGTGCGACCAGCGCAACATTCCGCTTCTGTTCCTGCACAACATTTCCGGCTTCATGGTCGGCACCGAGGCCGAGCGCGGCGGCATCGCCAAGGATAGCGCCAAGCTGGTCTACGCCATGTCGGTGGCCAAGGTGCCCCGGCTGTCGGTAATTGTGGGCGGATCCTACGGGGCCGGCAACTACGGTATGTGCGGCCGGGGGTTTGCGCCGCGCTTTCTCTTCGCCTGGCCCACAGCGGAGTTGGCCACCATGTCGGCCGACATCGCCTCGAATGTGATGCAGGAACTGCGCCGCGGGAAGGGCGGAGACCCGGCGAAGGTGCAGGCCGATCTGGAACGCATCGTGGCCGAGGTGCGCGCGCAATATGCCAAACAGTCCGACCCCTATTACGCCACATCGCGGCTCTGGGACGATGGCCTGATCGAGCCTGGCCAGACTCGCGACATCCTGGGCCTGTGCCTGGCCATAGTGACCTCGGTTCCGGACACGGGGCGTCACACGCCCGTCTTCAGAATGTAAGGATAGGCAATGGTTTACGATCGCTATGAAACGCTGCGGATCGAACTGGACGCGCGCGGCGTCGCCACCGTGATCCTCAATCGCCCCGACAAGCACAATGCGCTCAACGCGGCGCTGATCTCGGAACTCGCCGATGCGGCGGCGGCGCTTGCCGAGGACGGGGCGGTGCGCATCGTGGTGCTGACCGGGGAGGGCAGGAGCTTCTGCGCGGGGGGCGACTTCAACTGGTTCGCCTCGAACGTGCAAAAGAGCCGCGCGGAACGGGTGGAACAGAGCGCCACGCTCGCTCGGCTCTTGCGCCGGCTCGACACACTGCCAAAGCCGCTGATCGGGCGAATCAACGGGGCGGCCTATGGCGGGGGCGTCGGCCTGATATCGGTGTGCGACTACGCCATCGGCGCCGAGGGCGCGACGTTCGGCCTGACCGAGGTGCGGCTCGGCCTCCTGCCCGCCAACATCTCACCCTATGTGGTGGCGCGCATCGGCGAGGCGGCGTCGCGCGAGACGATGCTGTCCGGTGCCCTGTTCGACACGGCGCGGGCCGAACGGATCGGACTGCTGACCGAGGTGGTCGCGCCCGATGCGCTGGACGAGGCGGTGGAGCGCGTCGTCCAGGCCCATCTGCAGGCCGCGCCCGGGGCAGTGGCCGACACCAAGCGGCTGATCGCCTATGTCGCGAGCCACGGGCTCGAAGACAGCATGATCTATACCGCCGACCGCCTGGCCGACGCCTGGGAGACCGAGGAAGGCATCGAGGGGATCAACAGCTTCCTGAACAAGGACACGCCGTCATGGCGGGTGAGTTGAGCTTCACCCGCGTCCTGATCGCCAACCGCGGCGAGATCGCCCGCCGGATCCAGCGCGCCTGCCGGAAGCTGGGGCTGGAAGCCGTGGCCGTCTTCTCCGAGGCTGATCGCGACACACCCTTCGTCGCCGAGGCCGATTACGCCGTCTGCATCGGCTCGGCCGCCCCGGCGGAAAGCTACCTGAAGATCGACGCCATCCTCGAGGCGGCGCGCGCCACCGGGGCAGGCGCTATCCATCCCGGCTATGGGTTTCTGTCGGAGAATGCCGAATTCGCGGGGCACGTGGAAGAAGCCGGATTGGTCTTCATCGGGCCTTCGCCCGAGGCCATTGCGCGTATGGGATCGAAGATCGAGGCCAAGGCCACGGCCGAGGCCGCCGGCGTGCCGGTGCTGCCCGGCTATCGCGGCGCCGACCAGTCCGACGGCCGGCTTCTTAAGGAGGCGCAGGCGCTCGGCGCGCCCTTCCTGGTCAAGGCCAGCGCCGGCGGCGGCGGGCGCGGAATGCGGCTTGTCACCGATCCCGGCGCAGCAGGCGAGGCCATCGCCGCCGCGCGGGCCGAGGCGAATGGCGCCTTTGGCGATCCGACAGTGTTCCTGGAGCGCTACGCGCCGCGCGCCCGCCACGTCGAGGTGCAGGTGCTGGGCGACGCGTATGGCCATGTGCTGCATCTGGGCGATCGCGACTGCTCGCTCCAGCGCAACCACCAGAAGCTGATCGAGGAAGCGCCCGCCCCGGATATTCCCGACGCTTTGCGCTCGGCCATGCGCGATGCCGCGGTGCGGCTGGCGCGGGCCATTGGCTACCGCTCGGCGGGCACGGTGGAATATCTTGCGACCCCACGCGGGCCGAATTCTACTTTCTGGAGATGAACACCCGCCTCCAGGTGGAGCATCCAGTGACCGAGGCCATCACCGGTATCGACCTGGTGGAGTGGCAGTTGCGTATCGCGCGTGGCGAGGCGCTGGGGTTTGCGCAAGAGGACGTTTCGTTTGACGGCCACGCCATCGAGGTCCGCGTTGCCGCCGAGAACCCGGCCGAGAATTTCCGTCCCGAAACCGGGACGATTACGCTATGGGCGCCGCCGGGGATCGTGCGACTGGACAGCGGGGTGGAAGAAGCATCGGTCGTAAGACATCACTACGATTCGATGCTTGCCAAGTTGATCGTCCACGGTGCGGACCGTGACGAGGCGATCCGCAAGGCGGTCGCGGCGCTCGATGAATTTGCGGTCGGCGGAGTGGGAGTG
Source organism: Mesorhizobium sp. J428 (assembly GCF_024699925.1). Taxonomy (NCBI): domain Bacteria; kingdom Pseudomonadati; phylum Pseudomonadota; class Alphaproteobacteria; order Hyphomicrobiales; family Phyllobacteriaceae; genus Mesorhizobium; species Mesorhizobium sp. J428. The sequence goes on from NZ_JAJOMX010000004.1 coordinate 57,661, forward strand.
AACCTGGCGTTTCAGCGAGCGCTGATTACGCATCCCGACTTCGTCGCCATGGCGCACTATACGGCCAGTCTGGCCGAGATGTTCCCCTGCGGCTGGACCGCCCCCGTATCCGACGACGAAACCCGCGCTCTGGCCGCGCTGGCCCTGCACCTGCATCTTGCGCCCGCGCCGGACACGCCTTGGCAGAGCCTCGCCGCCTGGCGGCTGACAGAGGCTGCGGGGCGGGCGGGCGCGGCCTGCTACTGGAGCGATGACGCCGATGCGCCGATCAGGGTCGCGGGGCAGGGCGCGCGGCTAAAGGTGATACTGCCCGACGGCACCGCCCTTGGCGTCGACGCTGCGCGCCTGACCGCGCAGCGTCTGACCGGGCGGATGGACGGCGCGCCCTTCACCCGCCGGGCCCATGTGCTGCGGTCGGGCGACCGCTGGCAGGTGCATCTTTCCGCGCCGGAAGGCATGACGATGGTGCCACTTCGTACGCTCGAGGACCGGCACCTGCAGCGCGCCTCCGGCGCCGTGGGCGGTGCCGACACCGTGCGCGCGCCCATGCCCGGCGCGGTGGTCGAGATCCGGGTGGCGCCCGGCGAGCGGGTGAGCAAGGGCAAGACGCTGGTGGTGCTCGAAGCGATGAAACTCTTGCAAAGCCTGCCCGCGCCCGTCGCGGGCTTGGTAGCCGAGATCTACTGCGCGCCGGGCGACACGGTCGCCGGCGGCGCGCCCCTGGTGAGGCTCGATCCGGAGGACAGGACGTGACCCGACACGAGACTATCGACGCGGCCACCGGCCCGTTCGGCGAGGATATCCAAATGATCCGAGCTCAGCTGCGGCGCTTCATCGAAACCGAGGTGAAGCCCAAGGGCGAAGCCTGGGAAGAGAAGGGCATGGTTTCGCGCGAGGTGCTACGCCAGATGGGCGCGCTCGGCGTTCTCGGCATGCGCTATGACGAACAGTATGGCGGCGCCGGGCTCGATGTCATGTCGAGCGTGATGCTGGCCGAGGAGGTCGGCCGGTCCACCTTCGGCGGGTTCTCGGCCACGGTGCTGGTGCATACCGATATGGCCTCGCCGCACCTGGAAAACGCCGGCACACCCGAGCAGAAGGCGCGCTGGTTGCCCGGCATCACCGCGGGCGAGACGATCACCGCCGTCGCCGTGACCGAACCGGGCGCGGGCTCGGACGTTGCGGGGATGCGCACCCGCGCCGTGCAGCATGGGTCGGATTGGGTGTTGAACGGCACCAAGATGTTCATCACCAACGGTGTGCATGGCGATCTCTACTTTGTTGGCGCCAAGACCGACCCCGACGCCAAGGGCTCGCGCGGGATCACCATGTTCGCCATCGAAAAGGGCACACCGGGCTTTTCGGTCGGCCGGGCGCTGAACAAGACCGGCTGGCTGTGTTCGGACACGGCCGAGCTGATTTTCGAGGATGTCCGCGTGCCGGCCGAGAACGTCCTCGGCGAGGTGAACCGCGGCTTTTATGCGGTGATGAAGAACTTCCAGAACGAGCGGATCGTGCTGGGCGCGATGGTCTGCGCCGAGGCGCAGACCGCGCTGGACATGACCGTGGACTATGTCAAGCAGCGCAAGGCTTTCGGCGGCGTTTTGTGGAACAAGCAGGTCGTCCGCCAGCGTCTTGCGGACTGCCAGACACGGATCGAGGCGGGCCGGCAGCTCGTCTATCACGCCGCGCGGCTCGACGCGGCTGGCGTTGAATGCGTGCGCGAGGTGTCAATGGTGAAGGCTTATTGCGGCGAGCTGGCCAACAGCGTGCTCTATGACTGCGTGCAGTTCCATGGCGGCATGGGCTACATGCGCGAAAACCCGGTCGAGCGAATGTCGCGCGACGTTCGTGTGCAGGCGATCGGCGGGGGCGCGACCGAGGTGATGCTTGAAGAAGTCGCCAAGCGCATGTGAACAGCCAATTGAGCCCCAACCTCTGAAGAAAACTCTTCAAGATCTCAGCCCAAGTCATGAAAGGAGTCAGAAAGATGTATAGCAACAAGATGTTTGTGGGACGGAATATTGGCGCAACATTGCTCGGCGAGGCGCTCATCCTGATCGCCGGTACGATACTTCTGACGGCGTCTGCGAAGGCGCAAGTTCCGTTCTATCCAGTTCCGATGACGTTGCAGACCCTGGTGGTCGTTGCGCTTGGCCTGTTCCTCGGGCCTGTCCGTGGTTCAGGCATCGTCATTGCCTATATCCTGCAGGGGCTGGCAGGCTATCCGGTCTTCGCCGGCACGCCACCGGCGTCTTCTGGCCTGGCATATGTTGCCGGGCCGACGGGCGGCTACCTTGCGGGTTTTGCGATATCGGCCTTTGCGGCTGGATGGCTGGCAAGAAAAGGATATTCCAAGACAATCCCGGGGGCGGTCACAGTTGCAGTCGTCGCAGGTGCGCTGATCTACGTTCCCGGGCTCGCATGGCTGGGTGTCTTCACCGGCTATGGAGAGCGCCTCCTCACGGCCGGCTTCTATCCGTTTCTGTTGGGTGACTTGGTTAAATCGGTTATCGCCGGTCTGCTCTTCATTGGCGCATCCGCGGTCGTTCCGGGACTTGGACACATGTCGGGAGAAAAGCCCGAGAAGAAATAATGGAGTGTCCCTTCTCGACCGCGAACGATGCGGAGACCAAAGATGGTGTCCGCGTTTCGAGGGCGATGGCTTTCGCCTTGTGGCGTCCTGGCCGAAATGCCGCCGCACGGCTTCATTCAGCCGGCGAGGCGACCTATCGAGCGAACGGGCGATCCGTGACTCGCCCGCTTCGCCCCATCACTTTCTTGCGGCCTTCGCGTAGATTCCCTCCTTCAAATCTAACATATGTTAGATTATGCTTGCTTTCGTGAGTACCAGGGAGGGCTGACATGGCGATGCCGCTCGGCGATATTCGGATCATTGAACTTGGCCATGTGATCGCAGGGCCGCTGGCGGCAGCACTCCTTTCGGATTTCGGTGCCGAGGTGATCAAGATCGAAGCCCCCGGCCGAGGCGACATGATGCGCGAATTGGGCCCGAAAGCGCAGGACGGGGTCGGCGTCTGGTGGAAGACGCTTGCCCGCAACAAGCGAATCCTCGCGCTCGACTGGAAGAGCGATCCCGGGCGCAAGGTCCTGGAAAAGCTGGTCGAAATGCCCGATGTTCTGGTGGAAAATTTCCGTCCCGGCGTGCTCGAGCGGGCGGGGATCGGGCCTGAGGTTCTGCATCAATGGAACCCCGACCTGGTGATCTTGCGGGTGTCGGGCTACGGACAGGATGGGCCGATGCGTAAGACGCCGGCCTTTGGGCGCGCCGCCGAGGCGATGAGCGGCCTGGCGCACCTCACGGGCTACGCCGATGGCTCGCCAATGCATCCCGGTTTCCCGGCCGCCGACAGCACGACGGGGCTGATGGGAGCCCTGGGCATCATGATCGCCCTTTTCGCCCGCGAGAGGGGCAGGGTTCGCGGTCAGATCGTCGATCTGGCGGTATTCGAAGCCCTGTTGCGGCTAATCGATTATCATATTCCCGCTCTGACCGGAGCAGGTGTCTCGCCGATGCGCAACGGGCTGCGTCAGCCGATGGATTTTGCGCCGGGCGGCACATTCCGCACCAAGGACGGTGTCTGGGTGACCGTCTCGGCCGGGGGCGCGGAGACGGCCAGACGGCTGTTGCGCGCGGTGGGCGGGGACAGTTTTGCCGAGGATCCGCGCTTTGCCACGATGGAGGGAATCTCGGCGCATATGAGCGAGATCTTTGACCGGCTCAACGAATTCGTCACCGCGAGGGAGTTTGCCGAGGTCGAGGCGGAATTCGCGCTCCACGACGCGGTGGCCGCGCCAGTGCTGAGCGCCGAGAACATCGTGGCCCACCCGCAGATCGCCCATCGCGGCGATATCGTATCGGTCGAAGGCGATGCGACGAAGGTGGTCGGCCCAGTGCCGCGTCTGAGTGATACGCCGGGCAGCGTTCGCTGGTTGGGGCGGCGGCCGGGCGCGGACACTGCTGAAATCATGCAGGAGCTCGGCTGCGACCTGGCGACGATCGAAAGGTTGGTGGAGGCAGGCCTGATCGCAGTTAGCCCTGCCGGGGAGGAAACGGCATGAGTTTCAGGCTGACCGAACACCAGCAGGACATCCGCGATACGATCCTGAGGATCTGTGCGGCCTTCGACGACGAATACTGGCTGGAGCGCGACCGCAACGGCGGCTTTCCCCACGACCTGCACAGGGCGATGGCGGACGGCGGCTGGCTGGGAATTGCCATGCCGGAGGAGTTTGGAGGCGCCGGCCTCGGGATCACCGAAGCCACGATCATGATGCAGGCCATTGCCGAGTCTGGCGGCGGTGCCAGCGCGGCCTCGGCCGTTCACATGAACATCTTCGGACTGAACCCGGTCGTGGTCTTCGGCAGCGCGGAGCAAAAGGCACGGATGCTGCCACCTCTGATTAAAGGGCGCGAGAAGGCCTGTTTCGGCGTCACCGAGCCGACGACCGGCCTCGACACGACCAGGCTCAAAACGCGCGCGGTTCGACAGGGGGACCGCTATGTCGTGCATGGCCAGAAAGTTTGGATTTCCACCGCCCAGGTGGCCGACAAGATCTTGCTTCTGGCGCGCACGACGCCGCTCGAAGAGGTGGCAAAACCGACCGAGGGCCTGTCGCTCTTCTATACCGATCTGGACCGGACCTTCGTCGATGTGCGCGAGATCGAGAAGATGGGCCGCAAGGCGGTCGACTCGAACGAACTGTTCATCGATGGGCTGCCGATCCCGGCGGAGGACCTGATCGGCGAGGAAGGACAGGGTTTCAGACAGATCCTGCACGGGCTCAATCCCGAGCGTATCCTCGTGGCCGGGGAGTGCGTGGGCATTGCCCGGATCGCTCTAAAACGCGCTGCCGCCTATGCCAAGGAGCGCCAGGTTTTCGGACGCCCGATCGGACAGAACCAGGGGGTGCAGCACCCGCTCGCCAAGGCCTGGGCGAAGGTCGAGGCTGCGAACCTGATGGTAATGCATGCGGCGGCGCTCTACGACGCGGGAGAGCCGTGCGGGGTCGAGGCGAATGCCGCCAAGTTGCTGGCGGCCGAAGCCGCTGTCGAGGCGACACAAACGGCACAGATGACATTTGGCGGCTTCGGCTACGCCAAGGAATATCACATCGAGAGACTGGTTCGCGAAGCGCTTCTCTTTCACATCGTGCCGGTCACGCCGCAGATGCTGATGTCGTTCATCGCCGAGAAGGCGCTGGGTCTGCCCAAATCGTACTGAAACCGGAGCGAAACCGTTCCAGTGAAAAGGGGGGTTGCGCATTTTTCTAACGTGCGTTAGATTTAGTCAGATCAAGGACAACAGTCCGATCCGCTTTGGGAGGAACGTCAATGCCGGAAGCCGGTTACGGGTTTTCCCGTGAACGACTGCGCGATCATCCAACGGTCTATGTTGATGGGCTGTTCTCGGGAAAAACCATTGTCGTGACCGGCGCGGGAGGCGGGCTGGGCCTGGCGATCGCCACCCTGTTCGCCCGTCTCGGGGCTGATCTGGCCATCAACGGGCGGAACGAGGAAAAGCTCGAAGAAGCCGCAAAGTTCCTGCGTGGCTTTGGCGGGCAGGTGCTGGCTCGTCCCATGACCATCCGGAATCCCGAACAGGTACAGAATTTCGTGGATGGCGTGGGCGATCATTTCGGCGGGTTCGACATTCTGGTAAACAATGCGGGTGGACAGTTTCCGCAGCCCGCCCTTGAATATGCGCCGAAGGGCTGGAACGCCGTCATCGACACCAACCTCAATGGCACCTGGTGGATGATGCAGGCCGCGGCCCGAAACTGGGTCAAGGCCAAGCGTCCTGGTGCCATCGTGAGCATTGTCGCGGATATCTGGCGCGGGATGCCTGGTATCGCGCATAGCTGTGCTGCGCGCGCCGGGGTCATCTACCTGTCCAAATCGGTGGCCGTCGAATGGGCGCCGCACAATATCCGCGTCAATTGCGTGGCGCCGGGATGCTGCGAAAGCACCGGGTTTGCGCGATATCCCGAGGAGGGGGCGGCGACGTTTGAGGAGTCGAACCCGATGCGCCACGCCGGAGACGAATGGGATGTCGCCGAGGCGGTAGTCTATTTGGCTGCGCCTTCCGGCAAGTTCATTACCGGCGAAGTGTTGACCGTGGACGGCGGGCAGCAGCTGTGGGGCGATCCCTGGCCGACGGGCCGGCCCGACTATTTCCGTATCGCGTGATACCAGAACAAGAGCTTCGACGGCGATATGAATGAAATGACAAACAATTACACCCGAGAGCAACAACACGCCAAAGCTCCTCCCGTATTGGAGTGTCGCGGAATCGAGCGTCGATTCGGCGGTATTGTTGCCGTTAGCGGCGTGGACCTCAGTATTCATAAGGGCGAAATATTTGGCCTCGTCGGACCGAACGGGAGCGGGAAGACGACGGTGACAAATGCGATCACCGGGTTCTATCCGCCGAACAAAGGCTCGATATGTCTCGATGGCAAGGACATCACGGGCACCGCGCCTCACAAGGTGGCCAAGCTCGGCGTCGCCCGGACCTTTCAGAACCTTGCGCTTTTCAACGGCATGAGCGTGCTCGAGAACATTCTCTTGGGGCGCCACATCCACATGAAGCCCGGAGTTCTTCCCACTGCGCTGTATTGGTGGGTGGCGCGACCGAGCGAGATCAGGAACCGCGAAGTGGTAGAGGAGGTGATCGAATTCCTCCAGCTCGAAAGCATCCGCAACGAGCTTGTGGACGGGATTCCAATCGGGCTCAAGAAGCGTGTGGAACTGGCACGGGCACTGGTCGCCGAGCCCCATCTTCTCATTCTCGACGAGCCCATGGCCGGCATGAACCAAGAGGAGAAGGGGTACATGGCCCGTTTTATTCTCGACGCGAGAGCTGAACGGGGCATAAGCGTGCTGCTGATCGAGCACCACATGGACGTCATTACCGGTATCTGCGACCGGATGCTGGCGCTCAATTATGGCGAGATGATCGCCAGCGGGATTCCGAAGGAGGTCGTCAAGGATCCCCGGGTCGTTGAGGCGTATATCGGGGGCGCCCATGGCTGAGACCACACAAAGCCCGACGGTCGCGGGTGAAACCATTGCCTCGGTTCTGATGCGGAACGCGTCCGAACACGGCAGCGACATCGCATTGCGGGAAAAAGAGCGTGGGATTTGGAAGGCAACCACCTGGGCTCAATACACGGAAGAGGTGCTGGCCTGCGCGGCCGGCCTCGACGGGCTCGGCCTGAAGCCGGGGGACGCGGTGCTCATTCTCGGCGACAATCGTGTACGCCTCTATTGCGGAATGCTGGCGCTGGCCACGCTCGGAGTTTACGCAATGCCCGCCTATCCGGGCACCACACTCGAAGAGCTCCAGCATTTCGCGGACGAGGCGAACGTCGTAGCCGCTCTCGCCGAGGACCAGGAGCAGGTGGACAAGATTTTGGAACTGCGTGACGCCGGGGCCGCGCAGTTGAAGTACATCGTGTATGACGACGGCCGGGGCCTCGGCTTCTACAAGGCGGCCGGACTGATGTCATGGGAGCATCTCGTCGAGAGCGGCAGCCATCGTCTCAACGGTGAGCCGGGGCTGCGCGAGAATCTGCTCGGCCGGGCCAAGCCCGACGATCCGGCGGTGTTCCTGCATTCGTCGGGCACGACGGACAAGCCCAAGGGCGTCGTGCTGAGCCAGAAGAACGTGTTGGCGGCGGCGCGGAACGGCCATGCCGCCGGGGCCTTCGACTTCGGAGAGCAGGTGCTGGCCTATCTGCCGATGGCCTGGGTGGGCGATTATGCGATCACGGTAGCCGCCGCGCTTCTGCTGCGCTTCACCGTCAACGTGCCCGAACGACAGGAAACCGTGCTGCGTGATATGCGAGAAATCGCGCCGACATTCTATCTGGCCGCACCGCGCAGCTGGGACAACATCCTGACCACCATTCAGGTAGGCATCGAGAATTCGACGCCGCTGAAGAAGTGGCTTTATCACTTGTTCATCGAACGGGCCATGGCAGCCGAGCGTCGCAAGCTCAACGGCATGAGCGCTGGCGCTTTGGAAGGTATCGGCCGTTTCATCGGCGAGATTCTGATCTTCGGGCCGATCAAGGACCAGTTCGGCATGCACCGTCTCAAGAACGCCTTCACCGGCGGTGAGGCGATCGGAGAGGACACCTTCGTATTCTACCGGGCGCTCGGCATCAAGCTGCGCCAACTGTATGGTCAGACGGAGAACAGTGCCATCAACGCGATCCAGGCGCCTGATGAGGTGCGGCTCCACACCGTGGGCAAGGTTGCCCCGGGGGTCGAGGTGAAGATCGCCGACAATGGCGAAATCCTCCTGAAGTCGGATAGCGTTTTCGCCGGATACTATAACAAGCCCGAAGCTTCGGCCGAGACGCTTTCCGCTGGCTGGTTGCGTTCAGGCGATGCCGGCTACCTCGAAGACGATGGCAATCTCGTGGTGCTTGGCCGCGTTTCAGAAGTGATGCACACAAAAGCCGGAGAGCGCTATGTGCCAAATTACATCGAGAACCGCCTGAAGTTCAGTCCATACATAAAGGACGCGGCCGTGGTGGGCGCAGGCCGACACGAATTAACGGCAATGGTGTGCATCGATTTCGATGCCGTCGGCCACTGGGCCGAAGTGAACGGCGTGCCCCTATGTGTCCTATGCCGATCTGTCTCAGCGCGAAGAGGTGGCCGCGCTTCTGAGCGAGGCATTCCTGCGGGTAAACAAAGTCCTCCCGGAGCCTCTGCGGCTCAAAAGGTTCGTCAGCCTGCACAAGGAATTCGATCCCGACGACGGAGAGATCACGCGCACGCGCAAGCTGCGCCGAACGGTGGTGGAAGACCGCTACCAGAACGTGATCGCGGCGCTTTACGACGGATCAAAGCACGTCCACGTCAGCGCCGTCGTGACCTACGAGACGGGTGAGACGGGAAGGGTCGACCGCACCCTCCCTGTCAGGGAGGTTTAGATGGAACTAGTTTTCTTGGCTGAGCTAGCGGCGAACGGAGCTCTCACAGGGTTGCTCTACTCGTTGTTCGCGATCGGCCTGGGCACTGATCTACAAAGCCTCTTCCGTGCCAAACCTCGCGCAGGGCGGGCTCACCATGGTGGGAGCGTACGTTGTGCTGGCGCTAGCTCGCGACATAGGGCTTCCGCTCTGGGTGGCAATCCCCGTGGCTGCCGTCGCCATGTTCGGTTTCGGTATGGGGATCGAGCGGGTTGCGCTGCGCCGGCTCGCTGGCCGACCGATCGTGATGATCCTCATGATGACGCTCGGGATTGACATCTTTCTGCGCGGCACGACGCTTGCTATCTGGGGCGGTACGTCGCGCTCGGTCGAACTAGGCGTCGGCTATGATCCGCTTTTCATTGGCGACGTTCTGATCAGCCGCATCCATTTGGTTGGCGCTGTTGTAGCCCTCGTTTTGTTTGTGGTCTTCGTCCTGTTCTTCCGCAGCCGACAGGGTATCCGCCTGCGCGCAATAGCCGACGATTACATGGCCTCATGGTCCGTCGGCATATCTGTCGAGCGTGGGGTTGGCCTGTCCTGGGGACTGGCTTCGATCGTTGCGGTGGCGGCAGGCGTCATATGGGGCGAGGTTCAGGGCGTCGACCAGTCGCTGTCGCTCTTGCTGCTCAAGGGATTGACGGTAGCCGTTCTAGGCGGGCTGGACAGCATCTTTGGCGCGGTGCTCGCGGGGATCATTCTCGGCATCATCGAGAATGTGGGGTCCGCCTATCTGGATCCGTTCGTGGGCGGTGGCAGCCGCGACCTGATCGTGGCAGCGGTGCTCATCCTCACTGTCATGCTTCGGCCGCACGGTCTGTTTGGCCGTCAAGACATCGAAAGGGTTTGACGCGATGTTTTACCGGCTATCTGGTATCCATCATACCAGCTACGTATCCGACAGTCGGCTCTACAAGATTCCAGCCGACAGGAATCTCGCACTGTTCTTCCTGGCGCTCGGCCTGGCAGCTCCGTTCCTTGTCGGGTCGCTGTACCTCAACAGCTATATGTTGCCTTGGCTTGTTTGGACGGCAGCGGCGCTCGGGCTCAACCTGGTGACGGGTTGGGCCGGCCAACTGCACCTCGGCTATGCGGCGGTGATGGCCGTCGGCGCATATTCGGCTGTTCACGCGGCCAGGTACGGCTTGCCCTGGGAATTCGCGCTCCTGATCGGTGGGATTTCCGCCTCGGTCATCGGCAGCCTGTTCGCCTTCGCGGCCCTGCGGGTGAAGGGCCTCTATCTGGCCTTGACCACACTGGCGATGCAGTTCGTCATGGACTGGGTGCTGACCCATTCGCCGGCGATCTCGGGTGGCTCGCACGCTTCGCTGCAGGCGCCCACATTTGCACTTCTGGGCCAGCGGATTACGTCGGATACAGGCCTGTATTATGTCGCCTTCGGCTGGTGTCTGCTTGTCACCATTTTTATGCTGAATCTGCGCCGTACCGGTCTGGGTCGTGCGCTGGTGGCAGTCCGCGAGAAGGACTATGCGGCGGCCATTCTCGGAGTCAACAGCTTCTACTACAAGATTGTTGCGTTCGCGACCTCCTCCTTCATCGGCGGAGTCAGTGGAGCGATCCTTGTCGCTACGTTCTTTTTTCTGGCCGCGCCCGAACAGTTCTCGGTCGCCGTGTCGATCCAGGTTCTGGCTATGGTGATCGTTGGCGGCCTCGGCAGTATCATCGGCACCTATTTTGGTGTCGCGTTGATCCTGCTGGTGCCGGGCGTCGTCAATGGCCTCGTGGCAGAAGGCGCCGGAGCACTGGGGCTTCAACTGAATGTCGAATCGCTGGCCCACATTCCGAACGCGGTCTACGGAGCGATCATCATCATCATCCTGATGATCGAGCCGCTGGGATTGGGCAAGCTTTATAGCAACATCCGGGACTACCTGAGGGTGTGGCCCTTTGATCAATTCAAGAAATAGGCCGGAGATGACCCACGCTCCCGACAAAGAAGCAGAAAACATCCTGTCGATGAACAGTGTAGAGGTCCTGTATGACAACGTCATGTTGGCGATCAAGGGGGTCTCCATCCAGATTCCAAAAGGAGGAATGGTAGCGCTGCTTGGGTCCAACGGGGCCGGAAAGAGCACGACGTTAAAGGCGATCAGCGGCCTTCTCAAGGCCGAGCGCGGCCGCGTCAACCGCGGCGAGATCAGCTTCGACGGCGCAGTGATCACCGGTGTTCCTGCGCAGCGACGTGTAGAGATTGGGATTTGCCATGTGATCGAAGGCCGTCGAGTTTTCGAACATCTGACGCCCGACGAGAACCTCGAAGCGGCTGCACCGATTTCGATGAATCGCGCCACACTCAAAACGGAAAAGCAGAGAATCTACGTAGCTTTCCGCGCCTCGCTGAACGGAAGAACTCCCAGGCGGGATATCTCTCAGGCGGCGAGCAGCAGATGCTGGCGATTGGTCGAGCATTGATGACCCAGCCCCGTCTTCTGATGCTCGATGAACCGAGTCTAGGCTTGGCTCCTTTCCTGGTGGCCGAGATCTTCAGCATCATCAAGAAGGTCAACGAGGAAGAGAAGTTGTCTGTTTTGCTGGTCGAGCAGAATGCACTCGCGGCGCTGGAGATCGTCTCGGACGGGTATCTGATCGAGAATGGCCGCGTTGTCATGCACGACACGGCCCAGGCATTGAAAGCGAATTCAGACATTCAGGAATTCTATCTGGGGGGAGGTTCGGGAACGAATTTCCACGACATCAAACATTACAGTCGGCGCAAACGCTGGCTGAGCTGACTCGATTGTTCCAAACGAGACCGGGAGGAGAATATGCAGTCGATTGGAAGAACACTGGCTTTGGCCTTGCTCGCCGCAGGCCTCCTATCGGAATCCGCCAAGGCGGCGGATCCCGAGCCATTCAGGATCGGCGTTTGCTACGATCTGAGCAAGGCCTATACTTTCGCTACGCCACAGGTCTCGCAGGCGGCGCTCGATCTTGCCGATCTCGTCAACATGAAAGGCGGAATCGATGGGGCACAGGTCGAGGTGATCGTGCGCGACCACGGCAATGAGCCGCAGCGCGGGATCGAATGCTACAGCAAGCTCAGCCGCGAGGGTGTGTTCGTTTTCGACACGCTGTCCACACCGGTTTCACTGGCGATCTTGCCGCGCGCAATGAAGGACCAGCGCATCCTGATGCAATCGCTTGTCGGGCGAGGCGACGCTGTCGACGGCACCGTGTTCAACTGGGTCTATCCTGTCGGACCGACCTACTGGGGCCAGGCGGCCAACGACATCGCCTATATCAAGCAGCTGCACGACGGAGATCTTTCGGATGTAAAGGTGGGCTTCGTCTACTTCGATTATCCCTTCGGGCAGGAGCCGATCGAGATCCTTAAAACACTGTCGGGTAAGGAAGGATTCGACCTGGTCCTCTATCCGGTTCCGTTGCCTGGCAGCGACCAGGCGAGCGTCTGGTCCAAAGTGCGCCGAGATAAGCCTGACCATATCATCAGCTGGATGCTTGGCGGTGCGCACGTGGTTGCGTCAAAGGAAATGAAGCGTAACGGTATCCCAATGGAGAAGTACATCGCCGTCAACTGGCTCAACGAGGTGGATATCTCCAATATCGGCGCGGCGGCGGCGAAGGGGCTCAAGCGCGGTACGAATGTCGTGGGCGGTCAGGACATCCCACTCTACAAGGAAATCATGACCGAGCTTTATGACAAGGGCAAAGGTAACGGCCCGGTCGAAAAGACGCTGGATGTTTTCTACAATACCGGCCTTGCGATGTATTCGATCGTGTTCGAAGCTGCTCGTCAGGCGGCTTTGCTGCACGGCCATCCGATCACTGCCGAGTCATACAAAGCCGGGCTAGAGGCGATCGAGAAATTTGACGCAAATGGCCTGATGGCGCCGATCACGGTGACGGCGGAGGATCATGGCGGCGGAGGTCGCACGCGCATCGAAATGTGGGACGGGGCCACTTGGGTGCCGCAGACCGACTGGATTGCCGCCTATCAGGATGTCGTCTGGGAGGTTGTTAAGGAGAGTTCGTCGAAGTTCGACGGCAATTGATGTGAAGCAGGTGCAAGCCGCACCGTCCGTGGGGCCTGTGAAGCCGGGCCCCGCGGAGTGGGCAGTCAATGAGGAAGCGATATGCAACAGGGAGGTTCGACATGACTATATTCAATAGAGTGACTGCCGCTGTACTGGCAGCGGCGCTGGGACTGGCAATCCAGACAGCCGCGGCACAAGACAAGGAGCCGATCCGCTTCGGCCTTTGCTTTGATCTGAGCAAATCCTACACCTTCATCTCACCGCAGGTGGCGCAGGCTGCGCAGGATCTGGCCAAATACACAAACGACGACGGCGGCATAGAAGGTCATCCAGTCGAAATTATCGTGCGCGACCACGGCAACGAGCCGCAGCGCGGTGTCGAATGCTACGAACAGCTCAAGCGAGAGGGCGTCTTCATTTTCAACTTCCTCTCGACGCCCGTGACCAATGCCGCTCTGCCACGTGCGATGAAGGACGGCAACATCGTCATGCAATCCTTCGTCGGCCGCGGCGACGCTGTGGATGGCGATGTGTTCAAGTGGATTTTCCCGGTCGGTCCGACCTATTGGCAGCAGGCGGCCAATGACGTGGCCTTCATTAAGGATCAGTTGGGAGGTGATCTGAGCGAAGCCAAGATCGGCTTCATCTATCTAGACTATCCTTTCGGTCAGGAGCCGATCGAGATTCTCAAGACCCTCTCGGAGGAAGAAGGCTTCGAACTCAAACTCTATCCAGTGCCACTGCCCGGCAGCGACCAGGCGAGCGCCTGGACTCAGATTCGGCGTGACAAGCCTGATTACATGATCAGCTGGATCCTGGCCGGCGGTCACGTCGTGGCTTCGAAGGAGATGAAACGGAACGGATTTCCGATTGATCGCTATCTTTCGGTGAACTGGCTGAACGAAGTTGACATCAAGAATATCGGAGCCGATGCAGCCAAAGGCATCTTGCGGGGGTACTAACGTGGCGGGTGGCCAAGAAGTTCCTCTGGTCAAGACAATGCTCGAGACCTTGTATGCCAAGGGTGAAGGCAGTGGTCCGGAATCGCTCGTCCGCGACGTCTATTACAACACCGGGTTAGCTATCTATGCCACTGGGTTCGAAGCTGCCCGCATTGCGATCGAAAAACACGGCTGGCCGCTGAATGCCGAAAGGATGAAGGAAGGATATGAGTCCATTGAGAATTTCGACGGAAATGGTGTGATGTCGCCGATCACCGTGACCGCGAAAGACCATGGAGGCGGCGGTAAGACCCGCGTCGAGCAGTGGGATGGTTCGACCTGGGTGCCGCTCACGGATTGGAGCGCGGACTACACCGACGTGGTGTGGGAAGTGATCAAGGAAAGCTCGTCGAAATTTACCGTCGAGTGATTTGACGGCGTGCCTGCGGGTCGGAGTGACCCGCAGGCATAAGCCGGTTCCCAGTCGTGCAAGGTCAGTCTGCGAGGGATCGAGAAATGGAAAGCAGCCCCATCGAAGTATCCGTCGAAGGTGGCGTGGCCATCGTCACTATCAACCGGCCCGACCGCAAGAACGCGCTCTCGGTCGCCGCCGCCAACGGATTGGTCGATGCATGGGAGCGGATCGAGGGCGACGATACGGTCAGCGTTGCGATCCTGACCTCGGCTGATTGCGGCGTCTTTAGCGCCGGGCTAGACCTCAAGGAGGCGGCAGAGATCGCGCGAAATGAGGGCGTCGACATCCTCAGCAAGATGCGCGACCCCTTTCACGACACGATGCGCGCCTGTCGCAAGCCGATCATAGCTGCCATGACCGGCTCCTTGATGGCTGGTGGGATGATGCTGGCGCTGAACTGCGATTTGCGGGTCGGACTCAAAGGAACCAAAATCGGGATCACCGAAGTCAAGATCGGACGCGGCTCGCCCTGGGCAGCGCCGGCGCTGTGGATGCTGCCGCAGCCTGTCCTGATGGAAATCGTTCTGACCGGCGATCTCATGCCGATCGAGCGGCTGCACGGTTACGGCTTCACCAATTATCTTGAAGACACGCCTGATCTGGTTCGCGAACGGGCCCGCGACCTCGCACGTCGGATCGCCAGTGCCGCACCGCTTTCGGTAGTAGCTGCGAAGGGCAGTGTGCGCGCGACCATGGATCTGGGCTGCGCCGCCGGGCTGGAAGAGGGTAAGCGCCTGCACGAAGTGGTCTATGCCAGCCAGGATGCCATCGAGGGCCCGCGGGCCTTTGCCGAAAAACGCGCGCCCGTCTGGCAAGGCCGGTAAAGGAGAGAGAGGCATGGGCGAATTGATGCGGCTTGATCGTGATGGGCCTGTGGGCGTTTTGCGCTTTCTCTGCCCGGAACGGCGCAACCCTTACAGCATTGCATTCGTCGAGGCGCTCATCGCCAATCTGCGTCAGGCCGAGATGGACGATGCGATACGTGCCGTGGTGATGACCGGCGGCGAGCATTTCTCAAGCGGCGGCGATCTTGTCGGCTTCCGCGCCGAGATCGCCAAAGGCGCCCGCGCCACCTCGCAGATGGTCGACATGGTCCACGACGGCGGTCGTGCCGCCTATCAATTCAAGAAGCCACTCATCGCTGCGGTGAATGGAATCGCCTATGGCGCGGGGCTAAGCCTGGCGCTGTCGGCCGATATCGTCGTGGCTGCCGAGGATGCGCGCCTCTGCGAGGTCTTTGCCAAGGTCGGCGGCTGCCCCGACACCGGGTCGAGCTGGCTCCTTCAGCAGCGCGCCGGGGCTGGGGTGGCCCGGATGCTGGTGCTTACCGGCCGCGAGATCGACGGACGAACGGCTCGCGAGCTGCGTGTAGTCGAGGAATGCGTCCCGGCCGGCGAGGTCGAAAACCGGGCAATCGAGATCGCGCGAGAGATCGCCGCCCACCCCGCCTTCGGCATGCAGACAACCAAGCGTGTCATGCGGGCGGCTGCCGAATGCTCCTACCTCGAGGCTCTGGAGATCGAGCGCGATGCGCAAAGCGTGCTGCTTTGCGCCCATGATTTTCCCGAGGCCATGAACGCCTTCCAAGAAAAGCGGCCGCCACGGTTCAAGGACTGCTGATTGCGGCCAAAGACGTTCAAACAGTCATAGGAGAAACGCCGATGAAGGTGCTCGTGCCCGTCAAACGCGTGATCGACTACAACGTGAAGGTTCGCGTGAAAGCGGATGGGAGCGGTGTCGATCTCGCGAATGTGAAGATGTCTATGAACCCTTTCGACGAGATTGCGGTTGAGGAGGCGATCCGTCTGAAGGAAGCGAGGACGGCGGACGAGGTCGTAGCAGTTTCGATCGGGGTGAAGCAGGCGCAGGAGACGCTGAGAACGGCGCTGGCGATGGGGGCGGACCGCGCGATCCTGATTGTGGCGGCCGCAGATGTGCATCAGGACATCGAGCCCCTGGCGGTGGCGAAGATCCTGAAGGCGGTGATCGACGAGGAGCAGCCGAACCTGGTGCTCGCCGGCAAGCAGGCGATCGATAACGATATGAATGCCACCGGGCAGATGCTCTCGGCGCTGCTGGGCTGGAGCCAGGCGACCTTCGCCTCGGAAGTGAAGGTCGAGGGCGGCAGCGCCGTGGTGACGCGCGAGGTCGACGGCGGGCTGCAGACCGTCAAGGTCAAGCTGCCGGCGATCGTGACGGTCGATTTGCGCCTCAACCAACCCCGCTACGCTTCGCTGCCGAACATCATGAAGGCCAAGAAGAAGCCACTCGACGAGAAGACGGCGGCGGATTACGGCGTCGACGTGAGCCCGCGGCTCGAAGTGGTGAAGACGGCCGAGCCGGAAACACGCCAGGCTGGCGAGATCGTGCCGGATGTCGATACGCTGGTGGCGAAACTCAAAGAGAGGGGGTTGGTGTGATGGCTGTTCTTCTGCTGGGCGAAGTAAATGACGGCGAACTGGCGCTGGACCCCACCGCCAAGGCGGTGAATGCCGCCAAGGTGCTGGGCGAGGTCACCGTGCTCTGCGCCGGGGCTTCGGCGGCAGCCGCCGGCGAGGCAGCCGCGACGATCGAGGGCGTGGCGAAGGTTCTGGTGGCCGAGCATCCGGCGCTGAGCCACCGCCTGGCCGAGCCGACTGCGGCAATGATCGTAAGCCTCGCGGGCGACTATTCGCATATAATGGCCCCGGCCACCACCGACGCCAAGAACGTGATGCCGCGGGTGGCCGCGCTGCTGGACGTGATGGTGATCTCTGATGTCTCGGGCGTTGTCGATGCTGAAACGTTCGAGCGCCCGATCTATGCCGGCAACGCAATCCAGACGGTGAGATCGAAGGACGCCAAGAAGGTCGTGACCCTCCGAACCTCGGCCTTCAAGGCCGCCGGCAAGGGCGGCCCGGCCAAGGTGGAGACCGTAGATGTGCCCGGCGATCCGGGCCTGTCGGAATGGGTAGAGGACAAGGTGGCCGAAAGCGACCGCCCCGAACTGACCTCTGCCGGGGTCGTAGTCTCTGGCGGCCGCGGCGTCGGCTCGCAGGGAGATTTCGCCCTGATCGAGAAGCTGGCCGACAAGCTCGGCGCAGCAGTGGGCGCCTCGCGGGCCGCAGTCGACGCGGGCTTCGCGCCGAACGACTGGCAAGTCGGCCAGACCGGCAAAGTCGTGGCGCCCGAGCTCTATGTTGCAGTGGGCATTTCCGGGGCGATCCAGCACCTTGCAGGGATGAAGGATTCGAAGATCATCGTCGCAGTCAACAAGGATCCGGACGCCCCGATCTTCCAGATCGCCGACTACGGCCTTGTGGCTGACCTCTTCCAAGCCGTACCCGAGCTGATCGAAAAGCTCTGAGACGCGGACTGCCCTCTGTCTTAGTCCAGGAGCTCGCCTGAACTAGCCGTCTTTTTGGAAGCTGGACACTTCTACCAAAGCCCTGATTGAGGCTGGATCGGCCCACGTTGACGCGCGGAAGGGCTGGTTCGGCGGCGGCTGATGGCCTTGTTGGCCCATCAGCGCGCTGGACATGGACTTCCGGTGACGGGCTTCACGTGACGGCGGCAACGCGCTGTAGGTGGATCAGGCGTTTCATGTTGAAGACCATGTTGGCCATCCCGATCTTCGTCGTGGCTCGCGCGATGCCGATGGTTCGGATGAACAGCCCCATGCGGCTCTTCTGCTCGCCGAAGACATGCTCGACGCGGGAGCGGACCTTCGATTTGAGATTGTTGGCGCGGCGGATGGTTTCGGGCATGGGCCGGCCTTTCGGTTTCTTGCGGTGGACCCGGCTGACGAAGCCGTTCTTCTCCATGAAGGCCTCGTTGGCCGCCGACCTGTAGCCGGCATCTCGCAGCATGGCGTCGAAGCGCTCGAACAGCGCATTGATGGCGCCGGCCTTCGTCAGTCTCTCCCGGAACAACCAGATCGTGCGTGCGTCGGGAACCCGGTCCGAAAGGAACCGCATGAAGGACAGCCGGTCGTTGATCAGGAACTCGGTGCGCTCGTCCGACAGGTTGTTGGCGGTCTAGATCACCAGCACCTTCAGCATCATCACCGGATCGTAGGGCGGGCGGCCCCCATGGGTTCCGCTCGAATAGGCAAGCGCCCTTTCCAGTTCGGGCCTGAAGGATTCGAAATCCACCACTCGGCCGTAGGCCTCGAGCTGGTCGCCGAGGTCGCTCAGCCTCCGCAGCCGATCGTCGAAATCGAAGAAACCCGGCGCGCTCCTCATTCGAACCCCCATCCGCCATCAACAGGCGAATGGAATCATGATCGGCCCCCACGGACGGGTCCAATTTGATTGTTAGTGCAATGATGGTCGTGGCGCCAGCGCGGGCGGCATCGCTGGTTGGGGTTGCAGGGCCGCCCGCGCGAATGCCGGGATGAAGACCTCCGGCGCCGGCGGCTTGTAGCCGAGCGATCCATGCGGACGCACGGTGTTGTAATGCCGACGCCAGCTTTCCACGATGATCCTGGCCTCTTTGAGCGTGTAGAAGATCTCGCCGTCGAGGAGTTCGTCGCGCAGGCGAGCATTGAAGCTCTCGATGTAGCCATTCTCCCATGGGCTTCCGGGTGCGATGTAGGCAGTCTTCGCCCCGACGGCGGTGATCCAGTCCTGCACGGCCGTGGCGATGAACTCCGGGCCGTAGCACGTCGGGAAGAAGATTGTTTGGGAAGGCTATGGCCTCCTGCGCAGCCTTCAAAATAGCGCAGCAGGTGGCCATAGCCGGGTCTCGGGTCTCTACAGTGGTTTTGCGAACCACACCGTAAAGGAGACCGGCCATGACCATCGCCAACACTATCCCCGTTTCGCCCCTTCTTGTAGCCATCGACATTTCCAAACACCGGCATGAGGTGCTGATCGCGGTTCCCGGTAAAGCGCGCCGGCGCCGATTGGCGATCCGGAACAGCCTCGAGGATTTCGAGCGACTGATCGCGGTTCTTCGCCAGTATGGCTTGCCGGTCCGGATCGGATTCGAGGCGACGGGCAATTATCATCGGGCACTCGCGCATCATCTGGGCGCAGCCGGTTTCGAGCTGAAGCTGATCTCCTCGGTTGCCCTCGCTCGGACGCGGGAAGCCCTTCACAACAGCTGGGACAAGAACGACCCAAAGGACGCCCAGGTCATCCTGCGCATGCTGGAGATCGGCGCGGTCCAGTTTTTCCACGATCCGCTGATCGCGGGCACGAACGACATTCAGGAGCTTTCCAAGACGCACGAGATCATCTCGCGCTCCAAGACCGAACTCTGGCACCGGATCCTGACCCACTACCTGCCGCTGTATTTCCCTGAAGCCGAGCGGTTCCATCGCAGCGCACGCAGCGACTGGTTCCTGGCCTTTTTGGAACAGTTCCCGTCGCCGCACATGATCTCGGCAATGACGAAGGAGGCCTTCATTGATGCCGCCTGGAACGTCGTCGGCCGGAAGGTTTCCAAAACGCTCCTGCTTTCAGATATTTACGAGTCTGCCAAAGACTCTGTCGGCTTACCTGTAGCAGCAGAGTCCGATGCCTTGCGGATGTTCCGGCTGGTCCTCGCCGAGGGTCGCGGCTTGGTGCGCCAGCGCGATGAGGTCGAGAACCGCGCTGTGGAACTGCTGTCCGACCATCCCGACTACCAGCTACTGGTCACCGTTCCGGGCATTGGGCCGATCAACGCCCTGACCATTCTCGCCGAAGCCGGCGATCTGCGCCGTTTCGGGCATCATCGCCAGTTCCTAAAGTTCTGCGGCATGGATCTCGCCACCGTGCAATCAGGCATGTTCCGAGGACAGAGCAAGATCTCAAAATATGGCAACGCCCGGCTTCGACGGACCTTCTGGATGGCAGGGCAAACCGCAGTGCTACACCGAACCAACAGCTTCCGCGATAGGTTCGAGCGCTACATAGCCAAGGATCGGCACAACGCTCACCTGCGTCGCAAAGCCTATACCGCAATCGCAGCCAAGATGGCGCGTACTACGCCGTGATCAAACACGGCGAACCCTATCGTCCCTTCTTCGAGGGGGCGAGCCCAGGCGGAAGAACCCTTTTCTGACAAGGGCCGTGGAGGCAGTTCGCTGACCTCGTAGATAATGTTCAGGTCTTCCGCTTGGGATTCAGGATCTCGTCTTAAGGACGGTGAGAGCCGCCATCGTGCGTACTCTGTGTTTGCTATGGGAGAGACCGCTTCTTGACGGCGGAGCCCGCCTGGGCAACTTTATCAGGGTATCTGATCGCTCAGATGCCCCGTGACCTGACGCCCGATACCGCCAATTCTTCCCAACATAGGACGTTGTCGGAACGGATGTGCTCAGGCACGCCGCGCAGGATGAACAGGTCGGACAGGACGTCGATGACGTCGGTGGAGTTGAGCTTGCGATCGATGCGGATCGCCAGCGCCTCATGCGTGAACTCGTCGATCACGTTAAGCATGCGGTACTTCCTTCCGTCATGAGTGCGGTCCTCGACGAAGTCGTAGGACCAGACATGGTTGGGCCGCTCGGCGCGCAGGCGGATGCATGATCCGTCGGCGAGCCAGAGCCGGCCTTTCTTCGGTTGTTTGGCTGGAACCTTCAGCCCCTCTTGCCGCCAGATGCGCTCGACCCGCTTGTCGTTGACCACCCAGCCCATCTGGCTGCGCAGAAGCTCGGCGATCTTGCGATAGCCGTAGCGGCCATAGCGGCGGGCCAGTGCAACGATGTCCTCGGTCAGTTGCTGCTCGTCGTCCCGGCCGCGAGGAATACGCCGCTGCGTGGAGCGATGCTGCCCAAGCACGAGGCATACCCGGCGCTCCGACACGCGCTTCGGCAGAACCGAGCGAACATGGTCGATGCAGGCACGGCGACGCGAGGGGCTCAGAAGTTTCCCCGCGCAGCCTCCGTCAGGATCAGCTTGTCCAGCGTCAGATCGGCCACCGCCTTGCGAAGCCGTTCGTTCTCCTTCTGGAGATCCTTCAACTGCCGAAGCTGGTCACGGCTCATGCCGCCATATTGCTTGCGCCACCGGTAGAACGTCAGTTCGGAAACGCCGATCTGGCGAACGGCATCCGCCATCGCCATGCCTTGGCCGCGCAAAACCTCAACCTGCCGAAGCTTCGTGACGATCTCGTCGGGCTTGTGTCGCTTGTTTGCCATTGTGGTCCTCCTTCATGGTCAAAACCATACTTCAAGGTGGACCCGTTCAATGGGGGTGGATCAGTCGGCGAGATCGCCCGCGGGATGCTGGGTGGCACCGCAAGCGGGATGCACTTCGTGATCTACGGGGTGCTGATCGTGATCATCATCCTGTTCATGCCCGACGGATTGGCCGGAGGCCTGACGCGGGTGCGCGCACGCCTCGTTCGCCTGTCGCGCGGGACGGTTTCGGAAAGGTAGGAACGATGGATTTTCGACTAACGACCGAGCAGGAGATGCTCAAGTCTTCGGTGCGCCGCTTCATGGAGCGGCGGGTGGCCCCGATCGTCGCAGATCACGAGCAGCGCGAGGAATTCGCCTGGGACCTGTTGCCCGAACTGACCGAATTCGGCTATATCGGCGGCCTCCTGCCCGAATCCATGGGCGGCTACGGCATGGCCTACACTGATTACGCCGCATACTGATGGAAGAGGCGGGCTATCAGTGGATGGCGTTGCGCGGCACCCTCAACACCATCAACATCGTCGCCTCGATCCTGGGCAACTGGGGCAGCGAGGCGCAGAAGGAGACCTATCTGCGCCCGCTCCTGGCCGGCAAGCGGAGGGTCTTCGTGGCCATCACCGAGCCCAATCACGGCTCGAACGTGGCCGGGCTCGAGACCCGGGCCGAGGCGCGCGGCGGCGCCTGGCTCCTGAACGGCTCGAAACTCTGGATCACCAACGGGCTCTGGGGCGAGTTCGGGATCGTGGTGGCGAAGACCTATAGCAACTCTTGCGACGGCGGCATCAGCCTGTTTCTGATCGACCGCCAGCAGAGCAGCTACACCGCCGAGCGCGTCAAGACCATGGTGGTACGCGCGACCGGCACCTCGGCCCTGACCTTCGCCGATACGGTGGTCCCGCACGAGAACCTGATCGGGCGCGAGGGCGAGGGCCTGAAGATGATCCTGACCGGGCTCAACTTCGGGCGCCTCAGCGTCGCCATGGGGGCGGTCGGCGCCGGGCAGGCGGCGCTGGATCTCTCGACCACCTACGCCCAGACGCGGCAGCAGTTCGGCCGCCCAATTGGGGGCTTCCAACTCGTGCAGAAGCACATCGTGGACATGACGGTGCGCGTCGAGGCGGCGCGGATGCTGGGCTACCGGGCGGCCTGGGCGTTGGATGCGGGGCTGCCGGCGCGCCAGGAATGCTCGATCGCCAAGCTCTACGCGACCGAGGCCGCCCACGAGGTGGCCGACATGGCGCTGCAGGTCCACGGCGGGATGGGTTACAGCGCCGACTATCCAATCGAGCGGATCTTCCGTGATACCCGCGGCTCGGTGATCCCCGAGGGCACCTCCGAGATCCAGACCTTGATCGTCGGCCGAGAGATACTCGGCATCTCGGCCATCGCCTGACTGGCCGACGACATGTGCGGAACGGCCCGTATGGCGAGCACCTTTTCAGCCGATTTTCACACTCGGGAACGGTGCGGTCCTATCACCACCCTGGCAGCGCTTTGCGAGCCGCCAAACTGCGGTATGGGTGTCTGGCGCGGTCGAACCGGTCGCTATATCGTGGACGGTCGGCAGGCAGTGCATCCCCGCCGCCGGGGGCCTACCGCCCGTTCGCCCGGGCGCCAGGCGATGAGATCCTCGATCGAGATCAGCTTCATCCCATAGCGGCGGGCGAAGCCGGCTAGAGCAGATTCGACTTATTCAGGGTCATATCCCGCCGCCTCGAAATAGTTCCTGCATTCCTCGGGCGTAAACGCTGTGAGGCAGTCGGCGACGACTGACCAGAGTTCGTCGATGGTGCGGGCTGCGGCCTTCCTAAGGAGGGCTTTGAGCTTTGAGAAGGCCATCTCGATCGGATTGAGGTCGGGAGAATAGGGCGGCAGGAACAGGAGCCGGGCACCGGCCTTCTCGATCGCTTCGCGCACGCCCCTGATCTTGTGGGCCGGCAGGTTGATGGGGTGGACGCCCCCTCACGGCATCGCTGTGCCAAAGTGGTGTCGTTGATCATCACTTGAATGGAGGCGTCCATGTTGGAAGGTAACACAATCGGATTGGACCTGGCGAAGAACGTGTTCCAGGCGCACGGCGCAGATGGGTCGGGAGCTGTGCTGTTCAGGAAGAAGCTTCGCCGCGATCAGGTAAGCTTCGCTTTCTTGCCGACCAGCCGGCCTGCACGGTTGCCATGGAAGCGTGCGCCGGCAGCCACTACTGGGCGCGGGAGATTGCGAAGCTCGGGCACGAAGTCCGGCTAATCGCTCCGGGATACGTCAAGCCATTTGTGAAGCGTCAGAAGAACTGTCCGTCGTCAGATCATTTGGCGCAGTTTGGGTCTTGGATTAGCGGAGTATCGGCCTCGTCTTTGGGTTGATGTTATGCGGCGAGCTTGCGGTGCTGCAAGCGCCGATGCTGGATGGTTTGTCGTTTGATCCTTTCGCGCTGTTTTATGATGGCTGCGGCCCTGCCGAAGTAGGCGTCTGCCGGGGTCACGTTGTCGAGGCTCTCATGATAGCGCCTGTGATTGTAGTGTTCGACGAAGGCGCCGATCTGGGCCTCCAGGTCGCCGGGCAGGAAGTAGTTCTCCAGCAGGATGCGGTTCTTCATGGTTTGGTGCCAGCGCTCGATCTTGCCCTGGGTCTGGGGATGCATCGGGGCGCCGCGGACGTGGCTCATGCGATTGGTCTGGATATAATCGGCCAGTTCACTGGCGATATAGCAGGGGCCATTATCGCTGAGCAGCCGGGGCTTGTGATGCACATGCACCTGGTCGCAGCCTGAGGCCGCGAGGGCCATGTCCAGCGTGTCAGTGACGTCCTCGGCCCGCATTGTGTTGCACAGCTTCCAGGCGATGATGTAGCGCGAGTAATCGTCGAGCACCGTGGACAGATACATCCAGCCCCAGCCGATGATCTTGAAGTAGGTGAAATCGGTCTGCCACATCTCGTTGGGCCGCACCGTTTTGGTGTGGAACGCATCTGCCGCCTTGATCACCACATAGGCCGGGCTGGTGATCGTGGGCCTTGAGAAGCCGGTAAACGCTGGCTTCGGACACGAAATACCCCTTCTGGTCGGTGAAGCTCACAGCCAGCTCCCGAGGCGAGAGTTCGGACTCTTCCAACGCCATCTCGATGAGCTGATCATGGACGGCAGTCGGGATCCGGTTCCACACCCGACTGGGTGCCGAAGACCGATCTTCTAGTGCTTCAGGACCGCCACCGAGGTAGCGGTCATACCAGCGATAGAAGGTCCGGCGCGGGATGCCCAGCCGGTCCAGCGTGCGTTTTGTGGGCAGGTGCGACTGCTCAACCAGATTGATGATCTCGAGCTTTTCGGATGCGGGATATCTCATTCTGGCTCGTCCCCATCCGCGATCATGCTTTTTTTAAGCAGACGGTTTTCCAGCGTCAGGTCGGCAACGCATTCCTTGAGCGCACCAGCCTCTCGGCGCAGATCCTTGACCTCATCACTGGTCGCAGCACGAGCAGTATCGCCCGCCAGTCGGCGCTTGCCGGCTTCCATGAACTCTTTCGACCAAGTGTAATACAGGCTCTGCGCGATGCCTTCCTTGCGGCACAGTTCGGCAATGCTGTCTTCGCCGCGCAGACCATCGAGAACGATCCGGATCTTGTCTTCAGCTGAAAAGTGCCGTCGGGTCGCCCGGCGAATGTCCTTCACCACCTGCTCGGCAGGCTTTTTGGTGCTCGGGGATTTAGCAGTCATCTTGGTTCCTTCGTCAGACGACGAGACCAAAACACTCCTTAAAGCTCAACCCTGAATCTGTGCCATGGGCGCTGACGGGGAACAAGAAGAACGATGCGGCTGACGCTGAAGCGATCTGTGAAGCTGCTCAGCGGCCGACCATGCGGTTCGTAGCGGCAAAAAGCGAAGAGCAGCAGGCTGCGGCAATGGTGTTCCGCGTCCGCGATCTTGTGGTTCGCCAGCGGACCCAGACGATCAATGCAATACGCGGCCATCTTGCGGAATTTGGACTTGTGGCTGCGCAAGGCCTCTTCCACGTCGCTAAACTTGTTACGGCGATCGAGGAGAAGGACCCCACCATCCCCGAAGCCGCCCGCTCGATCCTGTCTCTACTCGTTGAGCAGTTGCGGGCGCTGGATACGAGAGTGGCCGAACTCGACCGAGAGATTGCCCGGCGCGCCAGAGAGGATGCGGAAGCCAAGCGCTTGATGACCATTCCCGGTATAGGACCGATCACCGCGACGGCGCTTGCCGCGTTGGCCCCGTCCGCTCAGACCTTCAAGAGAGGCCGGGACTTCGCGGCATGGCTCGGACTAACGCCGCTGCAACGTTCTTCGGGCGGAAAGCAGAAGCTCGGCGAGACGTCTCGAATGGGCGAGCGAACCCTGCGACGGTTG
Source organism: Mesorhizobium sp. J428 (assembly GCF_024699925.1). Lineage (NCBI taxonomy): Bacteria > Pseudomonadati > Pseudomonadota > Alphaproteobacteria > Hyphomicrobiales > Phyllobacteriaceae > Mesorhizobium > Mesorhizobium sp. J428. The sequence continues at coordinate 83,578 of NZ_JAJOMX010000004.1, forward strand.
CTGATCATTGGGGCCAGCGCCGCTGTGCGCTGGGCCATGCGGAAGGGATCGACCGGGGATCCGTGGCTTTCGCGGATGCTTGAGCGCAAGCCACCCATGCTGGTCATCGTCGCCTTGGCCAACAAGACGGCGCGCATCGTGTGGGCATTGATGGCCAGAGGCGGAACCTATCGAACGCCGGCCATAGCAGGATAGTCCGCTCCTCGAGCGGGCTGCCATGGTGTGAGAAGGTCGAACGGAGAGTATGGCGCTACGGTCAAAGAGACGGGCTCGGGAAAACCAGATCATGGATACGCGCCTTGAGCGCGCGAGGTTGAATTGGACCCGATCCGCGAACTCCCATACGGGCCCGCGGCATGTGATAGCCGCAACAGAGGCCGGACACATGTCAGCACCCGACCACGCTGCGCTCTTCGAAAAGATTCTTCTTGCACCAACGGGGGCGTCCACACATGTCCATGACCACGACGTCGCCGGGGCGGAGTTCGGGTGCGAGGACCTGTTCCACATAGGCGAGGAATTACCGGAATCCGGCGATGGTGGCTGCATGACGACTTAGCGGTGTACCTGAAGCCGGTACGTCGGGGAATGTGAGGAAGGCAAGAACCGCATGGGCAAATGATCGATCAGATCGGGGTCAGAGAAAACCAGCATACACTGCGGGAGCTGACAGCTCGTACGTCAGATTTGGACCTGATCCGCGCATCACCATACCGGCCCGCGGCATGTGAATGGCCGCACATGAGAGGCCTGACACAAGACCGCACTCGATCACATGCTCAAAAGTTCGAAATTTTCCTTGCAAAACGGCCGGCATCCACACAAGCAGTTGTGACCGACGATCCTGATCCAAGCCGACCTGTTGCAATCGGGCGGGGTCCATATACGTTCCACATATGGTATGAGTTCCTGAGAACGGACGCGTCCCCGCCCAGACCGGGTGGGGACGCAAGAGATTTTCGTGAGGCGACTGCCGAGCAATATCCGACGGCTTCGAAATGGAACACGGTAGAAACCGCCAACGCCGGTTTGGGTAAATGCCGCATTAAGCCGCATAGTGACGCCGCGAGTCGCGGGCCGCGACATAGGCGGCTTCAGTTCTTGGCCAGCGCCGCCCTGAAGGCTTCCAGGATATCGGAGCCGGGCTTGCCCTGGGAATCAAACTGGGCAGCCCATTCCGAACCGACGGTCGACAGGATTTCGCCCAGTTTCTCGACATCCTCGGGCGGCAGGTCAACAAAGGTCACACCGGCATCCGCGATTTGCTGCTTGACCTCCATGTTCCCGGCGTCCGCGGTTTCGCAGCCCTCCCGGGTCAGTTCCTTGCCGATCTCGGTCATCGCCTGCTGGACATCCTCGGGAAGGCTGTTCCACTTATCGGTGCTGATGACATAGGTCGCCACGAAGGATCCGAAGTTCAGACCCTGGGTGCCCCAGTCCAGGAACGCCTCCATGCCGTAGGGTGTGACGCTTGGATACGGAAAGAGCCCTGCGTCGATCGTTCCGCGCGAGAGCGCCTCGCGCACTTCGGGGGCCGGCATCTGAACCGGAACGCCGCCGATCTTCTGCACTGTCAGGTCGAGGGCCCCGCCGGTGCTGCGGATCTTCAGTCCCTTCATGCTGTCCAGATCGGTGATCTCGCGGCTCGAGGTCAGCAGGTTGTAGGGCGGCAGCACCATGGCCATCAGCAGACGCACGCCGTTCGGGGCGAATTCGGCCTCGTCGAGCGGGCCACCGGGTTTGGCGATCTCCCAGTAGGCCATCTGCCCTCGCAGGAGGTCGCAAAGGCTTCGGGCAATTGTCCTACTGCCGACAACGGCATCTTGTCACTGACATAGGAGGGGCCGACATACCCGATGTCGGTCACGCCGGTCTGTGTGAGGGACAGCAAATCCTTGGCCTTGCCAAGCTGCTCGGCCGGGAAATACGCGAACTCGGTCTTGCCCGTGCGTTCGCTCACGCGCTCCATGAACGGTTCGATCAGGCTCTGGGCGATGTAGTGGCCCGTAGGCAGGCTGTCGGCCGCCCGCAGCTGGACCTCCTGAGCCGTGACCGGCTGCGCGGCCAGCGGCAGGACGGCGAGGGCCAGGGCCCACCCCGCAGCGCCTAGGGGTATGACGGATTGTTTGGGCTTCTTGGACATGTTTCGGTTCTCCTCCTGGTTAATCCGGTTGCGGCCCTGCGCGGTTTCGGGGCCTGCTTCAATTCATCGTCGAGGGCAGCCAAAGAACGAGCGCAGGAAAAGCGGTCAGCAGCGCGATGACCACGAGATGCGCCAGCACATGCGGAAAGGTGCCACGGAAGATTTCGCCCAGTGGCCGCCGGGTATATCGCGCCACCACGAAGACGTTCATGCCGAGCGGCGGCGTCACCATGCCGACCTCCGCCGTCACCACCACGATTACCCCGAACCAGACTGGGTCGAAACCCAGGTTCAGCACCAGCGGTAGAAGCACCGGCACCGTCAGGATGAGGATGGCGATCTGGTCCATGAAGGCGCCGAGGAAGATGTAGATGATCAGGATCACCACCATCACCCCCATCGGCGACATGCCGAGTCCGCCGATCCACTGGGTCAGATCGTTGGTCACCCGCGTGAGGGTGAAGAAATAGCCGAAGATATGCGCGCCGAGGATCACGAAGAGGATCATGCAGGTGGTCTGCGCCGCGCGCCTCAGGCAGCCCCAGGCCGGGCCGAAACCCAGCTTGCCCTCGCGCAGCGCCAGCAGCATCGCGCCGAAGGCGCCGATGCCCGACGCCTCGGTAGGCGTGGCAAATCCGGTGTAGATCGTGCCGGTGACGGCCAGGAACAGCACCAGCATCGGCCCCGTGCGCGACAGCGATGCGACTTTCTCGCGAAACCGGTAGGGGCGGCCGGCCGGCGCAGCCGAGGGATCGATGCGCACGAGAACGGCGACCGTGGCCATGATGGTGAGGGTGACCAGAATCCCGGGGATCACCCCGGCCACCAGCAACTGCCCGACCGAGACATCGGCGATGATGCCGCACAGGATCAGCGCCACCGACGGCGGGATCAGCATGGCAAGCGTGCCCGAGATCGCCACGACACCGCTTGCCAGCCTGGGGTCGTAGCCTTCGTCGATCATGGCCGGGATCGAGGTCGAGGCGAGCGTTGCCGCCGCCGCCGTACTCGATCCCGAGATCGCGCCGAAGCCCGCCCCCGCCACCGCGGTGGCCATGGCGAGGCCGCCCCGCAGGCGGCCGACCCATATGGTGGCGGCCCGGAACAGATCCTGCGCCACGCCAGAGATGATGACGAACTCGGCCATCAGGATGAACATCGGGATGGTGATGATCTCGTAGGAATTCGCGGTGCTCAGCGGCGCGGTCTTCAGGATCCCGCCCAGCACGGCCATGCCGCCGAACATGTAGAGCCCCAGCGCGCCCGAGATCGCCAGGGCCAGTGCCACCGGCAACCCCGTCACAAGCAGCGCGGCCAGGAGGGCGACGACCACGGCCACCATCACAAGGCGTCCTCGCCTTCGGGGCGGGCAGTCTCGGGCGGCGGCGGCATCTCGACCAGATCGTGGCCGGACAGCGACGAAAACCCGTGCCCTGCCGCGCGGTAGGCCAGTCGCAGGGTCAGAAGCGCGGTGCCCACCATCACAATCAGATAGGCGGGCCAGGTCAGCCACGGCACGATTGCGGCGATCCTCTCCTGTCCGTCGAAGGCGGCATTGAAGCGATCCCAGGCCTCGCTCCCGATCAGCGCCATGACCACGGTGCCGCCGGCGTAGCTGAGGGCCAGACCCACATGCCGCAGCCGGCGCGGCAGCGTGCCCTGGAACAGGTCGATCGCCACATGACCGTGATTGTGCAGCGTGTCGGGCAGCATCAGGAAGAACACCGCCACCATCAGGTAAAGCCCGATCACGTCGTAGGACCAGCCCAGCGGCATCGACAGCGCATAGCGCATCGCCACGTCCACAACGACGATCAGCATGATCGCCGCCAGGGCGAGACAGGCCAGGGCGGCCAGCGCGGTTTCCATAGCGGCGAGGCCGCGCGACATCGCCGTCATGGCCCGAGCGGTTGGCCCGCCCCTTTCCCCAGACTTGACCGGTACCATAATCCTCCCCCGGCGGCCTTCCTCACTCCTCCCGCGCATGAAGAAAACAGCGCCAGAGAATGCCGCAATCACCTCTACCTTGCGGCGAGCGTAGCAAGGTGCCCTTGCATGTCAACGATCTGCGTGCAAAAAAAGTCCTATAGACCAGTTTTTATAGACCGGGGCGCCGGCGCCAGTGATCTGCAAGGGGGAGGGCCATGTTTCATTTGCTCGACGGGGTGCGTGTCGTAGAGCTTGGGCACATTCTGCTGGCGCCTTACGCGACACAGTTTCTGGGCGATTTCGGCGCCGACGTGATCAAGGTGGAGGCCCCGGAGGGGGACTATTACCGACGGCTCGGCGTCTCGCGCGCGCCGGGCATGACTGCCCAGTGGATGGCGGTGAACCGCAACAAGCGCAGCATCGCACTCGATCTCAAGTCAGCAGAGGGGCGCGCGGTTCTGCTGGAGATGTTGGCCCAAGCGGATGTGGTGGTCCACAACATGCGCGTGCCCGCGATCGAGCGGCTGGGCCTTGGCTACGAGAATGTGCGGGCGGTCAATCCGCGCATCGTCTATTGTGCGGCGATCGGGTTCGGGCAGGGTGGGCCGTACGCGGACCTGCCAGCCTTCGACGACCTGATCCAGGCCCGCTCGGGCTTGGCCGAGGCCAATGGGCGAAATGCCGGCGCCCCGGCCTTCGTGCCGATGGTGGCGGCCGACAAGATCACCGGCCTGGTGCTGGGGCAGGCGATAACTGCCGGCCTTTTCCGGCAGCGTGCCACCGGCGAGGGTTGCTATATCGAGACGCCGATGTTCGAGACCATGGTCTCGGTGATGCTGAGCCAGCATCTCAGCGGCGCGTCCTACCGGCCGCCGGAAGGCGGGTTCGGCTACGCCCGCGTGATGAGCCCGTTCCGCAAGCCGGCGCGCACCCGCGACGGTTTCATCGCGCACGGGGTTTACAAGTTCGACCAGTGGCAGCGGTTCCTGCGCGCGGTGGGCCGCGATGACGTGGTCGATGGACCGATGATGACCGACCCCGTCACCGCGCAGCGGCACTTCCCCGAACTCTACGAGATCGCCGTCGCACAGATCCTGCCGCAACGAACCACGGCAGAGTGGCAGGCGCTGTTCGATTCGCTCGACATTCCGAATGCCCCGGTGGTGGCGATGGAGGATCTGCCCGACGATCCGCATATCCGCGCCGTCGGGCTGATCGAGGATTACGATCATCCCCAACAGGGGCCGATGCGCCGGGTCCGCAGCCCCTACACGATGCGCGGCGTGGAGACGGGGCCCGACCTTCCGGCCCCCGCGCTCGGCGCGCAGGGTGCGGCGATCCTGGGCGAGTTCGGCCTTTCGCCCGAGCGGATTGCGCGGCTGATCGAGACCAGGGTTCTTGCGCAGCCTGCGACGGCCGCCGCCACGCCGGCGGGGGCCGCGCGCCATTCCGGCGGTCGGCCTTGACTGGCCTGCGGGTCGCCGGCACGGGTGCGGACAGCGCCGCCGTGGGCGGCCCGGGCGAGGATCCACTTCGGCAGCGCGACGGCATACCGCTCTATCTCAAGCTCGCCAGCCTGTTGCGCGAGAAGATCCGCCAAGGCCAATGGCCGGCGCAAAGCCAGTTGCCGACCTTGCAGGATCTGCGCGGCGAATATGGCATCGCCCGCGAGACGGTCCGTCAGGCTCTGGGGGTGCTGCGCGGCGAGGGGCTGATCGACAGCGCCCGCGGAAGGGGCACCTTCGTCACCGCGGCGGCCGAGCAGCTGGGGGACCGGGCGCCCTCCTACGATCCGCTGACGCTCCGGGCGCAGGTGCGCATCGAGATCCTGTCACGCACGTCCTGCGCCGAACTTCCCGACCTCGACCGCGACCTGACGGGAATGGAAACCCCGTTGGTCCATGTGCGCAAGCGTCACCATGCCGGGGCGCGGCCCTATTCGCTGGTCGAGCTGTGGCTGCCGCAGCGTTATTTCGATATGCTGCCCGAGGGGGCCGACCAAACGCGGCTCTATTCGCAACTGCTGCGCGATCATACCGGCCTGTCGGGCCTGTCGGGTGACCAAGTCATCACCATCATGAGGGCCGACATCGCGGTCGCGCGGCTGCTGGGGATCGCCCTCAGCGACCCGGTGGCCCATCTGGCCTCGCGGCTGTTGGATCCCGACGGGTGCCCGATCATGGCCCACCGTGTGCTGATCCGCAGCGACGTCTTCGCCGCCGAGCGCCGGTTCGGGGATCTCGCCACCGGCGATCCCGGCACCTGGCGTCCGCATATGACACCGCCCCCCGCGCCCGAGGCCGGGGAGGAACCGCAAGCATGACAGCAGGAGGAGCGACGTCATGGATTTCGATCTAAGCCAGGAGCAACGGGCCATCCGCGAGGCGGTGGCCAGAATCTGCGCGCGTTTCGACGATGCCTACTGGCTCGAACGCGAACGCACCGGCACCTTTCCCGACGATTTCGCGGCCGAGATCGCGAAGGGCGGCTTCTACGGCGTGACCATGCCCGAGGAATACGGCGGCTCGGGCCTTGGCATCACCGAGGCGTCTCTGGTGATGCAGGAGATCGGCCGCTACGGCGCGGCAGCCAGTTCCTCGGTGCATATCAACATTTTCGGGCTGCAACCGGTAGTCGGCTTCGGAACCCCCAAGCAGAAGGCCCGGATGCTGCCGCCGCTGATCCGGGGCGAACACCGCACCTGCTTCGGGGTCACCGAACCGGATGCGGGCCTCGACACAACGCACATCTCCACCTTCGCGCGCCGGCGCGAGGGCGGGGGATATGTGGTGAACGGGCGCAAGGTATGGACCTCGACCGCGCAGCGCGCCGACCACATCCTGCTGGTCACCCGCACCACCCCGATCGAGGAGTGCAAGCGGCCGACCGACGGCATGACGGTGTTCTACACCGATTTCGACCGCAGCAAGATCGACGTGCACGAAATCCACAAGATGGCCCGCAACGCGGTCGATTCGAATGCGATCTTCATCGACGGGCTCGAGGTGCCGGAGGAAGACCGGATCGGGGCCGAGGGCGAGGGCTTCAAGGTGCTGCTACACGGTCTGAACGCCGAGCGGATCGTTGTTGCCGCCGCGGCGGTCGGCTTCGGGATGTATGTCCTGGAAAAGGCGGCGGCCTATGCGCGCGAGCGCATCGTCTTCGGCCGTCCGATCGGCCAGAACCAGGCGATCCAGCATCCGCTCGCCGCGGCGTGGATGCGTCTGCAGGCGGCGGAACTGATGACCTACAAGGCCGCCACGCTTTACGATCAGGGTCGGCCCTGCGGGTTGGAGGCGAACACGGCGCGCAACCTCGCCGGTTCGGCGGCCTACGAGGCGGCGTTCCGGGCGGTTCGCACCCACGGCGGCTTCGGTTTCGCGCAGGAATATCACGTCGAGCGCTACTTCCGCGAAAGCATACTGAACTTCATCGCCCCGGTCAGCGAGGAACTGATCCTTTCGCACGTGGCCGAGAAGGCGCTGGGGATGCCCAAGTCTTACTGAGCCATAGCCAGCTTGGGTGGCCCCCATTTCCCGGACAGGTTTGCGGCGTTTCTAGGCTTGCCCGTTGATCATGCCGCCGCCTCGAGGCGGGGCCCCTGATGGGCCTCGACCGATCTAACAGTCCTCCACAGTCTGGCGTTTGGGGCACTTGGCCACCGTCTTCAAGAATTCTTTTTGCCCGCTCCACAACTGGGCGGTCGACGAGCTTGCCGTTGACGCGCACCGCGCCCGCATCGCTCGTCCGCGCGGCCTCCACGACCGCCTGCGCCCAGGCGAGCGTCGCCTCGTCGGGTGCAAAGCCTTTGTGCACCGCTGCCAGTTGACGGGGATGGACGCACAGCTTTCCGCCGAACCCCAGGGCGCGCGCCGCCGCGATGTCGGCGCGCAGCCGCTCTTCATCGTCAAGCGCGATTGTCACACCGTCAACAGGTGGCGCGATACGGGCAATCGTCGAGGCGAGCACCAAGCGCGAACGGGCGTAGAGCAGAGCCTCGCCCTCAGCTTCGATGCCCGTGTCGAGCTGGAAATCGATCGACCCGAAGGCAAGTCGCGTCACACCCTTGACACTGGCCAGCTCCCGAGCGTTCCAAATTCCGAGTGCGCTCTCGATCAGGGGCACTATCGGCAGACCTTGAGGCAAAGCGGAGACGAAGGCGTCGAGCGCCGCAGGCTCTTCCGCCTTGGGCAGGAGTGCTGCGGCGACGCCCGGCGTGGCCAGCAGCACCACATCTTCCTCGTGCCATTCCATTCCGATGCCGTTGATCCGGACCGCCGAGCGGCCGCCCATGCGAAGCCAGTTGCGGACCGCCTCGCGCGCGCGGGCCTTGCTCTCGGGAAGCACAGCATCTTCGAGATCGAGCACCACAATGTCGGCGCCCGTCGCAAGCGCCTTGTCGAAGCGGTCCGGGCGGTCGCCGGGGACGAAAAGATAGCTGCGCGGAATCAATGTGACCTCCATTGCTATTTAGCCGCTTAGCCGAGAGCCTCCCCGTCGAGAGCTGGCCCGTACCCAAGGCGGATCAGGGAAAAACTGTTCGACAGCATTGCTACCGATCTGATGCGGCATTCCTAAAGCCTTGCGAAAAACCGCCAGCAGCCTCTAGTCTTAGTCTAAAGGGCGCGTGATCGCTCCCGGAGCTGGAAAGCTATTCAGTCCTCCACCACTCCGCTCAGGATCTCTTCGCTATGTTCACCAAGGCGCGGCGCGGGGCGCAGATCGTGCCGCGCCGGCGTGGCCGAAAACTTCACCGGAGGTTTGGTTGTCCAGATGGCGCCTTCGGTGGGATGCGCCACGCGCTGGAAGAAGCCGGTTGCCTTCATGTGGGAATCCTGCGGCAGGTCGGGCAGCATCCGCACCGGCATGACCGGGATGTCGGCTTCCCCCATCAGGTCGATCCATTCCTGTGTCGTCCGCGACGGCGCAAACTGCGCTACCATGTCATAGACCGCGCCGATATTGCGGCTGCGTTCGTCCATGTTCGTCACCCACGGGTGACAGAGCATGTCTTCACGTCCGATGGCGCGGAAGAAGCGGGCCCATTGCGCGTTGGAATAGGGAAGGATGGTGATATAGCCGTCCTTCGTCTGGAGCGGACGGCGATGCGGCACCAGCATGCGGCTGTAGCCGAAGCTTTGCGGGAGGTTTTTGAATGTGGCGGCGGCCATGTGCTCCACCAGCAGAAATGATGCCAGCGTTTCGAACATCGGCACCTCGACATGCTGCCCCTCGCCGGTTCGTTCCCGGTGGTAGAGCGCGGCCATTACCGCCCAGGACGCCGTGACTCCGCCCAGCTTGTCGGCCAGAATGGTTGGCGCATAGGAGGGCGGCGCGCCGGGGTCGCGCATCGTGGCCAGCCCCGCCATGCCCGAGACCGCCTGAACGCTGTCATCATAGGCGGGCTTGTCGCGGTACGGCCCGTCCGACCCGAAGCCCACGGCAGCCACGGTAATGAGGCGGAGATTTTCGCGACGCAGAGCGTCCGGCGCCAGGGACAAGCGGGCCAGTGCGGAAGGGCGAATGCTGGATATGAAGACATCGGCGTCGCGTAAAAGCCGGCGCAAAGACCGTCGGCCGTCATCGGTCTTGAGATCCAGCACGACGCTGCGCTTATTGCGATTCACGCCCAGAAAGGCTGCTCCCATGCCGGGGCTTTGAGCGGGTTGTACCTGGCGCAGCATATCGCCCTCGGGGCTTTCTACCTTGATGACGTCGGCCCCCAGATCACCCAGCATCTGCGTGGCCAAGGGACCGAACACGACCGAGGTCATGTCAATGATCCGGACCCCCGACAGAAGTGCGGGTCTTGCCTCGCTCATGTCTGGTCCTCGCCTGCGACGGGCACGGCGAATTCCCGCCGGATCGCCGCATTATGCGCCCCCAGCGCAGGCGAGGCGCCCAGCGGCATATTCTCGCCCGACCTGCGAATCGGTGGTGCCGGTAGACCAACTTCGCCCGAAGGGCACTGAATGAGCGTCCGGTCGAGCTGCGGGTGGCTGGAAAGTGCCGCGACGTTGTTGACCGCGCCCGAGGCGATGTCGGCTTCACTCAGGAGCGCCAGCATCTGCGCCCTGTCGAGCGCAGCGAAAGCGGATTCGATCATCGGCTGCAGCACATCCCGGTTGCGGTTGCGGTTGTCATTGCCGTCGAAACGCGGATCCTCAACGAGTTCGGGCCGCTTCAGAACCGCGTTGCAAAAGCGCGCCCATTCGCGCTCGTTCTGCACCGACAGTACGATCTGGCCGCCATCGCGGCAGGTATAGGCGCCATAGGGGCAGATCACCGGATGACTGAGGCCCACCCGAGGCGTTGGACGTCCGGCACAATCGTGAAAGATAAGCGGCACCGCCATCCAATCGGCCATGGTGTCGAACATCGCCACGCTGACGCCGCGGGCGCGCCCGGTGCGCTGGCATTCGATCAGCGCTTCGCAAATCCCCGCATGGGCGGTCATGCCCGTGGCGATGTCGCACACCGAAATGCCGACCCGTCCGGGTCCGTCCGGCGTGCCGGTGATCGATGCCAGTCCGCTCTCGCATTGCACAAGCAGGTCATAGGCCTTGGCATTACGCATCGGCCCATCATCGCCGTAGCCCGTGATATCGCAGGTGACGAGCTGCGGGAAACGCGCGCGCAGCGATGCCGAATCCAGTTCCAGCTTTTCGAGCGAGCCGGGGGCGAGGTTCTGCAGGAACACATCGGCGCGGGCGAGAATCCGTTCCAGCAGCGCACGATCGTCTGGGTCCTTGATATCAAGCTCCAGGGATTCCTTGCCCCGGTTAAGCCAGACGAAATAGGCGCTTTCCCCGTTCGCCGCTCTATCGTATCCGCGAGCAAAATCGCCCGATCCCTTGCGCTCCACCTTGATGACCCGGGCACCCGCATCTGCAAGGCGCGACGAGCAGAATGGCGCGGCAACCGCCTGTTCCAGCGCGACCACAAGCAGCCCATGCAGCGGGCCCTTTTCGTCGATGTTCATATTCTTCTCGAACGCGTGAATTTTGAGCTTGCCAGAAATCTAACATCTGTTAGAAATATCGTCAACTCAGATGACCTGGAAGCGCAGCCAGGGAAGGGTGGTTGAGAATGCACGAAGGCCCGGATGTAGCCTTTCGAAGGGGGCTGGCAGAAGGCAAGGTGGTTCTTCCCAAGTGCAACGCGTGCGGACGTTTCCACTTTTTCCCGCGCGTGGTCTGTCCGCATTGTTACGTAACCTCGTTCACGTCACACGAGATTTCGGGCAGGGGCGAGATCCATACCACAACGGTCGTCAGGCGCGCGCCCGATAGGGGCGGCGATTACAATGTCTGCATCGTCGAACTGGAGGAACGGGTTCGGATGATGAGCCGCGTTGAGGGCGTTGCGCCTCCTGACGTGGAGATCGGCATGGCGGTGATCGCCTATGCGGGAGAGATCGACGGCACCCCCGCCGTGCTGTGCAGGCCGGAAGGGGGCTGAAGAGGTGGAGAACAAGCTGCGCGGCAAATCTGCGATCGTGGGCACCGGACACGCCGGCTTCGGCGAGGCGCCCGGACTGACGGCCTACGACATCATGGCGCAGGCGGGCTTGGCGGCACTGGCGGATGCGCAGCTGAAACTGTCCGATGTGGACGGACTCTTTTGCACGATGATGGAAGACAGCATGCCAGCGTTGATGGCGGCGGAATATCTTGGCATCCGCCCGCGTTTCGTCGAGGGGACGATGACCGGCGGCTCTTCGTTCGTCAACTACATCACCGCGGCCACCATGGCGCTCACAGCGGGGTTGTGCGATGTGGCGCTGATCGTCTACGGCTCGAACCAGCGCAGTGGGTCGGGCAAGCTCGTTACGGCCTCGCGGCCGCCGCCTTACGAACAGATCTATCGCCCGCGCTATCCGATCTCCGCCTATGCTCTTGCGGCGGCGCGGCACATGCACGAATTTGGCACCACGCGCGAACAGCTGGCCGATGTGGCGGTTGCCGCGCGGGCCTGGGCGCAGCACAATCCCGAGGCCTTCGCGCGCGGCGACCTGACACGCGAGGATGTGCTCGCCGCCCGCATGGTGAGCGATCCGCTGACGGTGCGCGACTGCTGCCTCGTCACTGATGGCGGCGGGGCGATCGTGATGGTTCGATCCGAGCGGGCGAGGGATTTCCCCAAGCCGCCGGTTTACGTTCTTGGCTCCGCCGCCGAGAGCACGCATCGACAGATTTCCCAGATGCCGGATTTCACCGTCACGGCGGCCAGGGAGTCGGGTGCGCGCGCCTTTGCCGCAGCAGGGGTGACTCCGTCCGACATCGACGTGGTGGAACTTTACGACGCCTTCACCATCAACACGATCCTCTTTCTGGAGGACCTGGGCTTTTGCGAGAAGGGCGAGGGCGGGGCCTTCGTCGAGGGCGGGCGGATCGCGCCGGGGGGTGAGTTGCCGGTCAACACCAACGGCGGCGGGCTCTCCTGCGTGCATCCGGGCATGTACGGCATCTTCACGGTGATCGAGGCGACCCGCCAGATCCGGGGCGATGCGCCGGGACTTCAGATCGCAAATATTGATCTGGCGCTCGCCCACGGCAACGGCGGCACGTTGTCGAGCCAGGTCACTGCAATTCTGGGCTCGGAGAACACGTTGTGAAACGACTGGGGAGGCGAAGCGATGCCGCTCAATTATGAGGCTCTCTCCAACTGGGAGTTTGAAGATGTAGCGCAAACCCTCACCGAGCGCGACACCATGCTCTATGCGCTTGGCTTGGGCTTTGGCGAGAATCCGACCGACGAAAAAGAACTAGCCTATGTCTATGAGGACGGGCTGATGGTCGTGCCGTCAATGGCCGTCACGCTTGGCTACCCCGGTTTCTGGCTGCGCGATCCGCGCACCGGGATCGATTGGAAGAAGGTCTTGCACGGCGAGCAGTGGCTGGATGTCTACAAGCCATTGCCGGTCAAAGGTGAACTGATCGGCCGTACCAGGATCGATCAGATCTCCGATAAGGGCGAAGAGCGCGGTGCGGTCATCTATCTGAGCCGTGACATCATCAATGCGGCCAGTGGCGAGACGCTGGCCAAGGTCTCGATGTCGACCTTCTGCCGCGGCGACGGCGGGTTTGGCGGCGAAAACAAACCGGGACCGACGCCTGCGTCCATCCCCGAGCGCGAGCCCGACCATGTTTGCGATCTTGCGACGCTGCCACGCCAGGCGCTGATCTATCGCCTGTCGGGCGATTTCAACCCGCTGCACGCTGATCCCAAGGTCGCCCGTGCGGCAGGGTTCGAGCGCCCGATCCTGCATGGCCTGGCCACCTACGGGCTGGCGGCCCGCGCCATTCTCAAGACGCTCTGCGACTATGACGCGAGCCGGCTGACCGGACTGGATGTGCGCTTTTCCGCCCCGGTCTATCCGGGCGAGACGGTGCGGTTTCATATCTGGCGGGAAGGCAACGAAGCCCGGTTCAAAGCCTCGATCCCCGAGCGTCAGGTCGTGGTGCTGAACAACGGCGCAGCCCGCTTCGCCTGAGGACAGCGACCATGGCTCAGCCGCTCAGCGATATTCTCGTGCTGGATTTCAGCACGCTTCTGCCTGGCCCCTTGGCGACCCTGATGCTAGCCGAGGCAGGGGCGGAAGTTGTCAAGCTGGAGCGCCCTGGCAAGGGCGAGGACGCGCGTCATACGGAGCCGAAAATCGACGGCGTCAGCATCGGTTACGCGATCCTGAATCGCGGCAAGAAATCGATTGCACTGGATTTGAAGGCTGAAGGTGCGGTGGAGAGCCTCCGTCCGCTGATCGAGAAGGCCGATGTCCTGGTCGAGCAGTTCCGCCCCGGCGTGATGGATCGGCTGGGCTTGGGATATGAGGCGGTGCGTGCCATCAATCCGGGCATCGTCTATTGCTCGATCACCGGCTACGGACAGACCGGGCCGAAACGGGACTTTGCCGGCCACGACCTGAACTACGTCGGCGACGCCGGAATTCTGTCGCTCAGTCGCGGTCCCGACGAGCAGCCGACAATGCCGTTCGCGCTGGTGGCCGACATTGGGGGCGGCAGCTACCCGGCGGTGCTCAATATCCTGCTCGCCCTGCGCGAGCGCGACCATGCGGGGCAGGGTGCCCGTCTAGACATCGCCATGGCCGAGGGCGCCTTCGTTTTCGCCTATTGGGCGCATGCCAAGGGCGTTGTCGCCGGAGAGCCGATTGGCAATGGCGCCGACCGGTTGACGGGCGGATTGGCGCGCTACAGGCTCTATTCCGCCGCCGACGGACGGCAGATCGCCGTGGCGGCACTCGAAGAGAAGTTCTGGCAGGCCTTCTGCGATGTGATCGGACTAGGGGCGGAGCTGCGCGACGACATCGCCGATCCGCAAGCAAGCACCGCCGAAGTTGCCCGCCTCTTGGCGACGCATCCGGCCTCGCACTGGGAACCGCTTTTGGCCAAGGCCGATTGCTGCTGCACGGTGGTCAAGACCCCGGCCGAGGCGGCATCCAACGACCATTTTGCCAAGCGGGGCGTTTACGGCCGGCGGGTGCGAATCGGGGAACGGCGCGTACCCGCTCTGCCGCTGCCGATCGCGCCGGCTTTTCGCGCGCCGCCCTCCCGCGACGAGGCCGCGCCCGATCTCGCACGTGACAACCGCTATTTCGGGCTGCCCGACCCATGAGACACCGCCAAGAACGCCGAACCATTGACGGTGGCAGCGTGGTCCATTAATCTAACAGGTGTTAGAATTGCTTCTCCCAGAAGGTGGATATGATGACGACCTCCCAAGAAGAGCTCCCGGAAGAGGCCGCGAGATACGTCGTGCCCACGTATTTCGTGAACAGCGACAGCCCCGAGGTCCAGCAGTTCGTCGCCCGGGCTCTGCGCGATCTACCCAACGATGCATCGAAGAGCGATAAGGCGATCCGCCTATTCGAGGCGGTGCGGGACGGTATCCGTTATGATCCCTACACCTTCGCCTTGACGGCCGATGCTTACCGGGCGAGCGCCATCGCCGGAGCGGAGGCCGCCTTCTGTGTGCCCAAAGCGATCCTCTTGGCGGCCTGCCTGCGCGCGGTCGACATTCCTGCAGCGCTGGGATTCGCCGATGTGCGCAACCATCTGAACACGCCCAAGCTGCGGGAGCTGATGGGCACCGATCTCTTCGTCTATCACGGCTACGTGCAGCTCTGGCTCGACGGCAATACCTATAAGATCACGCCTGCGTTCAACATGGAGCTGTGCGAGCGGTTCGGGGTCAGGCCGCTAATCTTCGATGGCAACAGCGACGCCCTGTTTCACGAATTCGACGTCAAGGACCAGCGGCACATGGAATATGTGAACGATCGGGGGCTCTACGTCGACGCACCGATGGAGGAATTCCTGCGCCTTTTCAAAAGGACCTATCCCAAGCTCGAGCAGTTCAATCGCGAGCGCATCTCGCACAGCGCCGAAGGGGTGGACGCCGGGTTTGCGGCAGCGGGCAAGGTCTCATGAAATATCTGGAAGATTTCCAGCCAGGTCAGATCTACAGGTTCCGCGCAGAGCCGCTGAGCAAGGAGGAGATCATTGCGTTCGCGCATGAATGGGATCCGCAGCGGCTGCACACCGATGAGAACTATGCCGTGTCCGTCCACGGCAGCCTGATCGCCTCGGGCTTTCAGACGATGCTGCAGGTGTTCAAGCCAGTCATGCATGGAATGATGCCGGAGATCGCCAATATCGGGGGGTTGGGTTTCGATTCGCTGAGATGGCCTCGGCCAATTCGGCCCGGCGAGGCGCTGGACATCGAACTGGAAGTCTCTTCGGTCACACCTTCGAAGAGCAAACCGGATAGGGGCGTGCTGGCCTACACGCTCAGAGCCATGAATCCCGCAGGACAGGTCGTGTTCACTGCCGATACTCCGGTGATGATCAAGCGCCGGCCCTCGGAGGAAAAATGAGCAACGCTGCACATCACGACCAGGACGATCTCCGCCTATTGCGTCAAAGCGTCCGCACGCTGTTGGAGCGCGCGGGCGGCGTGGCGCGAGCGCGCAAGATCAGGGACGAAGGCGGCGGCTGGGATGCGCCCGTGATGACGGAACTGGCCGAGGCTGGCGTGTTCGGCGCAGTGGTTCCCGAAGAGGCCGGCGGCCTCGGCATGGGGCTGGCCGCCGCCGGTATCATCGCCGAAGAAGTAGGCCGGGCGATCGCGCCCGAGCCTGTGGTCGCCTCGGTTGGGCTCGCAATTGGCCTTTTACGCCGACTCTGCCCCGAGCATGCGCTTCTGACCGAGGCGCTGGCCGGCACGACGGTCCTGGCAACAGCATGGCAGGAGCGTGACGCCAAAGGTCTCTCCAACACCCTGTCATGTCGGTTCGAGAACGGCGCTCTGACCGGGATGAAATCATGGGTCGCGGGGGTGGCTGCTGCAAGTGGCATCCTCGTCGTGGCGGAGGCCGGCGGCGGCCCGGCTCTCGCTTTGGTTGAACCCGGCGGCAAGGGCATAGCCATCGACAAACGGCGTCAGTCCGATGGCAGTATGCTGGCCGAGCTACACCTGTCGGGCGCACCAGCCGAATTGCTCGCAAAGGGCCCGGCCGTCGCAAAGGCTCTGGAAGCTGCCGTCAGCGACACGACAGCGCTGACGGCGGCCGAGCTTGTCGGGGTCAGCGCCAAGGCGCTGGAGATCACGCTCGACTACATCAAGACGCGCGAGCAGTTCGACAAGCCAATCGGTTCGTTCCAGGTCATTCAGCATCGCGCGGTGGACATGCATGTCATGCAGGAAGTGGCCGAAGCGGGCGTGCGCGACGCGCTAGGCCTGATGGACGCGACAGAAGCCCCGCGCCTGCGTGCCCGCCAGGCCAGCCGCGCCAAGGCCCGGGCTTGCACCACGGCCAGGAAGATCACGCGCGAGGCCATCCAGCTGCATGGCGCGGTCGGCTACACCGACGAGTTCGACATCGGGCTTTACCTGAACAGGGCGCTGGTGCTCTCGGCCTGGCTGGGCGACGACGTCCATCACCGGCGGCTCTGGCTGAACGCCCGCAACGCAGAGGAGGCCGCAGAGTGATCGACTACAACGCCATGAGCGACGCGGACTTCCGCAGGGAGGTACGGCAGTTCTTCGAAACCGAGTATCCCGAAGAGCTGCGCAATCTTTCGCATCGCCCGAAGTTCGCCGAAATCGAGCACTGGCACCGCAAGCTTCATGCCAAGGGCTGGGTCGCACCGGCCTGGCCTGCGGATGCGGCGGCATGGGGCTGAACGCGGCCAAGCTTCTCATCTTCTATGAGGAACAGCAGCGTTGGGGGGTCGTGCGCGGCCGCGACATGGGCGTGCAGATGGTCGGTCCGCTCATCATCAAGTTCGGCACCGATGCTCAGAAGGCATACTGGCTGCCCCGCATTCTGAGCTGTGAGGACATTTGGTGCCAGGGCTATTCCGAGCCGGGCGCAGGGTCCGATCTGGCGAACCTGCGCACGAACGCCGTGATCGACGGGGACGAGTTCGTGATCAACGGACAGAAGATCTGGACGACGATGGCGCATGACTCGACGCACATTTTCATGCTGGTGCGCACCGATCCGAAAGCCCCAAAAAAACAGCAGGGGATCAGCTTCATTCTCGTGCCGATGGATCAGCCGGGGGTCGAGGTCCGAACGATCACCACGCTGGCGGGCGAAACCGAGTTCTGCGAGGTCTTCTTCGACGATGCCCGCACCCCGTGCGAAAACCTCGTGGGCGAACTGAACAAGGGCTGGACGATGGCCAAGTCCCTGCTCAGCTTCGAGCGGGTGTTTATCGGCGCACCGAATCTGGCCCAGAACGCGATTGGCCAGCTTGAAACCTACGCCCGCGGTGCCGGCCGCTTCGACGACCCGGTCTTTTGCGACCGCTTCGCCGAGGTTGCGCTCGATGTCGAGGATCATGCGGCACTTTACGCGCGCTTCGCCGATCAACTCAAGCGGGGCGAACCGCTGGGCGCGGATGTCTCGATGCTCAAGATCTGGGTGACCGAGACGTTTCAGAAGATCACCGAACTCATGATCGAGGCGGCAGGACCCGACGGCGGCACCCTCGGCCCATTGCAGGTCGGCAATGTTGGTGTCGATGTTCTGGCGACCTTCTACAAGGCCCGGCCGACCACGATCTACGGCGGGTCGAACGAAATCCAACGCAACATTCTATCGAAAGCTGTCCTGGGCCTGCCGGGCTGATCACGAGGGAGGATTTATGATGTCCGATCGTTACGCGAAATACGACAAGCTGAAATTCGATTATCCGGCCGAGCGCGTGCTGCGCATCACTTTCGACCGGCCCGAGACCTTCAACTCGGTGGACGCCGAGACCCACACGCAGATGACCGATATGTGGATCGACATCGATCGCGATCCCGACATCAATGCGGTGATCGTCACCGGTGCAGGCAAAGCGTTTTCGGCGGGCGGCGATTTCAGTCTGATCGAGAGCATGATCGGCAATTCGCACGAGATCATGAAGACGTGGAAAGAGGCCAGGAACCTCGTCTACAACATCATCAACTGCAACAAGCCGATCATCTCGGCGATTAACGGTCCCGCGGCCGGCGCCGGACTGGTCGTCGGCATCCTGGCCGACGTATCGATCGCCGGCAAGAAGGCCAGAATCGTTGACGGCCATCCTCGTCTCGGCGTCGCCGCCGGTGACGTCGCCGCGATCATCTGGCCACTGCTGTGCGGCATGGCCAAGGCAAAATACTATCTGATGACCTGCAAGCCGGTCTCGGGTGAGGAGGCTGACCGGATCGGGCTAGTGTCGATGTGTGTCGAGGATGAGGTTCTACAGCAGACCGCGCTCGACATCGCCACCGAGCTGGCAAATGGCTCGCAGAGCGCGATCCGCTGGACCAAATACTCGCTCAACAACTGGCTGCGTCAAGCCGGTCCGATCTTCGACGCATCCACTGCTCTCGAAATGCTCGGCTTCATGAGCGAGGACGTCAAGGAAGGCGTCCTGTCACATCGCGAGAAGCGCGCGCCAAACTTCCGCAAGGATTGTCCGATCTGAGCCGAGCGTAGGAGGGAGAATAGGAAAACAATGTCCATCGACATCTATCAGGATATCGCGACCGCCTACAACGCGGCCGCAACGAAGGCACCGGGATTGAAGGCGCGGTTCGAAGCGGCCGGGTTCGACCCTGGCAAGGTGTCATCACTGGCCGAGCTCTCCCGCCTGCCGGTGATGAAGAAAGAGGAGCTGCTGAAGCTCCAAAGAGAGAACCCGCCTTTTGGCGGGTTCCTTGCCGCTGATCTGAAGGAGATCGCGCGCATTTATGTCTCCCCAGGCCCGATCTTTGAACCGGCGCTGCCAGGCGGCGGCGGCCACGGACTGGATCTGCTGTTCAAAGCGGCAGGCATAGGCGCGGGCGACATCATCCTGAACACATGGATGTATCACCTCGTGCCGGCTGGACTTCTTTTTGACGAGGCAGCGCAGGCCGCAGGCGCCACCATTATTCCCGGCGGCGTCGGCAACACCGAATTGCAAGCCCAGATCGTCGTCGAGACCGGCGTCACTGCCATCTGCGCGTCGACGGCTTTCTTCCTAACGCTGGCCGACAAAGTGATCGAGACCTATGGCCGCGGCGCCTGGAAAGTGAGGACCGCCCTTCTGGGCGGAGAAATGGGCGACTGGATGTCCAAGCGCCGGCGGATCGAGGCCGAGTATGGGGTCGCTACATGGGCGGCCTATGCCACCGCTGATCTTGGCCTTGTCGCGTATGAGGATGGCGGCGAAGGTTACGTCGTGCATCCCAACCGGGTGGTACAGATTTGCGATCCTGTCCGCGGCGGCCAACTCCCCCACGGCGAGACGGGCGAGGTCGTGGTAACCGCACGCGATGCTACCTGGCCGATGATCCGCTTCGGCACTGGTGACAGCGCCTTTGCACTGGAGAGCAACCAGGACGGCAGTGTGCGCCGGCTATCGGCGCTGCAGGGCCGGGTGGGCGCGGCGGTGAAGGTGCGCGAGATCTTCGTCTATCCACGCGTGATCGAGGAGGTGGTGATTGCCACACCCGGGGCAATAGCGGCTCAGGCCGTGGCGACGCGCGAAAACGACCGAGACCTTATCAGCATCTCGATCGTTCTGCAGGAGAGCGCCGACCGCATTGCCGCCGAAGCGGCGGCCAAAGAAGCGTTCCAGCGACATGCCCGCATCCGTGCAGACGAGATCATCTTCATTGATGCGCTTCCCGAGAACGCGCCCCTTATCGTCAATGGCAAGGACATCTGAAGCCACAGCTCAAACTTCAGCGACGGTTAAGCGAGCGCCACCAAGGCATGTGTGAGCCTCACCGTCGACGAACCCATACTCACTACGAATAGGAGAAGGTTTCATGAAAGTTCTCGTCCCGGTGAGGCGGTGCTCGAGGCGAACGTGAAGCCGCGCGTAGCCTGCCGGTAGACAAAGCTCTCGAATGCCTCCATCTGTTGGAAATTATGCCTCAGTTTCCCTTCCATTCGCCACCGGCGGCGGGGCAAGTTATCTCGGTTGCGCCAGGGGTTCTCTGGGCCCGCATTCCGCTGCCGTACCGTCTTGATCACGTGAACGTCTATCTTGTCCAGGATGGCGAGAGCTGGACGCTGATCGACACCGGTATCAATACGGACGAGGCGAAGGCAGCTTGGCAGGCTCTCCTGGGGGGGACCGCTATCGCATGTCTCCATTTCGCGCGTCGTCGTCACCCATCATCATCCGGACCACATCGGGCTTGCAGGATGGCTTTGCGGCAAGTTTGGCGCCGAAATGCTGACGAGCCAGACTGCCTACATGACCAGCAGGGTCATCTCCCTAGCCCCGCACGAGACGGGGCTTCGCCACTATTTCGATTTCTATGTTAACCACGGCATGAGCGAGGAAGGCGCCGGACTCGTCGCCATTCACGGCAGCGAATATCTGATGCTGGTTTCGGAACTGCCTCCCACCTTTCTCAGGCTCGTTCTGGCCGACAGAATCACGATCGGACGCCGGGAATTCAGGGTAATCACTGCGGACGGGCATGCCCCCGAGCAGATCCTTCTTTACTGCGAGCAGGATAGGCTGTTGTTCGCTGCTGATCAGATCATCGAGAGGATCTCGCCCAATGTCAGCGTCTTCGCCGGCGAACCTAATGGCGACCCGCTCGGACATTTTCTCAGGACGCTGCGCTTTATGCGTCAGGAACTGCCGGACGATGTCCTGGTGCTGTCGGGACACGGCCGCCCGTTCTACGGGCTGCATGAACGATGTCTCGAACTTGAGGCACATCACGAAGGACGCTGCCAACGGATCCGGGAAGCATGCGCAAAAGCGCCGCACTCAGTGGCGGATCTCGTTCCTATCCTCTTCACCCGCAAGCTCGATGCCCACCAGATGAGTTTCGCGTTCACGGAAACGCTGGCTCATATCAACCGGCTGGTACGAAGATCGGAGCTGATCGCAGTCAAAACTGCGGAGAAGGTCCGCTATGTCACCACCTGATATCGCCCATGCACGTGAGAACGATGACGTGTTCGTGCTTGTAATGCTTGTTCTCGTTGCCGGAGCGGATGCGGTATTCTCAGAGGGCTTGGCTTTCGCGACAGCCGCGGCGCTGGCGCTGGCGCTGGCGAACGTAGCCCACGAGGGGATCGTACAAGGCGCAATGACCTTACAGTTGTTGAAAAGCGACGATGAAGGGAAGCTTGCAGCAACTACGGCCTTCGCGCTCGGCATGGTGTTGTTGGGGAATTGAACGGAGGCGCTCCGATGGACCGGATTGGGAACTAAACGGAGCCTGCGGAACATTGGAGGCTTCGATTTGAAGAACTCGCGCTCGGGGAAGCTAAATCTGAACCTTTGCGGCTTGGCTTTGCGGCGCAGCTGAAGTCGCAAGTTGATCAGGCGGTTTCCGGCATCGGCGGCGGAGATGCCCGATTGGCTTGGCGCTACCTTCGCGATCCAGATCGGACGCGTGTCGCCTTGATCGGCCCCCACGGACGGGTCCAATTTGATTGTTAGTGCAATGATGGTCGTGGCGCCAGCGCGGGCGGCATCGCTGGTTGGGGTTGCAGGGCCGCCCGCGCGAATGCCGGGATGAAGACCTCCGGCGCCGGCGGCTTGTAGCCGAGCGATCCATGCGGACGCACGGTGTTGTAATGCCGACGCCAGCTTTCCACGATGATCCTGGCCTCTTTGAGCGTGTAGAAGATCTCGCCGTCGAGGAGTTCGTCGCGCAGGCGAGCATTGAAGCTCTCGATGTAGCCATTCTCCCATGGGCTTCCGGGTGCGATGTAGGCAGTCTTCGCCCCGACGGCGGTGATCCAGTCCTGCACGGCCGTGGCGATGAACTCCGGGCCGTAGCACGTCGGGAAGAAGATTGTTTGGGAAGGCTATGGCCTCCTGCGCAGCCTTCAAAATAGCGCAGCAGGTGGCCATAGCCGGGTCTCGGGTCTCTACAGTGGTTTTGCGAACCACACCGTAAAGGAGACCGGCCATGACCATCGCCAACACTATCCCCGTTTCGCCCCTTCTTGTAGCCATCGACATTTCCAAACACCGGCATGAGGTGCTGATCGCGGTTCCCGGTAAAGCGCGCCGGCGCCGATTGGCGATCCGGAACAGCCTCGAGGATTTCGAGCGACTGATCGCGGTTCTTCGCCAGTATGGCTTGCCGGTCCGGATCGGATTCGAGGCGACGGGCAATTATCATCGGGCACTCGCGCATCATCTGGGCGCAGCCGGTTTCGAGCTGAAGCTGATCTCCTCGGTTGCCCTCGCTCGGACGCGGGAAGCCCTTCACAACAGCTGGGACAAGAACGACCCAAAGGACGCCCAGGTCATCCTGCGCATGCTGGAGATCGGCGCGGTCCAGTTTTTCCACGATCCGCTGATCGCGGGCACGAACGACATTCAGGAGCTTTCCAAGACGCACGAGATCATCTCGCGCTCCAAGACCGAACTCTGGCACCGGATCCTGACCCACTACCTGCCGCTGTATTTCCCTGAAGCCGAGCGGTTCCATCGCAGCGCACGCAGCGACTGGTTCCTGGCCTTTTTGGAACAGTTCCCGTCGCCGCACATGATCTCGGCAATGACGAAGGAGGCCTTCATTGATGCCGCCTGGAACGTCGTCGGCCGGAAGGTTTCCAAAACGCTCCTGCTTTCAGATATTTACGAGTCTGCCAAAGACTCTGTCGGCTTACCTGTAGCAGCAGAGTCCGATGCCTTGCGGATGTTCCGGCTGGTCCTCGCCGAGGGTCGCGGCTTGGTGCGCCAGCGCGATGAGGTCGAGAACCGCGCTGTGGAACTGCTGTCCGACCATCCCGACTACCAGCTACTGGTCACCGTTCCGGGCATTGGGCCGATCAACGCCCTGACCATTCTCGCCGAAGCCGGCGATCTGCGCCGTTTCGGGCATCATCGCCAGTTCCTAAAGTTCTGCGGCATGGATCTCGCCACCGTGCAATCAGGCATGTTCCGAGGACAGAGCAAGATCTCAAAATATGGCAACGCCCGGCTTCGACGGACCTTCTGGATGGCAGGGCAAACCGCAGTGCTACACCGAACCAACAGCTTCCGCGATAGGTTCGAGCGCTACATAGCCAAGGATCGGCACAACGCTCACCTGCGTCGCAAAGCCTATACCGCAATCGCAGCCAAGATGGCGCGTACGTACACGCCGTGATCAAACACGGCGAACCCTATCGTCCCTTCTTCGAGGGGGCGAGCCCAGGCGGAAGAACCCTTTTCTGACAAGGGCCGTGGAGGCAGTTCGCTGACCTCGTAGATAATGTTCAGGTCTTCCGCTTGGGATTCAGGATCTCGTCTTAAGGACGGTGAGAGCCGCCATCGTGCGTACTCTGTGTTTGCTATGGGAGAGACCGCTTCTTGACGGCGGAGCCCGCCTGGGCAACTTTATCAGGGTATCTGATCGCTCAGATGCCCCGTGACCTGACGCCCGATACCGCCAATTCTTCCCAACATAGGACGTTGTCGGAACGGATGTGCTCAGGCACGCCGCGCAGGATGAACAGGTCGGACAGGACGTCGATGACGTCGGTGGAGTTGAGCTTGCGATCGATGCGGATCGCCAGCGCCTCATGCGTGAACTCGTCGATCACGTTAAGCATGCGGTACTTCCTTCCGTCATGAGTGCGGTCCTCGACGAAGTCGTAGGACCAGACATGGTTGGGCCGCTCGGCGCGCAGGCGGATGCATGATCCGTCGGCGAGCCAGAGCCGGCCTTTCTTCGGTTGTTTGGCTGGAACCTTCAGCCCCTCTTGCCGCCAGATGCGCTCGACCCGCTTGTCGTTGACCACCCAGCCCATCTGGCTGCGCAGAAGCTCGGCGATCTTGCGATAGCCGTAGCGGCCATAGCGGCGGGCCAGTGCAACGATGTCCTCGGTCAGTTGCTGCTCGTCGTCCCGGCCGCGAGGAATACGCCGCTGCGTGGAGCGATGCTGCCCAAGCACGAGGCATACCCGGCGCTCCGACACGCGCTTCGGCAGAACCGAGCGAACATGGTCGATGCAGGCACGGCGACGCGAGGGGCTCAGAAGTTTCCCCGCGCAGCCTCCGTCAGGATCAGCTTG
This sequence comes from Mesorhizobium sp. J428, assembly GCF_024699925.1. Taxonomy (NCBI): domain Bacteria; kingdom Pseudomonadati; phylum Pseudomonadota; class Alphaproteobacteria; order Hyphomicrobiales; family Phyllobacteriaceae; genus Mesorhizobium; species Mesorhizobium sp. J428. Next base: position 108,183 of record NZ_JAJOMX010000004.1, read on the forward strand.
TCCAGCGTCAGATCGGCCACCGCCTTGCGAAGCCGTTCGTTCTCCTTCTGGAGATCCTTCAACTGCCGAAGCTGGTCACGGCTCATGCCGCCATATTGCTTGCGCCACCGGTAGAACGTCAGTTCGGAAACGCCGATCTGGCGAACGGCATCCGCCATCGCCATGCCTTGGCCGCGCAAAACCTCAACCTGCCGAAGCTTCGTGACGATCTCGTCGGGCTTGTGTCGCTTGTTTGCCATTGTGGTCCTCCTTCATGGTCAAAACCATACTTCAAGGTGGACCCGTTCAATGGGGGTGGATCAGAAAGCTGGCGTCGGCATTACAACACCGTGCGTCCGCATGGATCGCTCGGCTACAAGCCGCCGGCGCCGGAGGTCTTCATCCCGGCATTCGCGCGGGCGGCCCTGCAACCCCAACCAGCGATGCCGCCCGCGCTGGCGCCACGACCATCATTGCACTAACAATCAAATGGACCCGTCCGTGGGGGCCGATCATCCGCTCCTCCAGTGGATCGTGAATCCCCCGTGGCCGCTTTGCTCGCGGCTTGCCTTGTTGTCGTATTCCTTCTGCTCTATCCGATCTTGTAGCCAATACAGCAAACTTGTTGTGGATGGATTGAATACGCCTAACCGCGGTAGAGTCGATTGTAGCTTGAAGCGCCGAATCGCCACGCCCGTTACGGGACGTAGGTCGATAATTTACCAACAACGTTACGCAAACCGCCTCGACAGCTTCAGCATGAGCGAACCACCGCAGGGCATCGATTTCTTCCACCTGACGACGCAGGACAACCCCGTCAGTCACGGAGCAGTGGAAGATTTTTGCAAGCTGCCCGTCGTGATCGAGGCCGTGCCGTTCCTTATAGACAGAATCGTAGATTGTACTCGGAGCGGATATTGAGCGGGACGATTGAAGCCAGTTGGGTGGCGTCCAGCCCGGGTTCCTCGGTCAGTTCGCGCTCAACTGCCTCGGCTGCCGTTTCGCCGCCCTCTACGCCGCCTCCCGGAAGGGTTCAGCAGTCGTCCTCATAGCCGTGCGGCCGGATCAGGAGAACGCGGGTGTCCGTGACGACCGCACGCACCTTGCGGCGCAGACGAAGTCCTTCGATGGTCGCGAATGATGTCATGTTGGCTCCTTATTTCACGCCGGCGCCTTAACCATCTCGGCCTCGCAATCAGCTTAACGGGCTGGCGAAGGATTCATTGGTGGTAAAGACTGCCTGACCATAGGCGGCGCCATCATTTGGCAGATCGATGCGCTCTCGATGATCATCTGTTCGGCAACAGACAAGCGGGAGATCATCTCGCGACGGCTTTATCGAATCGAACGAGCACCTCGAGTAAGTCTTGGCTGAGATGCGCGCGCGCCTGCTCCGCGACGGAAACGGGAACTCCGTGGATGGCTTCGGCCACGGCGCCCGCTATGCAGGCAAGTGTGTCCGTTGTCGCCTCCGAGCAGCACGACTGTGCGTACCGCTTCGTCCCAATCTCGCGAATCGAAAGCCGACGCCAGTGCAGGGGCACGGTTCCTGCGGCGCTTACATCGAATCCGCCACTGATGAAGGCGACCCCGGGCCGCAGGTCGTATCCGAATGTCCGCTCCGTTTCGTGGCGCACATTTTCGACGGATTTGCCATGCCGGAGATCGAATATTGCCCTCGAGACGGCTTGAGCGGCGCGGACAGCATCCGGATGGTTGTGGCTCACGATGGCCTGCCTAGCGGCCAGTTTGTCCACGTCGTCGACATCCTTCGCAATCCATCCGGCCGCGACCGTACGCATCGGCGCGCCATTGCCCCCAGCTGCCGTAGGCCGAAGCGCCCGGAGACATCGCCCAATCGATGAACATCCCGCCGTAACCCGCATCGGGGTGACGTCGAACGAAACGGCGCAGGGTCTCCGCGAAATCGTCTCTGCGCAGGATGGCGTCCGCGACCGCGAGGAGGCATACGGTATCATCTGTGACGCGGCAGTGCGGATGGAACAGCTCGAAATCGGCTGGCGGTGCAGGATGTCCCTCGAAGCGCGAGCCGATAATAGCACCTGCGATCGCGCCGATCACGACAGGTCAAGCTTCCTGGTGCTCTCAATGTACCGCGGCAGGACGGATTCGAATTCCGGGAAATAGCGGGAGATCACGTTGATATCAAAGCGGGAGAGGATCGACTCCTTCGGCTCGTGATCGAGGAGGAAATGAAAAGCGGCCTCGACAACAACAGAGGGTTTGTAGTCCCCGCTTGTCATTCTATCGAAATCCGCGCGGGAAAGGCTTACCAGATGCTCGGTTGCGCCGCCGCCGTGCTCGACCCTCACCTCGAACTGCAACGGGTCGCCGTAGTCGATTTGCGCGACCGTGATCATAGCAAGCTCCTGGATGCCCGACTTCATGCTTTCGTATCCGGAAAAAGGCCTTCCTCGTCCAGTTGGCGAAGATCTCGTCGTTTTGCCCAGTACGCTTCCGAATCCCGGCATGCCGCTCTTGTAGACTTTGCCGACGACGGCGGGACTTTCCTTGTTGATCCGGAACAGCACGCCATTAGGGTGATGCGTGGGCCTGGTGGTGATCGCTCGTGCCCTCGCGCATCGTGTCCTTCAGCGCGTTCCGCAGGGTCGGGGTCCTTGTCCCGAACGATCCGGTTTTCCGCGACTACGGCCGCAATCCCTATGCGAGCTACGACACCGCTTCGGTTCCGTTCCTCTATCGGGCAGATCTACCCAAAAACATTCCCGCAATGGCGAGGGTCGCTTTATCCGACCGGCGCTTCGGATATCAGCGATATACTCTGATCGATGGATTCAGCCTGGAACCTCATCATCCTGCCTCTAGGGTTCGGGCTGCTCGAGACAAATGGTGCTTGTCCAATGCGGATAAAGAAGGATGGCCTGGAAGTACCCAGCGTTCGCGTCGGCTAATCTAGGCGCCAATTCGATAACGATCCCCTAGATACCCCCGTCTACGGCACCGTTCTTGACTGCGGCGCTTGGTCAGCGCCGACCCCGGTCGCGGCTCGAATGGCATATCCTCACCGAACCATGAGAAGCGGCATTTCCCCATCGGCCACCCGCCACGTCCATGCATCGACTTCCGGCCGCGATGCGATGAGCTCTTCGAGCGCTTCCTCGTAGTCTCGGTCCACCGTGGGCGGAATAATATAGAGGGCAAGCGGACGCGACTGACGCTGCAGCATTGCCGCTGCGCTCGGCCGCTCAGCGAGCAAGCTGTAGCGCAGGCCCTTCACGCTTCGTGTGTTCAGCTTGGCGAGCGCATCGATCAGCTTCTTTTCGTGGACGGAGTCGTATGGGATCCAGTTCTCCGAAACCACCATCAGCGCCATCTCTTCTATCCTGGCCAGCCCTGTCGGAGTGAGCCCGAAGGTCCCGATCGCCATCAGGTGGGAAGCTTCGTCAGCACCCCAGAGCATCAGTTCATTTTCGAACCGCGTCCGAAGCCTTCGATGAAACTCTTCATCCAGCATGAACAGGAAGTCGGGCATATGCTTGACGATCAGGCGATGTCCGGTTCGCGTCGGCAAGATATCCTTGACCTCGCCAAGCAGGATCATCAGTTTTCGAGGTCCACTCTTTGGCGGCAATGCGGGCGCCAGCGCCTCCGCCCGCCGCTGCTCGATCGCCGCCTTGTCAGTGGCGCGAAAGGATTCGGGCACGAACAGCACATCGCTCAGCGTGCCGCCCTTTACCGTCATCTGCCTTGCAGCCTCGAGCAGATGCCATCGAATGTTCCACCAATGGCGCTTGCCGGCCCATCGCGACGTCCAGGATGTCAATTCGGCCTGGTGCCAGAGATAGTGGAGAAGACTGCGCAGCGTCAGTTTCTTCGCCTCGCCAGCCACACTGTCGGCGCCGCCGGCGCCAGCAACAGCAACAGGGGTTGTGCGGGCACCCACCTTCGACAGGCTGAAACCGAGCTTGAGTGCCGACAACCCGCTTTCGGGGTCGACCTGAATCGCACTGCCCATCAGAACGCCAAGGCCCGAAAGTTCGTCGGGCGGCTCATAAGACGGGCATGCAGGATCGTGCCCGCCACCGGTGAGAGGCATCCGCTTGACGAGGTATTGATCCTCCACCTGCGCAATGTACATCGCAAGACCGGGATCCATGCACATGCATAGAGGTCGAATCCTGCGCCGATGAGCGTCGGCTAGAACCGTCTGAAGATCAGACGCCGATTCGCCGATAATCCTGTCAGCAATCCTGAACCGTCGCATGGCCTCCATCGCTCTGGGTGCCGCCGCAATCCCGTATCGCTATTGGTTCACGGTTTCCCCGATGACGCAACGGGATGGTCTCGGGCCGAAATGAGGAGGGTACTGGCGCGTACGTGCTGCGTCGGCGCTTCAACCTGCCGCGGGCGGCGCCGGCAGAGGAGGGAGAGGGGCGGCAGGGCGTGGCGGCGGGCCGAGGGCCGGGAGAGAGGCTTCCGGCACCCGCTGCGGAGAACAATCATGCCCCAGATGGAAATTCAGGCGCCGGCGCGCGTTGCGCGCAACGGCTACAAGGTCGATGTCAGCCGCGGCCAGCGCATCGGCCGTGTGTCGTCGGAATGGTTCAGCCGCCCGGCCGATGAGCGCTATTTGTCGCTCACCGACCTCCACAATTCGGTGAAGCGACGATCCGAACGCAGCAAGACCCGCATCGTCGAAAACGAGGCAATCCGTGTCGAAGCAAGCCGTGACGACCCCGAACGCCTGAAGCTGATGCTGCCTGGCGCGGACGCACCGATTGCGCCGACCCACTGGAGCTTTGGCCAGCTCGCCAGCCTCGTCGGGGCGCCCGCCAACTATCTGCGCCAGCTTCCGGCACCGCTCGCCGGCATCAACCTGCAATACGGTCTGACCTCGCATCGCGCCGAGCAGGTCAAGACGCTGGAGATCGAGAACGGCCGCTGCGAGCTACGAGCGGTTACCGGCCCGGACTACGGCAGGATTTTCGATCACGAACTGGTCGAGGCCGTGCAGAAGATCGCCGGCAACGGCACCGGCGACACACGTTGGAAGGTGCCTGGCGTGCTCGACTGGTCGACAAGCATCTACAACCCGCACGCCGACATCACGAAGGATACGACAACGCTCTATGCGTCCGACCGCGATGTCTTTCTTTTCCTTGTCGACGATCTCAATCCGATTGAGGCAGGCAAGCTGCCCGACGGCTCGCCCGACATTTTCTTCAGGGGGTTTTACTGCTGGAACTCCGAAGTCGGAGCTCGCACGCTCGGGATCGCCAGCTTCTATCTGCGGGCCGTGTGTCAGAACCGAAATATCTGGGGCGTCGAAGATTTCGAGGAGATCGCGATCCGGCACTCCAAATATGCTGCCTCCCGCTTCGCCCTTGAAGCCGAGCCGGCATTGATGCAGTTCGCGGAATCCTCGCCCATGCCATTCGTCAACGGCATCAAGGCGGCGCGCGAGCGCATCGTTGCCCGTGACGACGAGGATCGCGCGGCGTTCTTGCGCAAGCGCGGTTTCTCGAAGGCCGAAACGACGAAGATCATCGATACCGTGCTCACCGAGGAAGGCCATCCACCTGCCTCCATCTTCGATTTCGTGCAGGGCATCACCCGGGTCGCCCGCGACAAGCAACACCAGGATGTGCGGCTCGAAATGGAAGGGAGGGCCAAGAAGCTCCTAGCCAGCTGATCCGTCACGGGCTGGTGATGCCGTACGTCGCGTCGCCCGTCTTTCCATGATGGTCGCATCAAAGGCGCCGCCCTCCGAGCACGAGGGCGGTGCCTTCTGGCGTGACACGGGTCACGAGTCGAAAGGTGGGCTTTCGGCCGCCCGTTGCGGAGACGACCGATGAATGACCCAAGCCACCAGCCGACACACGTCCTGTCGTCGTCCGGCGGGTCGCGACGCTGACGACCGCAGGCAGGGAGGGAGGGGCATGACCGAGCCCTCGCTTCCGATGCGGCGTTCGCTCGCCATCGTCTGCTCAGCGACCACGCTCGACCGCCCGAATGGCCCGATGAGTCAGGATCTGCGCAGACCGGCTCTTGAGAACGCGCCGACGGCCGGAGGCCGACCATGATGATTCATCACGAGGCGCGGCGGGCGCTCGCGCGCATGGAAGATCGCCTGCGCGAAACGCGCCACAATCTTTACGAACTCGAGCGGTTCCTTCGTGATCGCGCCGAGGCCGAAACCATCAGCTCGCGGCCGAAGAAACGGCGATACAACCGCCGAATGACGAACTGGGCCGGTGCGGACGAGCAAGCCTATTGCCAATTCCTGGCCCGGTTGACCGACAGCGCCGCGGCAGATCTCGATCGGCTACGCGGCAAAGTCGAGCGTCAGGACGCGGCGATCGAGGCGCTGCGCGAAAAATACCGCGTCAACGCCGAACGGCCGATCTTCTCTCACCTGTAAGCGACCGTGGTGTCGTCGCCACCAGCGCCATCTCCATGCGGCATCGCCATCCCCTCTGATCGAGGGGGTGGCTTTTGTCGTGACGGCTTTTCCGGTCGGGACCCCTCGCCAGCCGTTGCGGAGAAAACACCATGCTTAAACGAACAACCGCCGCCGACTATTTCGCCGACATTGCGGCTGCCCTGACTACCAAAGGCGGCCATCTTTCCATCGGCCGCGGCGGCTTCACGCTGCACTATTCCGATGGCGCGATGCTCTCGGGCTATGGCTGCGAGCAGATCAAGGCGCAGTCGATCGCTGCCGGCCTTCCGGTCATCGACAGCCGGAATGTCGATTTGGATATCGTGCTGCAACTGACGCTGGGAGGACCGCTCGTGGCGGTGGGGCGCGACCCTGAACCCGCGCCCTGGCACGGCCTATCCTACGCGCCGCTGCGCGCAGTCGCCGCTGATTATGCCGCGGCCGGCGCCGAAGTCTGGAACATCCCCGGCATCGAAACGATGGCGGCGCCGGCCAAGAGGAGGACCGGACCATGAGCGGCCGGCCCCTTCTCCAGCTCTACACCACAATGCACGAGTTCGAGGAACTGCATGCACGGCAGGATCGGACACGCAGCACGAGCAAGACCGTTACGGTCGAACGCCAGGCGCTGATCCACATTCTCATGGATCATGCCCGCATGCTTGAGGCCCTGCGCAAGGTTGGCCGGGTCGATATAGCCGAGTCGAGCGAGCAAATCATCGTGGCGGAAGATCGAAATTCTCGATCGTCACGGTCCGGTCCGCCGCGACGGTGATCTCCAGCACCTGGTTCCACGCCTCTTCGCCGCCGAGTTCGGAAAGGGCGAGATCGAACAGCCTGATCTGAAGGTCGAGACTCATCAGCCCGGGCGCCGTATTGAAGGTCACCAGTCCGACATGCAGTTCCTCGCGGCCGTAAAGGCCGCGGAAGTCCGCCGTGTTGTGCGTGACCAGGACATAACCATCATCCACGGCGCGGCGCGTCACGGCATGGTCCTTCGCCCCGGCGAGGCCCAGCCAACGCACATGATTGGACTCGGCGTAGCCGCATTCGCGCGCCAGCTTTGCCAGTTCGGGACTCAGACATTCGTCGATCAGGAACTTCACGAAGCCGCCGGCAGATCGCCAAGACGGATAGTGCGCGACGATTTTGCCGGGGAGGCCCGCCAGGCCGGCTTTGTCGGTGGCCGTCCTCGACGTGGATAGGCAAGTGCATAGTCCGCTGCGAGTTCGATCTGCTTAAGCCCGAGTTGGGGGTAGGCTGCATGAACAGCCTCGGCCGTGTCGCCATTGGCAAGCATGTCGGCGATATCATGTACAGCACGCGCGTGCCGGCGAACACCGGCTGACCGCCAAGCACGCCCGGCTCCCGCGTCACCATCGCATTCGCCTTCTTCAGTCGGCTGAGCCCGGCCTTTACCTCTGAGGCGATAGGCTTCAGGTCGACCTTGAGCGGGTCAGCGGCGACAACCGTCGCGGTATCACTTGTGATCGCGCTCTCGACGATGCGTCGCCGGGCCGCCGGCGTCAGCGTATCGGCCGTCAACCAGGCGAGACGAAGCCCGACCAGCCCTGATTGAACGATGACGCGGCTGCCGCGGCGCGTCTCGACACGGCCGCGCAGCAAGCCTGCATCGATGATGCGATGTACCTGCTTGAGCGGCACCGCCGTCACCGCGGCCGCCTCGTTGGCGGTAAGGACTTCGCTATTGAATCCGGGCATGACTATAATCCTTCCACGATCATGGAATATATATAGCCGTGCTTCCCCCAACAGTCCAGCCTCACGCTTCGCGAGCCTTCTGCGCTGGCGCGAGGCCGGGAGGCAGAGGGGGAGGGGGAGGTTTCGTGACGGGCCAGGAGGTTCGGGGAGAGGCCCCGGGCCGCCCGTCGAGGAGACCTGATCATGGCAAAGGCCATTCAGAAGATCGCAATGAACGCCGCGGAGAACATCCCCTACGACAAGCTCGTCCTGTCGCAGAAGAATGTCCGCCGTATCAAGGACGGCGTGTCCATCGAGCAGCTTGCCGACGACATCGGACGACGCAAGCTGTTGCAGAGCCTGAACATCCGTCCTGTTCTTAACGAAAGCGGAGAGGAGACCGGCACATTCGAAGTGCCGGCCGGGGGTCGCCGATATCTCGCGCTCGGCATGCTCATCAAGCAGAAGCGCCTGGCAAAGACCGAAGCCATTCCCTGCATCGTCAATCGGGCGGCAACCACCTCGTCCGAGGAAGACTCACTCGCCGAGAATGTCCATCGCGAGAACCTGCATCCACTCGATCAGTTCCGGGCCTTCAAGGCTCTGGGCGACCAGGGCCTCGACGTCGAGGAGATCGCGGCCCGTTTCTTCGTGTCGGCTGCGACCGTGAAGCAGCGCCTGAAGCTTGCCTCGGTCTCCCCGAAGCTGCTCGAACTCTACGAACAGGATGAAATCCGCCTCGAGCAGATCATGGCGTTCTCGATCTCGGACGACCATGCGCGTCAGGAGCAGGTCTGGGAACGAGTTTCCAGCTCGCATATGCAGGAGCCCTACTACATCAGGCGCCTGCTGACGGAGACCACGGTGCACGCCGACGATCGACGCGCCGTCTATGTCGGCGCAGAAGCTTATGAGGCGGCCGGCGGCGTCATCCTGCGTGACCTCTTCGAGCAGGATTCCGGCGGCTGGTTCCAGGATGCGGCTCTTCTCGAACAGCTGGTCTTCGACAAGCTGAAGGTGGATGCCGAAGCCATCCGCGCCGACGGCTGGAAGTGGGTCGAAGCGGCGATCAGCTTTCCCTATGGCCACACCTCCGGCATGCGGCGCGTCTATGCCGAGCCGGCGGAGCTGAGTGCGGAGGAGATCGCCCGCTACGACGCCGTGAAGGCCGAGTACGACAAGCTCGACGCCGAATATGCCGAGGCCGAGGACGCCGACGAGGAGATCGAGAACAAGCTTGATCAGCTCGGTGCCGAACTTGACGCCTTCAGCGATCGTCCCCAAGCATACGATCCCGCCCAGAAGGCCATTGCCGGTGCGTTTGTCACGCTCGGCGCCAATGGTCAGCTTCAGGTCGAGGCAGGGTTCGTCCGACCCGAGGACGAACCACGGGTCGAAACGGACGATGACGAGGAGGCGGACGGCGAGGATCGCACCGCTCCGCACGACGACAGTGCCGATGGCATCGTCGTCAATGGCCGTTCCGTAAACGGTGCATCCGACGGCGCCGAAGAACCTGAGGACGAAGGCGTCAAGCCGCTGCCCGACCGCCTTGTTTTCGATCTAACCGTACAGAAGACGCTCGCGCTACGCAATGCGCTCGCGAGCGATCCTGACATCGCCTTCGTCGCGGTCCTCCATGCCCTCGTGCTGCAGGTGTTTTTCCGGTTCGCCCCGGACAGTTGCCTCGAGATCAGCATGAAGAGCAACAGTTTCGGTCAGGTCCAGGGTCTTGCCGAGACATCCTGGGTGAAGGAGATCGCCGAGCGGCATGAAGCCTGGGACAAGGATATGCCTGAGAGCGATAAGCTGTGGGACTTCCTCCTCGGTCTCGACGAGGCGAGCCGCAAGGCTCTGTTCGCGCACTGCGCGTCGCTCTCGCTCAACGCCGTCGTGGAGCCTTGGAACAGGCGGCAGGGAGCGCTCGCTCATGCCGATACACTGGCCACCACGCTTGGCTTCGACATGGTCGCTGCCGGTTGGGAGCCGACCGTCGACAATTATCTCGGCCGCGTCACCAAGGCTCGGATCGTTCAGGCGGTTCGCGAAGCCCGTGGCGAGGACTCCGCGCCACTGATCGACCACATGAAGAAGGACCTCATGGCACGTGAGGCTGCCCGTCTCCTCGAAGGATCGAACTGGCTGCCGGAGCCGCTGCGTCTCGAAGCGAGCGAGGCCGTTGTCGACATCAGTGAGGACGCCGTCGGCGACATTCCCGGGGAACCCGATCTCGACACCGATGCGGCCGAATTGCCGGCCTTCCTCGCCGGCGATGCGGACGCGGTGGCCGATGAGTCGACGTCCAGCGCCGACGAAGCGACGGACAGCCTTCAGGCCGCCGAGTAATCGACCTCCCGATCCGCACAGGGCCCGGCACATTCGCCGGGCCCTTCCTGTTTCCAGACTTGGAGAAACCCGCAATGTCCGCACATATCATCCACGACGCCGCGCACCTAGGCAGCACCATCCGCTACAGCGACGGCGCCGCGAAACCGCCATCGCGCTTTACGAAGAAGCTCGCCGCCTGGGAGAGCCGCAACGGCGTCGGCCGCCTCGTCAAGAAGGAACCGCCGCAGACGCGCACGACCTATTGCTCGCCGGCCTGTTTCACCCTGCACGAGGGTGATTTCGGGCAGGGCGGCATCATCGTCGTTTCGGTCAGACGCACCTATTCCGTCGACAGCAACCTGCGTTTCGAGATCGTCGAGCGTCCCAGGATCGGCATGGTCCGAGTCCTGCAGGCGCTCGGCGACAGCCCGGAACTTCTACATCTCGCTGAGAACCGCGAGGCGGCCGAACGCTGGCTCGCCAGCAACGCCTACAGCCGAGCCTATCTCGAAGAGGTCACGGCCGACGAGGTCGGCGCGGATGTCGTCGAGGGCCGCACGGCCGCCTGACCTTTCACCTCGGAGAACCAACGATGACCGGTCCGGGATCGCGCTAGCGATCGCCGGGCCTGTTCCGTTTCATGGGGATCGACATGTTCGACTGGAACAGAAGCTGCTCCTATGACGAGCAGCAGAAGAGACGTTTTCACACGACGGCCCGTTCGCGGTTGAAGAAGCTCGCCGCGGAGCTTGCACTGCCGCCGGGCAGCTATGACCTGCGCTCGAACAAGGCAGGCATCGCGGTTTCCGGCGAAATCACCCTGCACCATGACCGCGCTTACATCCAGGTTGGCCAGTTCGGGCTGTCATCGGGCCACGGTATCCTGATCCGGACCTGCAAGGGTCGCAAGGACTATACAGGTGGGGCCAATCACTTCGTCGCGCTCGGCATGCTCGACGACATCCCGGCGCTCGCCGCAGCCGTGCGCGCCGTCACCGGCGTCGGTCGAGACGGTGCTCTTTCAGCCAGCCGTCGCGCTGCCTGAACCTGGCAGACGTCTGACGCCGATCACGACCGATCCCAGTGACCACGTCAAATTCATCCTGAGCCCGGCCATCGCGCCGGGCTCAGTCGTTTCAGGTCGCGCACCACGCCGTCGACCTGCGCTCAGGAGGAACCCCATGACTTCACACCCACCTTTCCGGAAGGTGCTCCACGGCGTCGCAACGCGCGAGCAGATGTTCCACCTCTTCAACCGACACAACGACACTCCTGGTGTCGATCCTGTTTCCGGCACGCCTTACGCCGGCGAGTGGCTCGAGATTGCCGCCGAACAGTACCACTTCATGCTCGCTCTCCTGCCGCCGCTTTTCATGCGAACCGGCATGTTCGGCATGTCGGAATTCAAGGCTGGCAACGTCACCAGCGTATTTTTCGCGATCAGGATCCGTGGCCGCGAACGCTGGTTCCACGGCTTTTGCGACCTCTCCGACAAGCACAGCCCCGATACGATGCGGGCGGCCATCATCGCCCACGAGACGGGATCGGCCGACAGCATGACCCGCGAGGAAAAGCTCGAGGCAATCTGGAACGCCACCCGTCCGGACTTCAAGGGTATCGCCGGCGAAGCCAATCCCCATGCATGGCCCGGCGAACACCACGGCAAGCGCACGATCCTTATCGACGGAGGCCGCCACGGCACGATCCTGAAATTGCTCGGGGACCTCTCGGACGAGGAGATCGACAGGTGCATGCCGGCGATCCGTGCACGACGCACTGAAAGGTGAGGAGTTCAATGATGCAGCCCCGTCGTAAGCAGCCACGATCGGCCGCGACAAATGCCAATGAGGCGCATTCGACTTACACCGCCGGCCTGGGCGTCCCTGATCGTCGCCGATACCGACGCACACCGCCCGGTGCGCCGACGGTCGCCGATCTCGTCCGACCCGGAGACAAGGTCGCGACCTCATACAGCACCGGCGGTGTCGTGATCGCGGTAAAGGAGTATTTCTACGCGGCGCCAACCGGCGAGACGCTGTCTCATTTCACCATCGTCTATGTGCCGCCCGATCGGGCGGCGAAGGTTCGCGATTCCGACCGTCACTGGATCAATGAATGTGTCGCCGTCGGCGACCGCATCCTGATGCTGTTCGAGGCCAATACGGACGAAGTCTTCGTCGTTGACCGAATCCGACCGGCCGACACGCGACCGTCCCGGACCATTCTGATCTCATAGGCGCCTCGACGCATGCCACCACGCTGCACCGGGCGCGCCGGCACCTCGGTGATCGCAGGCGCGTACTCGATTGATTCACGAAAGGAACCCGCCATGGCCAAAAAGACCTTCTTCGCCGCCTTCGTTATCGACGAGGAGGCGTACACGCCGGAACCCGGTCCGGAGGATCGCCACTTTGTCGTTGCCGATCTCGCACAATCGAGTTTTGGCGAGCAGTACGGCGTTTCGAGCTTCATCGTCTGGGAATCCGTCGAAGACCTGATCACCGACCATCGACAGCAAGGCCCGATCACGGTCGACTATCTGCTCGGCGAGGACATCTGCGCCGACTCTGTCGCCGTCAATCGCAACACGTCGGAGAAGGGCGTGGTGACACCGCTGGCCGCTCCCGGCCCGTCCTTCCGCGATCACCTGTCGCCCGCGATGCGTGACACGCTCGCCTTCGAGTATTTCGAAGTGAGGCCCTGCATCGAGCGCGATCGTCAGGTGACGTCCTACCGCGACGAGGATGAGTTCGCTGACGAACTCGCCAGGACGCAGAAGGGCGCCAAGGAGTTCCGCGCCTTCTGGTCCCTTTATGGCGTGGACAGAAGCTCCACCACCGCGATCGGCGACTTCATCTCGAAAGACGCTGCCCATGAGGTGATGAACGCGATCCTCGCCGTTCCGGCGGCGGTGCGCAACGCTGTCAGTGCGGAGATTTCCGCTCGACGCCAGAACGGCGCCGCCGTTGAACAAGCTGCACGATCTGCGGCCGATTGGCTCGACGACATGATCAACCAGTCCTCGAGCGATCAGCGGATCTGACGGTCCGCCTGATCACCTTCTTCAAACCCGCCTCTCGATGCCCGGCCTCGCCGGGCTTTCGCATTTCTGGGGCCGCACACGCGGCCTAGTAAGGGAGAAACCCCATGTCACGCCTCAATGATCCGGAGAACTTCCGCGGCCGCGTCAACTATGCGGCCAAGATCATCGCCTACGGACGAAGCCCAACCCGCGCCCTCGACAATTGCTTCGAGAATTATGATGGCGACGAAGTAGCGACGGCGATCCTGCGACGTTCGCGCAAGAACGCGCGTCTCGCGGCTAACCTCCAGCGCTATCCGAGTCTCTCTTGCATCGAAGTTGCGGCCAATCGGCTCGCCGATGTTCCCACGCGCAAGCTGGCGGACGTTGCCCGGCAAACGCGTGCGCGCCGCAAGTCTGCGTTCGACGCCTGGTTTGAACAGCAGCGCAAGGCCGATGCTCCAGCCGATCGAGACCCAATCATCGCCGATGCGAAGAGCACGTCATGACCCGTAATCCTGCCATCGCATCCCACCCGGCGCTCGTTGCTGTCGACCACCAGTAGCGAGGTCTTTCATGCCGCTCACCCACCGACAACGGCATAGGCTGCAGGCCGCACTTGGCGGCCGTCTCATTGCCGTTTGCTACGGCGCCGGCGTCGATTCCACCACGATGCTGGTCGCCCTGAAACAGGCTGCCTTGCGCCCCGACATCATCACCTTCGCGGACCTGTCTGCCGAGAAGCCACCAACGCTTGAGCACCTCGATCGCATGGACCGAATTCTCGCCGAGTGGTCATGGCCCGCCATCACCCGATGCCGGAAAGAAACGCTTCCCGGAACGGACTATTCCGACCTCTACGGCAACTGCATTGCCAATGAGACGTTGCCGTCGCTGGCCTTCGGCCTCAAATCGTGCTCGATCAAATGGAAGCAAAAACCGCAGGACCAGGCGATCAAGGGCGCAAAATCGGGACCCAACGCGGCGCCGCCGCACCCCGTCTGGATCGACGCAAAGCGGCGTGGCGTTCGTATCGTCAAGCTGATCGGATACGATTGCGGCCGCGCGGACCTCCGTCGCTCCCGCAACTTGGCCGTTGCCGATGCGGATTTCGACTACGCCTACCCGCTCCAGATTCTGGGCTGGAACCGCGCTGATTGCGTGCGCACCATCACCGATGCGCTTGGCGCAGACATGGTTCCGATAAAATCCGCCTGCTTCTTTTGCCCGGCATCAAAAATCTGGGAACTGTGGTGGCTGGCGGCGTATCATCCCGATCTCCTCGAGCGCGCCCTGGTGCTTGAGCGCAATGCGCTCACCGGACGTCACAGCCGTTTCGATGAAGTCGAGTTCGGCGCCTCCTGGGACGCGCTCGTCCGCACTGCCGATCGCTTCCCTAGCACTTCCACCACCTTGGGACTCGGACGCAACTTCGCCTGGAACCAGTGGGCGCGGATCAACGGCGTCGTCGACGATGCATTCCGCGTGAAGCGCGGGGCCGAAGAACGCGTCCGCTTTCGCGCAATGGCCGACCAACTCCGGGGCGACGACAACGCGCTCGACGTCCGCTCCGTAGCCTGACTGGCGACGCGGTGCGGTGGTCGGTTCCGATCGCAGCTGACCCGAAACGATGTCGTCCAGCCGACCGAAATCCTCATCACCTTTCGTCTCACCTTTCGTCCTCGTCCGGCGCTCGCGCCGGATATCGCACGTTCACAGCAGGAGCATGGCAATGCCCAAATTCACCGTAGAAAGCACGTACCATCTGCCCGTCTATCGGCAACGCACCTACGATGCCGCGACGCCTGCCGAAGCCTGTCGTCAGGCCATCGAAGACGACGACTGGTCAGCCGAAAAATTCGACTGCGAAATGGCCGGCGAGACCTACGTCACCGGCATCTGGTCCGGTGCGGATGCCGTCTACCGTGCCGACTCCGTGGCTGTGCCATCGCAGTTTCACGAGATGGTTCAGCGCAAGGCAGGCCACTTCCAGGAGTTGTTCGATCAGCTCGCCTATGTCGCCCAACCAATGGGCCTGTCCAGGACCGACTTCGAGCGCTGGCTGCCGACGGCAATTGCCGCGGTCGAGAAGGCAAAGGCAATCATCGAGGAACGCCGTGATCCCTATGAGCAGACAGAGCCACCAGGGTCATGAGCAGCACCGCCGCACGACCAGGAATCCGGCAGTTCACCGACGAAGGGCTTTTGGCAGCCGTCGCTTCCAACGCTGGCCACGCGGCAATGCTGGTTCGTCGCGACGCCTGGCACGTTTTCGAGACGACCGCGCAGGTTCCTCGGCAGCGCCTTCCGTCACGACCTCAGTGGGATGCGCTTCTGCATGGGTCGCATCGGCAACGGCATGCGCATCACCGTCGTCGGATGGAGCGTCGATGGCGGACTCGCTATTGTTAGCACGGTTGACCTCGACGACCGGATCGGGATCGCGATCCCCGGCCGGCTCAAGAATCCCCTCGGCAACGGCCAAAGGGTCTGCGGCTATAACCGAAAGGTCCAGGTCGCCCCAGATCGATCGCCGGTTTGCAAAACTGCCGCGCTTCTTCTTCACTTCCACGACGAAAGGTCGCGTGGGCCGTCTCATAGACAGGTTCCTTGGTGAGAATCGATCCGTTTGCCCGATCCACCGATCATCTACTTCGGTCAGGCGCAGCCGTCCACCGGGCATATCGACGGTGTCAAGATGAGGACGATCCGCTCCGTCTGGTCGAGGCTTCATCGCTGAGGCGCGAAACATGAACCACCGAAATACGGCTACCGCCCCGCTCGCCTGACCGAGCCCTCATGTAACAACCCCCAAAAGACCTCCTTTGCCCGCTCTTCGTTCCAGTCGCTGGAGGGAGAGCGGGGCCGTGAGGAGTGCGGCCGGCCGGGGCACAGAGAGTGCCGGCGGGGTCGGACACTCTCTTCCGCGAAGGACATCTCCATGAACATTGTTTCGACCTCATCGGCCGTCGCCCGGACGGCCGCTCCCCTTGCAGCACCGGCACCCGTTGCCATCGACAACGCTCAGGCGATCGACCAGGCGGCAGTGCTGCTTCTTCCCCTTCTCGAACAGGGCAAGCCCATCACCACAGGCGCACTGCGCGCCGCCATGACGGAGAGCTCCGGCGGCACCGATGCCCAGGGATTCTGGATCTGGAAGGACGCCTATGAGGCGCTCGAAGCCGCACAGGTCCTGTTCATCCGCAGGTTCGGACCGGCGATCCTGTCCAGATCGGCCTCGCCGCAGGCGACGCTGGCGATGATGAAACGCATCGCCGAACTTGTTCCCACCCACACACGGCGCTCCGACGAGAGCCAGGCCATGCAGCAGCTGTCGACGCCGCTGCCGCTCGCCTTCGTCACCGCCCACGCAGCCGCGATCTGCTCTTCCGATCTCGTGCTCGAACCCTCGGCCGGGACCGGCCTTCTCGCCGTTCATGCCGAGATCGTCCGTGCTTCGCTCGCCCTCAACGAGCTTGGCGCGACGCGCGCCGATCTGCTCGGCCTGATGTTTCCGCGTGTTCCGATCTCCCGACACGACGCAACCTATATCGACGATCATCTCGATGCCGGCATCAAGCCATCCGTCGTGCTGATGAACCCGCCTTTTTCGGTCGGCGCCTATGTCGACGGCCATGTCGCCGATGCGGCATGGCGGCACCTGTCATCGGCATTCGCACGGCTGCGGGTTGGCGGCCGTCTTGTCGCGATCACCGGCGCCGGGCTCTCGCCGGAAAACCCCAGATGGCGGACTGCTTTCGAGCGGTTGCAGCACCGGGGAACCATGCTCTTCACCGCTGCTATCGACGGCCGGGTCTATGCCCGACATGGAACCACCGCCGAAACCCGCCTGACGGTCATCGACAAGGTGCCAGCAGCCGACCCGTCCCGCTTCGTCGCCTCGCCCGGCAAGGCGATGGACGTCGAGACGCTGCTCTCCTGGATTGCCGATATCCCGCTCAGGACGCCCGGCGGCCATCCGAACTCGATCGGCGCCCTGTCGAACGGCATCTTACGCAAGGCCGCGATGCAAATGGCCGCCGCCCGATCTGCGGCGAAAGCCGCACCCATCGCCGCTTCAGCGGCCGCTCCGAAAGCCGTTCGGTCAGTCCGCCCAGTTGCCCGGGCGAAGCCCATCGGCCCGGACACCGCAAACATCGCCCCCGCGGCACCGCTTGCTTATGAGCTGCGCGACTGGATGCCGGAGGAAGGTGGCCGGCTCACCGACACGATCTATGAGCCCTATGCACTCCAGTCGATCCAAATTCCGCGGGCAAAGCCGCATCCGACGCCGCTGGTCCAGTCGGCCGCGATGGCTGCGGTCGCCCCGCCGAAGCCATCATACCGGCCTCTGCTGCCGGATGCGATTATCGATGAAGGCCTACTGTCGGACGCACAACTCGAGAGCGTGATCTATGCGGGTGAAGCCCACTCCGCATATCTCTCCGGTGACTGGACGGTCGACGAAACCTGCGATGTGGTCTCGGCCGCCCCCGAAGGCGCCGAACGCGCGGTCCGGTTCCGCCGGGGATGGTTCCTGGGTGACGGAACCGGGTGCGGCAAGGGTCGACAGGTCGCCGGCATCATTTTGGACAATTGGCTTCAGGGCCGACGCCGTGCGATCTGGATCTCGAAGTCTGACAAGCTGCTCGAAGACGCCCAGCGCGACTGGGCAGCACTTGGCCAGGAACGTCTTCTCGTCCAGCCGCTCTCTCGCTTCCGGCAGGGAACGCCGATCCGCCTTGCCGAAGGCATCCTGTTCACCACTTACGCGACCCTGCGCTCGCAGGAACGCGAGGGCAAGAAGTCGCGGATTGCCCAGATCATCGATTGGATCGGAAGAGACTTCGATGGTGTGGTAGTGTTTGATGAAGCACACGCCATGGCCAATGCCGCGGGCAGCAAAGGCGAGCGTGGCGACGTGGCGCCCTCGCAGCAGGGCAGGGCAGGCCTGCGCCTGCAGCATGCGCTGCCCGACGCCCGTGTCGTCTACGTCTCCGCAACCGGCGCGACAGCGGTCGAAAACCTCGCCTATGCCCAGCGCCTCGGCATCTGGGGCAGTGAAGACTTTCCCTTCGCCAACCGTGCCGAGTTCGTGGCGGCCATCGAGGATGGCGGCGTCGCCGCCATGGAGGTTCTTGCCCGCGACCTCAAATCGCTTGGCCTTTATGCAGCGCGCTCGCTCTCCTATGACGGTGTCGAATACGACCTCCTCGAGCACGAACTGACCGAGGAGCAGATCCGCATCTACAATGCCTATGCGGACGCCTTCCAGGTCATCCACAACAACCTCAACGCGGCGCTCGAGGCGGCCAACATCACCAGTGACTCCGCCACGCTCAACCGCCACGCCAAGGCGGCAGCGCGATCGGCCTTCGAGAGCACCAAGCAGCGCTTCTTCAGCCATTTGATCACCTCGATGATGACGCCCACCCTGATCGGCGCGATCGAGCAGGACCGCGCCGATGGTCATTCGGCGGTGGTGCAGATCGTCTCTACCGGCGAAGCGCTGATGGAACGTCGGCTCGCCGAAATCCCGACCGAGGAATGGTCTGATCTGCATGTTGACGTGACACCGCGCGAATATGTCGGCGGGTATTTGATGCACTCCTTCCCGACGCGGCTGTTCGAGGAATACTCCGATGCCGAGGGGAACGTCTATTCGCGGTCCGTGCATGACGCGGAGGGCAACCCGGTCCAATGCCGGGAAGCCCTGCGCCGGCGCGACGAGATGATCGAGAGGCTCGCCTCGCTGCCGCCGGTCGGCAGTGCGCTCGACCAGATCATCCATCACTTCGGCACCGACACCGTCGCCGAGGTGACAGGCCGCTCGCGCCGTATCGTCAGGAAGACAGGCCGCGACGGCATCGACCGGCTCGCCGTCGAGAACCGTCCCGGCTCTGCCAATCTCGCCGAGACCCAGAGTTTTATGGATGACGACAAGCGCGTGCTGATCTTTTCGGACGCCGGTGGCACCGGCCGATCCTACCACGCCGATCTCGGCGCAAACCAGAGGTTGCGCAAGCACTATCTGCTCGAAGCCGGATGGCGCGCCGACAACGCCATCCAGGGTCTCGGACGGACCCATCGCACCAACCAGGCGCAGCCACCCCTGTTCCGGCCGATGGCAGCGAACGTGAAGGCCGGCAAGCGCTTCCTCTCGACGATCGCACGACGGCTCGACACGTTGGGCGCGATCACGCGCGGTCAGCGCCAGACGGGCGGGGCAGGGTTGTTCCGCGCCGAGGACAATCTGGAAAGCCCCTATGCCCGCGCGGCATTGCGGCAGTTCTACATGCTGCTGCATCAGGGTAGGATCGAAGGCTACTCGCTGACCACTTTCGAGGCGGTCACCGGGCTGTCGCTAACCACAGATGAAGGCGGGTTGCGCGACGAGTTGCCGCCGATCACGACCTGGCTCAACCGTCTGCTGGCGATGCGCATAGAGACCCAGAACCTGCTGTTCGAAGTGTTCGAGCAGTTGATGACGGCCAAGATCGAAGGCGCGGTTGCCGCCGGCGCCTACGACAAGGGTCTGGAGACGATCACGGCGGAGAGCATCACCGTCACCGATCGTCGGACGGTCTACACCCATCCGGTCTCGGGCGCACAGTCGCATGTCCTCACCGTCGCCCGCAAGGACCGCATTCGCCCTCTCGGTTTGGTCGACGCGCTCGCGATCGAACGCGCCGAGCCGCAATCGGTCCTGCTCGCCAATACGCGGTCGAGACGCGCGGCGATCCAGTTGCCGACGGCGAGCCTGATGCTCGACGACGGAACGATCGAGCACCGTGTGCGCCTGCTTCGACCGACCGACGAGCAGCGCTTCGGCCTCGGTGCGCTTGCGGAAACCCACTGGCAACCCGTCGACCGCAAACTGTTCGCGGAACTCTGGGACGCCGAAGTCGCCGCCGTCCCGGAATTCACCACCAGCACCTTCCACATCGTCACCGGCTTGCTGCTGCCTATCTGGCGTCGGCTGCCGGACGACGACTGTCGTGTCTACCGGATCCAGACCGATGCCGGCGAACGCATTATCGGCCGCCATATCGCGCCGACACTGGTCGCGACCATGCTCCGCAATCTCGGTCTCGACGATGTCCCGACCCTCGCACCGGACGAGGCATGGACCGGCCTGGCAGACGGCCGGATCGGGTTGCAGCTTGCCGATGGCCTGATCCTGCGCCGCAGCCGCGTCATGAACGACTACCGGGTCGAGTTGATCGGCTTCACCGATGCAATGGTCCCGCGCCTGAAGGCTCTCGGCCTGATTTCCGAGATCATCTCCTGGAAGCTCAGGCTGTTCATTCCGAACACGGCGCAAGGCTCCACCATGCTCGCCTCGCTTCTCGATCGTCACACGCTGGTCGGTGTTACCGACCGCACGGCCGCAGCGTGAACGGAGGCGATCATGACCGGCTCGGCCTCCGAACTGGCGCGCCGTCTAGGCGAATATGCCGAGGCGGTGTGCCGCGAGTATCTCTCCAAGGGTCATCGCTCCGGCAATCACTGGATCGTCGGCGACGTGCGCAATACGCGCGGCCGATCCATGCATGTGCGGCTGAAAGCAAACGCAAAGGGTCCAGCAGGCAAATGGGTCGATGAATCGAACGGCGAACATGGCGATCTGCTCGATGTGATCCGCGAAACCTGCGGCCTCATCGAGTTCCGCGAGGTCGCCGATGAAGCGCGTCGCTTCCTCGCCATGCCGCGGCCAGAATCCCAATCCAGACCATCTGGCGCCACGCGCGAACCACCTGCGGCGCGCGGCTCTCCAGACGCTGCGCGGCGCCTCTTCGCCATGTCGAAGCAGATCGCCGGCACACTTGCCGAACGCTATCTCGCCGGCCGCGGCATTTTGCTGGCCGCGCCTGAGCGCACCTTGCGCTTCCACCCTAGCTGCTATTACCGGGATCTCGTGACGGGCGAGACGCTGACCCTGCCCGCATTGATCGCGGCCGTGAACGGCCTCGACGGACGTATCGCCGGGGTCCAGCGCACCTGGCTCGATCCGGCAGGCAACGGCAAGGCGCCCGTCGCTGATCCGCGCCGGTCGCTCGGTCACCTGCTCGGCAACGGCATCTGGCTTGGCCTCGATCCCGGTGTGCCCGTTCCAGTGATGGCCGCCGGCGAAGGTTTCGAGACGATGGCGTCGCTGAGGACGCTGATGCCGGCGCTGCCGGTGGCCGCGGCCACCTCGGCCAATCACCTCGCGGGCCTGACCTTCCCGCCTGGCTGCCGTCGCCTCTACATCGCGGCCGATGCGGACGCCGCCGGCCGGCATGGCATCGAGCGTCTCAGCCAGCGCGCCGGTGAGGCCGGGATCCTCGCTCTGGCGTTACGGCCGCAGCTCGGCGACTTCAACGACGATCTGCGCCATCTCGGCCCGGCCCATCTCGCGGCATGCCTGCGCGAACAGCTCGTGCCGGAGGATGCCCGTCTGTTCCTGCCGCCCGCATGACCGGTTCCGGCCGGCAGGCGGCAGGCGGGCAGGGGCGGCGTCACCGCAACGCCCGCAGGCATGGCGGAGGTCCATCGGAGAGGCCGCGCCCGCGGCCTGCCGAGAGGCGATCCCTGCCACTCCCCGGTCACGGCCGCAACGGCTGCGCCGTCCTCCGCTTCACTCCGGCCTTCGGTGCGGCCGCGCCCTGGGCGCGGCCGGGTTTCGCTGTCAGGCCGCGATCGGCGCGGCACAACCGACGGAGACACGCCATGACGTACGAGCTTCCTTTCGACGACGTCTACGAGCCCTACCACGCCTCCTCGCCGACCGACCGCGTCATCCTCGAACTGCAGATGTACGGCCATCGCCCGCATCAGGACGAGCCCGATCCCCGCCCGTTGCCCGACGACGAGGTGATCCGTGCCGGCCTCGCCGGGATCGTCGAGACCTTCGCCGGCATGCTCGGCGACACCAGGCTCGAACCCGACCTCGACGACCTGCTCTGGTCCTTCGCCAATCTCTTCCACCGCGCCGCCGAGCGCGTCGCCCGCAACCTCGACCGCAACGAGGAAGCGCAGCGATCGAGCCAGGGAGAGCAGGACGGCTCCGAGGTGAAGTCCGTCGAGCTGGAACGGCTCACGGCCGAGGGCACCACCTATATCGAGCGCCGCAACGTGCTGGAAATCATGCGCGACGAGGCCGCCGACCTCTACGAGGCGCAAACAGGGTCGGCATGGCGGCCGCGCACCGGGTCCAAGGTCTCCCATCAGGCGATGACGTCGGCGGTGATCGACTCCCGGGACTTCCTCGCCGCACGCCGCCGCGCCGAGACCGAGGTGGTGGTGCCCGCTGGTACCAAGATCGCCTTCGCCGGCGGTCTCGATTGCAACGATCACGATCGGATCTGGGAGGCGCTCGACAAGGCCCATGAGAAGCACCCGGACATGGTGCTGCTCCATGGCGGCAGCCCGCGCGGCGCCGAGCGCATCGCCGCCTGCTGGGCGGAGAACCGCAAGGTCACGCAGATCGCCTTCAAGCCCGACTGGAACCGGCACGCCAAGGCCGCACCCTTCCGCCGCAACGATCAGCTGCTGTCCGTCGTGCCCTACGGCCTAATCGTCTTCCCCGGCTCCGGCATCACCGAGAACCTCGCCGACAAGGCACGCCGCCTTGGCATCCCCGTCTGGCGCTTCACCGAGGGTGGCGCGTGAGCGCCACCTCCCTTTTACCGCGTCGAAGAACCCGACTGTCTGCGCGGTCGGGTTTGTCGCGCGCATAGCTTCCTGGATCCGCCGCTCTGGTGTCATACCGTCAGAGCTTTTCTTGCAAATCGGGAAAATCGGGATAATATGGAGTTCGATAAGGAGCTATGGCATGCGACAGTTCACGACAGGCGATCTCAACAAGCAGGTAGGCGACGTCACCGATGCCGCCAGCCGCGAACCGATTGTGCTGACCAAGCACCGCAAACCCCGCTTCGTGCTTATGAGCTACGAGCATTATGAGCGGATGCGTACAGGCCGGAATCCGCGTCGCGCCTATCCCGTCTCCGAGATGCCGCAGGAGCACAAGGACCTCTTCGCCGGGGAGATCGACCGGCTCGCGCGCGGCGAGGGCTATGACGATGAGCCGTGAATACCTGCCCGGTCAGATCATCGCCTATCCCTATCTCTGGGCATGGCAGCAGGATCGCGGCGAGACCGAAGGCCGCAAGAACCGGCCGACCTGTGTCATCGTCGCCGTGCGCGACGTGAACGACGAACTCACGCATCTAGCGCTGCTAGCCATCACCACGCAGCCGCCGCAGGGCGGTCGCATGGCGCTGGACATCCCGGAGATAGAGCGCCAGCGCGCCGGACTCGGCGACCTCAAGCGATGCTGGATCGTCGTCGACGAATACAATTATGATATCGCCGAGCGCTCCTGGTACATCGAGCCGGGCAGCCATGTCCTCGGCCGTTTCAGCAAAGCCTTCGTGATGAAGGTTGCGACCGCCTTTGCCCAAGCACGACAATCGGGACGTCGCATCAGCCGCCTGGATTGACAGGTGTTGACCGATCGGGCTGACCGACGACGCTGATTTCTTTGCCCATTCAGTCATTGTCATCGCGAGTCGACGCCGAGCGCTCCTTGCACGGTTGGTCCTTCTTCCTCGTGGGAAAATCTGTCGATTCTCCTGCGCTATGCGCGCTGACTGAAGTTCCCGTCTCCCGATCTGTCAGAGCGCGCCGGCCTGCGGCCGGCCGGGCTCTACTCGCGGTGTGCCGCCGCTCCCCGAGCCGGGTTCGCCGTCTCGGCCTTAGGTGACGATCCCTCGCGCGGGAGAGAGGGAGAGGAGAGCCGGGCCGGGGTGGTTGGTTTGAGAGAAAGGAAAGCGACCATGGCGATGATATTTTTGGGCGGCTCACGCGACATCTTTGAACTGCCGTTCCCCGCGATCGAACGGATCGGCGCAATCGTCTCGGCCGAGCACGGTGTGCTGATCGGCGATGCGCCGGGAGCCGACGCCGAGATGCAGGGCCTGCTCGCAGGCTACAACTACGAGCATGTCGGCGTCTTCCATTCCGGAGCAGAACCCCGCAACAATCTCGGCGACTGGGCTGCCTATCGCATTCCCCCACCGGACGATGCGCAAGGCTTTGCCGTCCACGCCGGGAAGGACCGCGAAATGGCTCGCCGCGCCGACTTCGGTCTGATGATCTGGGACGGCGCATCCCCGGGCACCTGCCTCAACATGCTGCGCCTTGCCGTGATCGGCAGCCCCTGCGTCGTCTACGACATGATGCGCGGCAGGGTTGCGACAATCCACAACATCGAGAATTGGCAGGCCATGGTGCACCATGCTGGATCTGACGTGCGCCGCGAGGTCGATGCACGCATGACGGCGGACGAGCGCCTCGCACTGGCCGACTGATCGCGGCGAGCCGACAGACACCAGATCGCGACCGGGGCGGCTAATACCGTCCGCGCTGACCCGGCCGCAGGCGTTCACCGGCTCCTTTGCGAAGCCGACCCGTCGCAGCCTGCCGGCAATCCTCAGAAACGTCCTGCCTGTCTGCCGCGCCCGCGGGTAGGGCGGTTACGGGATCAGGCAGCGCATTCCCGGCTGCAGCGCTTGACCCGGGAATGCCCCGGCCGGCGCCGCGACAGAGCGTCACCAGCCGCAGCGACCGCGGGACCGGACGCGTGACGGAAGACGGGGCAGGGACCTCCGCGCGGGGTAGTCGGGCGCGGGACGGTGATGAAGGGGCAGGCTCGCAGCCGGGCAAACCGCACTCCTGATTGCCGCGCCGGGGCAGTGGGGATTGCGATGGTGGCCGGGGGGTGCCTCGCCGTCGGTCACATCCGGTCCATTCCCTTTTCATGTCGCCTTTGTAGAGGACCGCCTGCCTTATGCGGTCAACCCCGTTGGGGTGCTCTCGACAAAAATTCAGGAAAATTCGATTTTCGTTTTTGGTTACGGGCCAGGCACTTTCCTTCCCGCAAGCGGGGCCCTTGAAAGTGCGGCCCGCCGATTTCGGCAAATAGAATTTTCCAGAATTTGTGCCGAGATGACCGCAGCAGGACGGCCCTCTCCTTCGACGCCATCGGGAATGGTCCCGATGCAACCGAAGGAGAACTACTACCATGGCCACCACGATCGCAAACCTCACCGCCAAGGCCGACGGCTCGATGGAAGGCGTGTTCGCCACGCTGCGGGTCAACGCCCCGATCACCTTGATCCCGAACAACACCAAGTCCCGCGAGGACGCCCCGGACTACCGCATCGTCAACAAGCGCACGGGCTTCGAGATCGGAGCCGGCTGGCACCGCATCTCCCAGCGTTCGGGCGAGGAATACCTCTCGGTCAAGCTCGAGGCTCCCGAGATCGGCGTGATCTTCGGCAACCTCGCTCCCGCCCCCGGCGGCGACGAGACGAAGAAGGTCATCCTCTGGAACAACCCGCAGTGAGCCGCGACGGGCCGGCCCCACAAGGGGCCGGCCCGTTCCGCTCCACAAGAACAGGAGGCTTCCATGAGCCGCTACACCGTTACCGTCACGAGCGGAGGCCGCTCAGATCCCGACGCCGTCATCGGCTACGATCCGCCGCTTCGCACCTTCTTCCTGCAGGCGTTTCCGCACCAAGTCACCGATGACCCTGCGCTCTGGCTCGGCACTTTCGATTACGAGTTCGAGACGCTGGATGGGCTCCATCATGCGGCGCTAGCCGAAGGCTACCGCTTCACACTATCCGAGAGTGTCGCGGTGCAGCTTGCCGACGACAAGGCCAGAGATGCCGACAGGCCGCCGCACGACGGTCCTCTCTCCGCCCTCCTGCGACATCCGCAGACGAAATAGTCGCCTCAACCGAAAGGCCCGCGCTGGGTGACGATCCGGCGCGGGCCACTTTTTTTGCCCGGTCGTCATGATGATCCTTCTCACCTATCTCCAGGCGCGTCACGGTAGCCGCGTCGCCTCTTGGCTCGTTCCAATGCAAGGCGTGCGACTTTCGCATCCTCCGCGCTAGCGTAGAGGTCAATGCGCATACGGCTTGGCCGGCCGATCCTTCCCCACTCCCGCACGAGACAGATATCGCCGAACAGGCTCGGGGTCGCCGACAGGCGATAGAACCGTGCCATGTTGCACGCAGGATCGATGCGGTGGAGATGGATCGCGTCTTCGGTTTGCATAACGTGATCGTTGCGTCTGGGATCAACGCCGTCCAACGAGTTCTATGAATCGGTCCGGCCTCATCGATTCAGGATGTTGATGCATCGGTTGAGGTGCGGTGGCCGGGCGAGCCGACCTGCGGCCGACCGGGCTCTATTCGCTTCGCTCGCGCGCCGCTCACGGAGCCCGCTGAAGCGGTCTCCGCCTTCGGTAACGATCCCCTCTCGCAGGGCATCCGGGACCGGATCGACCGCCCCCGATGCCACGAGGGGCAACCTCTCGCGCACCCCGCCGGCTGATCGCCGCATATGGGCGCATCCCCGATCGGGGATGCGGGTCTCTATCTCTCTGACATCCCAGTCTACTGGCCGCTCCCATCGCCTCAAGGACGCGCGGTCCCGCCAATTTTCAGCCGTCCACCTGGCGGGCGCCGTCAGAAAATCGGGACCCCCACGCGCCGCCTCCGGCGGTCGCTGCGCGATCCTTGACCCGATGCTCGACTTGCCCGTCGCCGGCCTCCGTCATCAAGATGAAGGAGACCATGACATGGCACACAACACTCTCATGCTTTTCGCGCAACTCTCGGGCTTGTGGATCCGCGTTCTGGCCAGTCGTCTCGGGTGCGATACCGAACTCGCCCGCACTGTGCACGACACCGTCGCTGCGAAGCTTGCGAGAATGATCGACGCGCAGCGCAAGATCCTCGCGGCCGACCGGACCCTTGTTGCAGCGCGCGGCACATCGGACGAAGAGGACGCCTTCTACGACCTTCACCACTACCAGATGGCCTACTATGAAACGTGGCTGATTGAGCCGGTCGCGCTTCTCGACGACTATCTGGTCGACGATCTCACGCACGAATATTTCAATTTCTACACCGGTGAATGGCATCACCGCGACTCAGAAATCCCAATCGCGGTGCCGGTTCCGGCCGGTAAGCTCTGCGGCCTCAGTAGGATCATCGCCGAAATCGAGGACGTCAGCGGCGCGAGGTTCAGCGTCGAGAATGTCTACTACAGCGAGGCCGAAGCCGAGGCGGCGTGGTGGGCAAGCACAGGGGCCAACCCGGACGAGGTGCTCGCAATGACCGAAGCTAACCACCCATGAGACCGGCGATCGAGGCGGCGAAAAGCCGCCTCGATCTTCTGTTTATCACGGCGCGGCGGGCTCACCGTGTCGACGCCGCCTATCGGTCGATAGTACCGTTCCTGTCTATCGTGCCCAGTCAGCCCCGACGTTTCGGGTCTGTCGGCTTGGTCGCGTTGTCCGTCCCGCTGTCCGGCGACAGTTCCTCGACCAGCATGAGAAGGTTCTGTGCCGTCGCAGCCGGCAGGTCCAGCATTCGCATCACGAGCTTGAACCTGACCTCCGCCTCCTGCTCGGTCTCGCCGAAGAACTGCGGAGCCGCCGCGTAGATCGCTTCGATTGGTGAGAAATCGAGCAGTTCGGCCAGATGCAGTAGCCGTGTTACTCGTAACTTGGCTCCAGCCCGCTCATGCCGGGCGTAAATTTCGTGATGCAGGCCGACCATCATGCCGACCTGCTCGCGGTTCAGATTTTGCGCATCGCGCCGCTCCCGCAGGAAGCGGCTCAGTTCCTCCTCGATTTCGAGGAGACCGCGAATGCCGTCAAATCCCGGCTTGCGCCAGATCGGCTTTCCAGCCTCGGAATCCTCCGTTTCGACAAGGCCATGCCTGTCGATGTAAGTCTGTAACGTCCTTGATTGCCATTGTCTGGCTCGCTCGAATCCGCTCGCTGCCCCAACCCCGCCAAAAGAGACGGGAAAATCCCCAATTTGGCTCCAAACCCCAAAAATCGGAGCCAAAACGATAGTATTCCTAGCAGGGATTCGGACACGACATCAACTCGACTCTCGGCGTAGCTCGGTGCAGACCACACTTCCCGTCAAAATCCGTTCGCGTCCAGATACTGTCGAATGGCCTTCTCCATAAGGGCCTGCATGGACGTCTCCAGGTTGAAGGAGGCCAGCTTGAGCCGGCGCTTCGTGTCGCGATCCAGATTGACATTCACGAAGTGGCTCGCCCCTTTCATCCGCGCCCGTTTCATCTGCCGCAGCGCCTTGCTCGCTTCGCTGGACGTCTCGCCCTTCTCGCGTTCTACTTCTGTCACAGCGTCCGGCATGGCCCTCGTCGCGGCCTGCACCCTCGTTCTGCGCGCGCCCGGGGTGAGAGGGAGCCGCCGGACGCTGCCGGCGTGGCGCGGTGACGAATTCGTCCAGCGACAGGCTTTCCTTCCCGCTCATGCTGCCCGTCCCGTCGCCGCCTCGTTCATGAGCATTTCGTCGACCTCCGCGACCAGCGACTGCGTTTCCCGCCGCGCCTTGGCGATCGCCTCCGTCACCTCCAGCATCTGAAGCGTGCCGATGCCGTTGTGGATGTCCTTGTAGACATTGCGCTCGAACACCTCGGTGCGGAACAGATAGGTTCCGACCTTGTCCTCGATGATCGGCCTGATCTTTCGGTACAGTTCCGTGTGCCGGACCGTCACGGTGATCCGGGTCCGCAGGACGCCATGGCGGCAAGTCCTGCCCAGCGCTTCGTTTACGCGCAGCACATTCTCGAAACTGTCGATGGCACCGAGCACTTCGCGTTTTGACGGCTGGATCGGCGAGATCACCAGGTCGGCCGCCGCGATCACCGGGTCCACGATCGACGTGTCCTCGCCGGGCGTGTCGATCAGCACGTGATCGAATACACTGTTGTTGTCTTCCATCCAGCGTTCCAATCCTCTTGCCGTCTTGTGGCTGTAGACTTCGATGCCCTCGGGCTGAGCGTCCTTCTCCTGACAGTCCGTCCACCACTTTATGAGGTTGTTCCGGGCGTCCATGTCGATCATGGCGACACGTCCGCCGCGCAGGGCATATTCGCCGGCGATGTTCATCAGCGCGGTCGTCTTGCCCGCGCCTCCCTTGCCATTGATGGCGGCGATCACGACGGTCATCGACTTATCTCCCCTAGAAAATGTGTTTCTACTCACACACGAATCCATGTTCGTGTGGGCGTGGATTCACATCGATATAGAAACACACGAACATGGAAAAACACAATCATATTGATATGGAAAAAAGCACATCAAGCGTCAATATAGGAAAAATCTCTGCCATTTGTGTTGGCAGGATACGGAAAAATGTGATACATTTTTTCCTGACGATCGAGGGACAGGCCCTCGATCCGCGGCCTGCGGCCGCAACCACCACACGATCAGAGGTATGGCTGGCGATGGTTCGCAGCATTTCCGAAGCGTCGAAACGGAAGGACAGGGTCGCGCATGTCCGCTTCTCGCCGGCCGAGTTCGATGCGCTGGAGGCGGCCGCGAGCGCCGCCGGGATGACCGTTTCCGCCTTTGTCCGGTCGCTGTCGATGGAGGGCGCCGGCGTGCGGCCGTTTCTCGGGGACGAGGATCGCATGGTGCTCGGCCTGCTCGCCGACGGCATGCGGGCGATCGGCGGCAACCTCAATCAGATTGCCAGAGCCATCAACACCGGCAGAGTCCCGACTGACGGCGACGTCACAGGCAGCATCAAGGATGCGCACAGCGTTGCGACCACGCTCGCTGCCGAACTCGCCGAGATGACACGGCGGTCCGCTGCAGCCCGACGCGGGGAGGGCGCCTGATGGAGTTCTTTCCCGGCGCCTTCGAACGGGAATGGGAGCGCCGTCGCGCCACACTGGTGCATGAAATGCAGCTCGGTCATATCGAAAAGAGCGACTGGGAAGAGCCGCGAAGGGGAGGGATCGCGCGGATCGGCGATGAGCGGCTGGACGGCTTCGGCCGAGCGCGGCGGCGGCAGGGCGGAATCGGGGCGCGGTGGTCGCGTGGTGGCGTGGGCGCGGCCGGCCGCTCGATGAGGACGCGCTTTGGTGCGCTGGCGCGCGGCAGTCAGCCTGCCGTAGTCAAGTTGGCCTCCTACGGCGGCGGCGGCCGTGCCGGCGCGATGATGAGCTATACGTCGCGGGGCGGTGAACTCGCCCTCGAGAATGAGCGCGGCGAAAGGGTGCTCGGAAGGGACGCGCTTGCCGAACAGCGCGCCGAGTGGGAGCATCTCTTCGACAATCGCACTGCCAGCCGGGATCTCGGGGTCTTTCATGTCTCGGTCGATGCAGCATCACTGCGTGATGATGTCGACCAGGATGACCAGCTGCGCGAGATCCTGCGCTCGGGATTTGGTGATCGGCGGTTCATCTACACCGCGCGGGAGCGATCCCCTGACGAGGTCTATGTCTCCGGTATCGTTATGCTGCGCGATGGGCAGGGCGAGCGGCTGAGCGGCGACCGGAAAGCTGCCGAGATCGTCCAGCAGCGTTTTGAGGTTTCCGACGCCGGCCGTGATGTCGAGGCGAGCTTTCGGTTCCACGGTTACGGCAACGGCGTGGAATGGGGCACCGCGCGCGTGCGCGAACTGCTCACTGGGACCGACAGGGAAGTTCGTGACGACACCGGGCGGCTAATCGGGGATGCGGCGCTCGCCGGCGATCTTGTCCAGAAAGAATGGCGCAAGGAATTGCACAGCCGCAGGGGCAGGGACGTCATGCATCTGATCGTGTCGGCGCGGGCCGGCACAGATGGGGCCGCGTTTGAAGCAGCCGTTCGCGAGTTCCTGGGCGAACAGTTCGCGGGACATCGCTATGTGTTCGCCGTTCACGATCCGGCGCTCGATCCGAAGGAAATGGCTGAGGGCGGCAAGCGGCCACACATTCATGCCCATGCGATCGTCACCATGCGCTCGGAGACCGGTGATCGGATCGTCACCAGCCCGCAGATGTTCCGGGAATGGCGCTCCGTGATGGCGGAAAAGGCGCGTGAGCAGGGGATCGACATGGAGCTGACTGATCGTCGTGAGTTTGCCAGCGCGCCGGCCTATACCCGCAATCAAGTCCGGCCTGTCAGCTATCGCGGCCGGACCGAGCATGAGGGGACCAGCGCCGCCGCGCACACCCGCTACAGGGCCAAGCGGTCGAACAAGGTGACTCTCGCAACAACCGATCGCAGCCGGCAATATGCAGCGTCTGCGGCCGAGGCCTGGGGCGATCTTGCCAATGAGGCGGGCGGCACGCGCGAGGGCGCCTTTGCAATGCGTCAGAGCCGTCGTCTGGAACGATTAACGGAGAACACTCAAAATGAGCGTGTTTTAGTAGATAGTCCAAGTGAATCTGTCAAAAACATAACCAATATGATAGAGTTGACGGAGCTCGTGAACGATGAGGATGGACAGATGCGAGAGATGACGCGTCCCGAGTTCGAGGCCTATGAAACCCGCGTGGAAGCGGTCCTAGCGTCGGTGGAGCAAACGCTCGATGCAACAGATCGCGCCGATTTCGAGGAGGTCGTGGCCGCGGCGCGCGAGGTGGTCGACATTCGTCGTGAATATCTCGAGTTGACCGAACGCCAGTGCGACCGTGAGGGCGGGCGGGCATCTGACGGCTCGTACGACGACCCGTATGAAGACCCCAATGCTGATTGGAATGCCGAGGTTGCGCGGTTCGGACTGCAGGTGGTCGAAACAGCAAACGAGGTTCTCGTCCAGGTTAGTCACTATCGTGAGGGGCTTGAGCGGATCGAAGCGCGCGAGCTGCCGCAATCCTACACGGCGAGCTACCGGGCAGGGCTTGAGCGGGAAATCAACCGGGCCGCGGAAATGGCGATCGATGGCGACAACCAATATATGCGCGAAGCCGCGAAATCGGATCAGGAGCTGCAGCGCACGATCGATCAGATCGAGCTGTCCCGCGTCGAGAACAGGCGCAGCGACAGGGGAGAAAACAGCGATCAGAAAGCTGATTCAATCGACGCCGACGCGAAGCGCCGGAATGACGGCGCGCCTGGCGGGTTCCAAGGTGCTGCCGAAGCCGAGCAACATCGCGATCCGGGTCAGGAGGTCCGTTCGACGCCGGAGCACGATGACCAGATCGTCGAGCAGCAGGCGACGATGCCGTCCGAGCAACGAACAAGGCATCCCGATGATCGATCCGTTGAAAGGAAACCGACCCTCGACGCGGAACTTGCCAGATCCGATCCGCCGCAGCAGCATGTGCCGCGTCTTCGCCAAATCGAACTGGAACTCGAGGAGCGTCATGACCGCGATCGCGACGATCGCGAAAGGTAGGAGTTGGTCATGAAGAATGACAACTGGCCATATAAATACGGCCCGCCTCCAGACGAGTTGCCAGAAAACGACCACGGCTGGCCCGGTTCTTGGCTCTTGCTCGCCTTTCTGTTGATCGCTCCGCTCATTTACTTCGGGCCCCAGCTCGGCAGCGTCGAAGCGTGGATTGTCGATCTCTACCGTACGGTCGAAAGTTGGGTGGCTCCCATCAGGGAGTTTGTGTTCAGCTAGGACGCCACGGCCCAAGCACAAGCCGCGTCCGAAGGCAATGATGAAACTAAGTCGCGAGCTGCACGATCTAGTCTGGTCGATGCCAACGACGGAGATTGCCCGGCGGTCCGGCGTGTGCGATCAACACATCGGGAGGCTTGTGACGGCGCGGAGGTGGCACGCCCTCTCGCTTGCTATTGGCAGAAGGTCGAGCACGAAAAACGCGTGACCTGTGATTTTTCATGGAATGATGACCTCTGTTTGAAGGGTGATTTTCGTCCAAACGAGGCCCTGACGCGATCTCGATGATCATGCTGGTGCCGTCAACCTCGAGCGCCTCTTCCTAGACTAGTCCGGACCTTGGCGCCGTGGTCGAGCAACCGGTTGAGCCGCCTCGTCAAGACGCCGAAGTTGCATTTTCTCGACAGCGGGCTACTCGCGACATTGCGCGAGGATGAGCACGGAGCGCTGCAGCAGGATCGGACGCGCTTCGGCGCCCTGCTCGAAACCTTCGTCGTGTCGGACTTCCTTAAGCTCGCATCGTGGTAGGAGCGACGCGTCTCCTTCTCGCACTACCGGACCAAGGACCAGGATGAGGTCGATGTCGTGATCGAAGATCGTCGCGGGAGGATCATCGGAATGTAAGACCGTATGTCCGCCTCTGTTGGTGAGGTGGCTCGTCCTACACTGCGCGTCCGAGGGTTGCTTGGACTGGCCGAGCCGATCCTCATCACAGGAGGACGAGCCGTGGCAGATTATAGGGAAGCATTTGTCGGAATCGATGTCGCAAAGCTTAGGAACGCCGTGGCGATTGCGGATTCCGGCCGGGAGGGAGTAGTTCGCTTTTTCGGCGAGGTCGACGCCTCGGATCAGAGCATGCGCCGCGTTATCCAGCGGATCGCCTGCAGGTTCAATCGCGTCCATTTCTGCTATGAGGCCGGACCGACCGGCTATGGTCTCTATCGGCTGATCCGATCGCTCGGCCATGAATGCATGGTGGTCGCCCCGTCGCTGATCCCAAGGAAGCCCGGCGATCGGGTGAAGACGAATCGCCGAGATGCTCTTGCGTTGGCTCGACTGCTGCGCGCCGGCGAACTGACGGCGGTGTGGGTTCCCGATGAAGGTCACGAGGCCATGCGGGATCTTGTCCGCGCCCGAGCAGCAGCAGTCGAGACGCTTCGCGTCCACCGGCAGCATGTGAGCGCCTTCATGCTCAAGCACGGGCGTATCTATCCCCGCAAGAAGGGCTGGACGATGCGCTATCTGCGCTGGCTGCAGGAGCAACCGTTCGATCACCCTGCGCATCAGATCGCGCTTCAGGAAATGGTCGAAGCGGTCCGCGTCTCGAAAGAGCGGGTCGAGCGACTTGAGCGTGTGATCGAGGAGTTCGTTCCGGCTTGGTCGCTGGCCCCCGTCGTGCGGGCTCTGCAGACGTTGCGCGGCGTAGAGCTGATCGTCGCCGTAACATTCGCAACCGAAGTTGGCGACGTACAGCGGTTCGAGAGCCCGCGTCAGCTCATGGGGTATCTCGGCCTCGTTCCCGGAGAACGATCAACAGGCGAAACAGTCAGACGGGGCGGCATCACCAAGGCCGGGAACGGCCGCGTCCGCCATATGCTGGTCGAAAGCGCGTGGACCTACAGACACCCGCCGAGGGTCGGCGCGAAGAAGCTATATCGTCTCGAGCAAGCATCGCCAAAGGTGCGAGAGATCGCCTGGAAGGCACAGACCCGGCTGACGACCCGGTATCGGATGTTGAGCGGCCGGGGCAAGAAGACAACGGTGGTCTGCACAGCAATCGCCCGAGAGCTGGCCGGCTTCATGTGGGCCGTTGCAAGGGAGGCGCAGGCGATCAGGTCGTAGACCGCTGCGACGGCTTCATCTCGCTCATGGGCGGAGGCGGAACCACGGCAGGGGAATGTCCGTCAGACGCTTTGTGGCCGGCAACCTGGCCGACGCCCGCAGTAAGATAGGAACAGCCCCGGACGCACAATCGGGAATGCGGTAGCCAACCCGCGCATCAGAGCTTGATCACCGACGTCCTTCAGTTCCGCCTCCACCCATGCGCGATCATCAGAATGAGCAGCC
The DNA here is from genome assembly GCF_024699925.1 of Mesorhizobium sp. J428. Classification (NCBI taxonomy): domain Bacteria; kingdom Pseudomonadati; phylum Pseudomonadota; class Alphaproteobacteria; order Hyphomicrobiales; family Phyllobacteriaceae; genus Mesorhizobium; species Mesorhizobium sp. J428. The sequence goes on from NZ_JAJOMX010000004.1 coordinate 143,152, forward strand.
GTTCCTCGGACCGGATGATATCCTGCGCCTCAAACCTTGACAGCGGACATCAGAGCGATGTCCCGGTTCCACCTTTCACGTTGAGGCGTGAGGGGCGATGTTCGAGGCCCTTGAGGGCTTCGACATATGCCGATTTCAGAGTTTACGCTTAAGTCCAGGGATGATGAGCCCGTCCGCCGGCTTGAGATATTCACTGGTTCGGGTCGCCGGCGCGAGTGGCCGCCGGAGGAGAAAGCCCGGATTGTTGCCGAGAGCTACGAGGCGGCCGAGACGGTCTGTGCCGTGGCACGCCGACACGGCCTGACCCCGCAGCAGTTGTTCACGTGGCGGCGCGAAGCGCGCAAGCGAATGGAGGCTGAGGCGCCGCCCGCCTTCGTGCCGGCGGTTCTGGTCGCGGCCGACCCCGTGGCGGAGAAGGAGCAGAAGTCGCGCGCGAAGCGGCGAGCGCCACGACGACGAGCTGGCACCATCGAGATAGAGGCGTCGGGGGTTACGGTGAGGTTCGGCGATGGCGCGTCGCCGGCCACGATCACAGCGGTGATCCGTGCGCTGAAGGACGCGCCGTGATCGGCCCGACCGGCGCCGTGCGCGTCATGGTGGCGACCAGGCCGGTAGACTTCCGCAAGGGTGCCGACGGCTTGGCCGCGCTGGTGCGCGAGACGATGGGCGCCGATCCGTTCTCTGGCGCGATCTACGTCTTCAGGGCCAAGCGTGCTGACCGGATCAAGCTCGTCTACTTCGACGGCACCGGCGTGTGCCTGCTGGCGAAGCGTCTGGAGGACGGGAAGTTCGTCTGGCCGACGATCACCGATGGCGTGGTCAGGTTGACGGCGGCGCAGTTGCAGGCGCTCCTGGAAGGGTTGGACTGGCGGCGCGTGCATGACGCTCGCGAGACGCGCGCGCCGGTCGCGGCGAGTTGATGCCAAGGGCAGCAAGAACGCTGGCAAAGCTTTGGAATCCATGATTCAATCAGCTTTGTGAGCAATCCGGCCCAATCTCTGACCAACGATCCGATCGCGCTTCAGGCGATGCTCGCGGCCGAGCGTGCCGAGAACGAGCGGCTGCGTCAGATCATCAAGGAACTGCAGCGTCACCGCTTCGGCCGCAGGGCAGAGAGCCTGCCCGTAGACCAGTTGTTGCTGGGCCTGGAAGAGGTCGAGCAGGTCGAGGCAGAAGGCCTCGCTGCTGAGGAAGCTGCCAATCCTGCGAAGCTGGAGGCCCGCGTCAGAAAGCGCCGCGCCAACCGGGGTTCACTGCCCGCCCACCTGCCGCGCATCGAGCAGGTCATCGACATCCCTGACAAGATCTGCCCGTGCTGCAAGGGAATGCTGCACGTCATGGGCGAGGACGTTGCCGAGCGCCTCGACATCGTGCCGGCCCAGTTCCGTGTGATCGTCACGCGCCGCCCAAAATATGCCTGCCGGGCTTGCGAGGAGGTCGTGGTGCAGGCGCCGGCTCTGGCGCGCCTCGTTGAAGGCGGCATCCCGACCGAGGCGACGGTGGCGCATGTGCTGGTATCGAAATACGCCGACCATGTTCCGCTCTACCGCCAGTCCCAGATCTATGCCCGTCAGGGCGTGAACCTCGACCGATCGACACTTGCCGACTGGGTCGGCAAGGCGGCCTTCCTGCTGCGGCCCATCCACGAGCGAATGTTCGAACGGTTGAAGGCCTCATCGAAGCTCTTCGCCGACGAGACGACCGCGCCGGTGCTCGATCCCGGGCGCGGCCGCACCAAAACGGGTCAGCTGTTCGCCTATGCTCGCGACGATCGCCCTTGGGGCGGGATCGATCCGCCTGGTGTCGCCTATATCTATGCGCCCGATCGAAGGGCCGAGCAGCCACTTAGGCACCTTCAGGGCTTCGTCGGGATCCTGCAGGTCGACGGCTACGCCGGATACCGGGCATTGGCCGAGCGCGACGCCGTCAGCCTCGCCTTCTGTTGGGCGCATGTCCGTCGCCGCTTCTACGAACTGGCGCAGTCCGGCCCCGCGCCGATCGCCACTGAGGCCCTGCAGCGCATCGCGGAGCTTTACAAGATCGAGAATGAGATCCGAGGTCGCCCAGCGGAAGAGCGCCGCGCCGCCCGCCAAGAAAAGAGCCGACCTATCATTGATGCTCTTGAGCCGTGGCTACGCGAGAAGCTCACCCTGGTCAGCCAGAAGAGCAAGCTCGCCGAGGCAATCCGCTACGCGCTCGCGCGCTGGCCTGGACTTGGTCGCTTCCTCGACGACGGCCGCGTCGAGATCGACTCCAACGTGGTCGAACGCTCGATCAGGCCAATCGCCCTCAGCCGGAAAAACGCGCTCTTCGCCGGCTCCGACGGCGGTGGAGAGCACTGGGCCACAATCGCCTCGCTGATCGAAACCGCGAAGCTCAATGGCGTCGACCCGTACGCCTACCTCGCCGACGCAATCACCCGCATCGTCGCCGGTCATCCGCAAAACCAGATCGACGACCTCCTGCCATGGGCCTATGCCCCCACGCCACTCAAGGCCGTGGCCTGAGAACAGCGGTTACATCGGAATCGAGGTAAAGGCAAGCGCAACGGTGCGGGCGCAGGATTTCCGAGGGCTTCGTCAGCTGCAGGAAGCGGTGGGCAACCGCTTCGTGCGTGGACTCGTGCTCCATGACCATGATCGGGCGACGCCGTTTGGTGAAAAGCTGCAGGCCGCACCGTTGTCACTTCTCTCGCGGCCCAGACGGCGCAACCGCCTAGCGGCTACGTTTCGGGGAAGTTGGCGCACAGATAGTCGTTGGCGGCCTCGGCGGTTGGGAATGTCCCGAGTTCTTTTGGTTCTTCGTCCGGCCGCTGCGATTGCCGGATCACCAAGACCTGTTCTGCGTCGAGACAGACGCTGGGACGCTCACGGAACTTAAGCCACTCCGCCTGCTTGGCTTCCGCCAATGCACACGCCGCATCGTAGTTTTCGGCGACGCCGAGATATGTTGAACGGTCCCACGCCCCACCATTCAAGCACCGGACCTCGATTCGGCCGTCCGACAAGGTGATGCCGTAGGGACGATCCCACCACGCATCGAGTTGTTGCTTGCTTCGCGTGTCGTTCGGGGTTGCGTCAAAAGTCTTCGGCAGCTTGGGGTCCAGCGGAATCCGGTTCGGCATTGTGTCCTCTGATCAGGGTGACATCGCCCACAGACCGGGCGCTAATGATTATGCAGCTTCCCGGACACTAACCTCGACATGCAGGCCGACCGCGACCAGCATATTGACGAGGGTGTCGAGGGCGAACAGGTTGATTTTGCCGCGCAGAAGATCGGACACGCGCGGCTGCGTCACGCCGAGTTGGCGCGCGGCTTCGGCCTGGGTCCAGCCCTTTGCCCGGATGTGCTGCTCCAGCGCCATCATCAGCGTGGAGCGGAGCTTCATGTTCTCCGCTTCGGCCGGCGTGTCTTCGATCGCGTCCCAAACACTTGCAAAAGTTTCGTTGCTCATTGGCCTAATTCCTTCACCAGATCGCCGTAGCGTTTCGCGGCAAGGTCCAAGTCCGACCTGCTGGTCTTTTGCGACTTCTTCTGGAAACAGTGTAGCACGTAGACGGCCTCAGCGAATTTGGCGACGTAGATGACCCGGAACGCACCGGCTTCGTCCCGAATCCTGATTTCCTGGACGCCCTTCCCGACGGTGCCCATTGGCTTCCAGTCGGCTGGAGCCTGCTCGTTCTGTACCTTGTCGAGTTGATAGCCCGCTTCACGCCGTGCCGACTCGGGGAAGGCGCGCAAATCATTGAGGGCGCTGCCCCGAAACCTAAGCACTTTCATCGGCGGAGTATACAAACTTTTGTATGCTTGGCAAGGAGCCAACTACGCGATCGATCCTATTCACCAAGAACGGCATGTTCGCGCTCTCGAAACAGAACGCGATGAAAGTGGAGAGTCAGCTCGCCTCGGCCTCGGCGATCTCCAGTTCGTCTGGAATGGTCTCGTCGAACACGCGAGCCCAACTGCCTTGCTTTACACGCTGGTTTCCGGACCTGGCCGGAGCCTTGGTAAGAGCCTTCAGTTTCCGGGCGGCTTTTGCGAAACGAGCATCGAGTGGACCAGGCGTTGCTTTCGCTGCGGCCCCTGCTCGCAACTGTGCCTTGGCCGGCGCGACCGCTCTTGTTTGGCGCCTGTCGCCAACATCAGCGGGTTCGGCCCAAGCGGAAAGTTCTCGACCGGCACGCTTTGCCTTGTCCGGTGCCTGGGCACCCTGGACTTCAGTTTTCGAGATATTCGTGCCCTCGCCAGCATAGGCAGGAATTGTTGCCGGCACGGGCCGCTGCGGCAGGAACTCGGTTGCCGGCACGTCCGGCACATGTGTCTGTGAGAAGCTCTCCATTTCGCGGAACGGCGATGTCCGGAAAAACCGAAGCTTATCAGCAAAGACCTGCCCCTGACCTTCGGCCAGAATGACCATCTTGTCTCCCGGCATCTGCCGCACCTCCTGCGGCATCATCAGGTCGCGCTCCCTCAACTGCTCGACCTTTTGTACGGCGATGCAGGCCCATCAGCTCGATCGTGCGGGACTCGGTCTTGTATCGGACGGTGCGCTTGCCCAGGGCTTTCGACACGGCTTCGGCTGTTGCCTGGTCATTGGCGCCGAAGACCAGCTGGTAGCCACAATTGCCCATCAATGAGTGGCGGGACGTCTCGCCATAGGTCTCGTCCAGGTTCTTCAGGTCCTGGATGACGAAGGCCATCTTGACGTTGTAGCCAGCCACGTAGGGCAGCTTGGTCGTGATCTCGCTCATCTTCTTCAACTGACGGAACTCGTCGAGCAGGAAGTAGACCGGCACCGAACGTTCCGCGTGCTCGATCATCAGCGTGTCGAGAGTCTGCTGCACAAACAGTGCGAGCAACGGCCGCAGCAGTGTGATGTCCGTGACCTTGGGGGCGAGGTAGATCGAGATCGGACGCCGCTTCAGGGCGCGTAGGTCCATGTCGGTCGCTGATGTCGCTGCCACGACGCGCTCGTTGCGGAACGGCCGCAAAGCCTTCTGGATGTCAAGAAGCGCCGAGGCGGCGGCGCGTTCGGACAGGGCGATGTAGGCGTTAAAACTCTCCGTCGTGAAGCGAGACAGATACGGTTCCCGTTTCTTGATGAGCGTCATCATCGCTTGGAGATTTGCGCCGCTGTTGAAGAAGGACGTGACCTCGCCGAGAGTGCGATGTCCCTTATAGTAGACGCTTTCGTTGATGTAGCTGATTGCGCCGGCGATGACCTGCTGGGCGGTAGCCTGCCAGATCGAATTCTCGGATTCGGTGACTTCCGGCACAAGAATGGCAGCCATGTTCTGGATGTCGGTGGTACGGTCACCGCGGTCCGCTCTGATGAAATCTAGCGGATTGTAGCGATGCGACCTTTCCGATCCTGGCGCGAACAGGAATACCTGACTGCCCCTGGACTTGCGATAGCCGGCGGTGCTGCGAAAAATCTCGCCCTTGAGGTCGGTGACGATCATCGAGCCTTCATGCGAAAGTGCGTTTGGAATGACGTAGCACGCCCCCTTCCCCGAGCGTGTCGGCCCGATAATCAGGTGATGCCGATCGTCGTCGACACGAAGGATTTGGCGCCCGAAACGGCCGAGGATTTTCCCCTTCCGCCGGAACCATCCATCACGGCGGAGGGTCATCGCGGTCTGGAATCGGGCGTCGCCGAGGGGGCTCAAGTTCGGTCGAAGGCCGGCATAGGCCACGATGCCGGCAACCAGCGCGGCTGGGAGGAGGGCACCAAGCGCCACAACGCGCAGGACGCCGCTGTCCCCATAGGCGATCAGCTGCTGTAATGGGGCAAACGGATTTGTGGTGATGGTCGCCTGCAGGACCCGACCATCGCGATACAGCAACTGCAAACCAAGACCATAAGCCAACAGCCAGACGGCAAGGGCGACGGTTAGGCAAAAGCCGAAATAGAAGACGCGGAGCGACCCGGTCATGCCGCATCCGTCCGTCCGCGAGCGAAGAAGATTTCGGAGACGCCGCGTCTGCCCCCTTCCCTGCGCAACTGGATCACGATCGGAATGACGCTCTGGATGTAGGAGATGAGATCGGCTTTCGGATAGGCGGCCGATAAGCCCGACTGCATCACCATCATGGCGAGCTGCTCGTAGGCACCAAGCGGCGTGTCGGCATGGACCGTCGACATCGAGCCGGGATGGCCCGTATTAATTGCGCGCAGAAAGGCGAACGCTTCCGATCCCCTGACTTCTCCAACGAAAAGCCGATCCGGTCGCATGCGCAGCGAGGCCTCGAGCAAGGACTGGATCGTCACATTGGCCGTTCCCTGGTCGCCACGAGAGGCGAGCAGATGCACCGCGTTTTTCTGTGGCGGGAAGAGCTCCCGCGTATCTTCCAACGTGATGATACGTTCCTGCAGGTCAACTGATTTGAGGCACGCGTTGAGGAATGTCGTCTTGCCGCTGGAGGTGCCGCCACTGATCAGGATGGACACGCGATTGATGATGGCCGTTCGAATGAAGCCGTAGATGTCCCTGGCCGAGAGCTGCTCGATCAACGTATGATCGGTCCCGCTGAGACCGCCGACGGCGACCGTCACCTGATCAAGCGATCCCTGATCGCGATAGTCGTCGAGCGTGAAGTTGCTGATGACTTGCTTGCGAATGGAAACGGCACCGCCTTCGGGCGCGGCGGGCGGTAGGACGACCTGTATTCGCTCTCCTGTCGGCAGGGCGGCGCTGAGGATCGGACTTGACCGGTTGATGAACTGGTTGGTTGTGGCCGCGACGCGCTCGCCGATGTTGACGATCTCGTCGGCGGTGAGCTCAGGTATTTCATAGTGTTCCATGTGGGCCGAGCCCATCCGCTCCACATAAACTTGGCTCGGGGAGTTGATGGAGATCTCGACGACCTGGCTGTCATCAAGAAATGGCCGCAGCGACTCAAGCGCCCGGTTCAGAAAATGGTGTTTCTGTTCGGCGGCGAAGCTAGTCGAGATTACGTTCACGACGGATCTCCCTCAGTGCCTCGGTGACGGGATCCTCGTACATGGCGGAAAAATCGAGGTCCTGGCGGACGAAGACGAAGATGCGCTCGCCTTGGCTGACGCTGATCGTCGGTGGAATTCGTAAGGAGTCTCCCAATGCCTGGTTGGCCATGTCGGAGAAGGTCTGCGCGAGGGTTTCACGGGCCAGCTCTTCAGCGTTCTGCGCATTGTCGCTGTCTCCGGCCGCCGCCTCGCTGCCGTAACCGGTTAGGTAGCTGGCGCCGGCGCCGACGATTGAGAGCAGAATGGCTGCGCCGAAGCGCTCGCGAAACTTCTTGTCGACGCGCCCGGTCAGGCCGGCACGGCCCAGACTGTCGGCGCCGATCGAGTTTAGCCGGACCGACACGCCGTCATCGCGCAGCATGCGGGTCCAGACCACGAAAATTCTCGTCTGACCCCGCGTGATTTCGGACTGGGTACTCACCGATGAGACGGGTGCCGGTGGGGATCAGAATGCGTCGACCGTCAAAGGAGTAGACGTCCTGAGAGACGATCGCCCTCACCTGCCCGGGAAGGTCGCTGACGATAGCGGTCTCTAATATTCCAGGGATCAACGTGCCTTCAGGAACGAGTGCGTCGATACGTTCGATCTTTCGCGCCTTGGCGCCGCGGTCGCCAATGCTGGAGGCTGCGGCGAGGAACTTGCTGCTGCGATCCTCACCGGCGACGGTCAGCCCCTCCACCTCGTTGCCGGTCAAACTGCCTTGCCCGCCGGCGGTCGCATTGTCGACCACGACCAGTTTCGAGCGGAAGCGCACGGGGAATTCTTCAGCCGGCGCATCGACCGCTTCCGGCGGCGGCGGCGCACCGGGAACGGGCGGCGGTGGCACCTCGAACTCGGTCGTATCGGCCTCTTCGGCCGGAGGAGGCGGAGGCGGTGGCGGCGGAATCTGGACGATCTCCGGCGCCGGAGGTTCCGGCTCGGGCTCTCCCTCGCGCACAAAGGATGGAGGACGAAACGTCGTGGTGGTGAACTCCTCGTCGCCGTCGAGCATCTCGCGGACCGGCGGCTGCCTGCCGGCGAGAACCAGATAGCCGGCAGCAATGCCCAGCAGGACCAGAACAGCGCCACCGACGAGTTGCTTACGACGAACGGCATTGTCGGCAATGACGGAATCGTCGCCCTGACCGAGAGCCTCGAGTTCGGGGGAGCGCTTCATCAGTTTCCGCTCCGACGCCGGCGTTTGGCCTTGTCATCTTCGACTGGCCCGAGGATTGCCGGATCAGGCGCCGCGAAATCCGGCTTTCTGAGATTGAAGATGCAGATCCACTGATCGCCATCACGCAGAGTGAACTGGGTCGCCGTCCCGTCGACGACGATGTCTCGCCTTCCCTGCGGAAGTTCCGCAGCGTTTCGGAGAAATCCGAATTGACCGCGAAGATCGCCGGCACGCGTCGGTCGAATTTGAAGAAGGTCTTGTTGCCGTCATCGAAGACCATCAGCGGCTTCAGGCGCGCATCACCCGAGAACGAATAGTCGATGTTGACGTTGGCCTTGTCGATGCCGGAGATGTTCGGCCAGGCAGCTCGTTGTTCGGCCTCCTGTCGCAAAGCAGCGTTGAGATTCTTCTCCGGGTAGTGGAAGCGGATTCCAAAAACCTTGCGGCGAGCCTCGGGCGCGAAATCATGCAGTTCGAGATAGTAGATGCGCTTGTCGGTGACGACGTTCATGTTCGTAACGACGTCTTTGGCGATCGGCTTGACGAAGAGGATGTTGCCCTTCTCGGCCGGGACGACCTGCCAACTTTCCGTGTCGCCGAGCGAAATCGTTTCAAACTTCTCGTCCTCGTCGAAGATGATCATGGTCGAGATGCCGTAGGTCGCGAAAACCTGGACGACGTTGTTCTCCTGGTAGGTGACGCTGGTCACGCGGGCATCCAGAGAACCGCCCTTCGGGGTCTGCGCCGCCATCGCCGGCCAGAGGGAGCCGCACAGCATGAGCGCAGCCGTCCAGGAGCGGCCCCTCATTGCACATCTCCGGGCGTGACCGTTTCCTGATCCCGGCGGTAGGAATAGACTTGGAAGCCGAGCGGGTTCTCGAAGCGCCACTCGTTGCGAATCGGCGTGTCGGTGTAGCGGAAGCGCACGACGGAGATCCAATGACGGACGACCGATTCCGTGTCGCTGCGTTCGTTGGTGGAGAACCTGACGATCGCCGTGCTGGCGTTCGGGAACGTCACCGATTTGATCTCGACGAGGACCCGTTTCAGCCGGCCATAAACCTTCGTGGGGTTCTGTGCATTTGCCGCGCTGTAGAGAGTCTGCAGTTCCCGCGCCGCTTCGTCCGCGGAAAGAAGCGCTGCTATACCAAAATTCTCGGTGATAGCGTAGGGGTCGTAGCCCTCGCGGGCGCGGATGTAGCGCACGACATTGGCTTGTGTGATCGCCTGCTGCTCGTTGAGGTTGGCCGGCCGTGTCAGGCCGGACTTCACCTCGATGTAGCCTGTGGTCTGGTCGACGGTGACGACATAGGGCTCGAAGCTCTTCAGCGGCAGCATCAACACCACGGCGAGCAGGCTGAGCATGGCGATCCCGGCAAAGACGATCGAGAAGAACCAGGCGACGCGCGCCGAGCGCTTCGCTCGCTTGATGATCTCCTGCTCCCAGATATCGCCTTGCTGGAAATAGGACCGCAGCGCGGATTCGGACTTGTCTGCCATCCCTGCCCTTCTCGTGTTGTTCGGGATCCAACATCAACCTGCCGTCAGGTCTGCCGAGGCGTTCCATTTGACGTGATCGCGCGCTGCATGGAGGCGCCCACGCCATCCTGCCGAGGTGAGTGGAGTCGGGCCTGGACGCGATGCACGGCAGCCCGTGTCTGGCGTGCCGATTGCCCAATCGCTTCGCGTCCGAGATAGACGCCGCGATAAGCATGTCGGCGCGACTCGTGACCGATGGCGGTTGCGAAAGCCCCAACGATGCCTTGCGCTAAGGACTGCACTTGGAAAAGCACGAACGCGCCGGCGATGCACAGCATGATGAAGGCAGCGAAGTCGCTGAGCTTCAGTTCGCGATTGCCGGAGATGCTGTCGATCGTCGTCAGTTCCGGTTCCATCGCCGCGATCAGGAATGCGGCGATCACGTAAACGAACAAAGGAATCATCGCATAGAGCAGCGACTGATTGAGCCAGCCGACGGCATAGTTACGAGTCGAATCGAAGAAGAAGCACGAGATGAAAATCGGCGCTGTGCCGAGGAGAACCCAGAGGATCACCTTCGCAAGAACCAGAATTCCCAAGGCGATTGCGACGAAGATGCCCGCGAACAGCATAATGACGATGCCAATCAAGGCCGGCAGAACGGACAGATAGCCGGCCTGTTCAGAGAAGGTCGCTGCGGCGGTGTTCGCGGTTTTCCAGATTTGCGACAGCCCGTTCGTGGGTTCGGTCACGCCGGTGCCCCGACGCCGCCAGAATGGCGCGGCCGGCCGCCTCCGGCACCGTCGTCAGCCAGTCATAGACAAGATCGTTGAAGTTCGACCATGTGCCGACCAAAATGAGAATGACGAATACACGCACCAGCCGACCAATGATTTCGGCGACGCTGAGGCGGGAAGTCCCGAGGAAAAGCTGCACGCCGTAGAACAGGACGGCAAGGACGAAGAGCAGGCGTAGAAGCGGCTCGAGATCCTGGCTCAGCGCCTCGTACGCGCTCTGGGAAAAGTTCTCTCCCGAAGCGTCAATCCGATCCAGCAGTTCTCCAATGAAATCGTCCACCGCCCTGCCCTATTCTTCGTCGCCAGTCGCGAAGCCCTGGATCGCCGCCAATGCCGCAGCCCTGTCCGCGTTGACCGAAAACATCGGTCCGCATTCGTCCCCGGTGCTGGCATAGCTCGACAGATTGGCCGGTCGTGTGCACGGCGCCGTCTTCTCGCGCGGTGTGCCGCACCCGCTGGAGAGAACGGCCAGTGCGAACACCAAAGCGTTCGAGATGCACTGCCGCCCTCTCATTCGTACCGCAGCGCCTTTTTGGTGTTCGACATGTCGGTCAGCTTGCGCTGGTTCTCGGCGTGCAACGACTGCACGCCGGCGTTCAGCACGCCGATCATTTCGTTCAACGTCAGGCCCGTCTGGACCTGGAGCTGCGTGTTCTGGTCGATAGAGCCTTTGATATCCTCGGCCTTGCCGATGTCGCCGCCGGCGGTTTCGAGTGCGGAGCGGCGGGTTTCGACCGCAGCTTGAGAACCGGTAATCAGAGCCGACACGCCCATCACCGTTTTCATGAGCTCCTCATAGGATTTGTCGCTGGCCAGCGAGCTGTTGTCCTTGCCCGAAAGAGAGCGCACGAGTTGCAAGCCGTTGATGAAAAGCGTGGCAGCTTCGACCACTTTGGGATCGAGTGAGCCGAAATCGGCGATCCCACCCTTCAGGATGCTGTCGAAGGACGGCATGGATGAGACGCTAAAACCGTTGCCGATCGCGATATCCTTCAGGGGACCAGCGTCGCCCCCGCGGTCGCCGGTGACCGCCTTCAGGGTCTCCTCGACCGTTGTGAGGATTTCCTTGTTCGTATCGAGAATCTTGCCGGTCTTTTCAGCGGTATCACGTGCGACCGCGTAGTTGGTCTTGTCGATGACCGGGATATCGGCTGCTGCCGGCGCTATGCCTGCGCCGACGAACGCCAGAATTGCCAACGAGCGTTTCATGTCGATCTCCATCATTGAATATCGAGGAGCAGCTGCGCCTGCGCGTCGATGTGTTGAACACATGCCTTCGCGTCGGCGTCCCAGACAAAGCCTTCGCGCCCGTCGCAGAAGCCAGCCACTGGCCGATCGTCGCCTTCGTTGCCCGTCTCATACCGGGTCGATCGGTTTGTGCCGGACAGGTCGCCTAGCGTCATGGCGTTGGTGGAATTGGTGAGATCGGCGAAGGCCATACTGAGCAGGATCAGCCGATTGATGAGCTCGATGTTCGCGTTGCGCGCGCCCGAATTGTGATCCCAGCTGTCCTGGATCGTGCCCGAACTCATGTCGCGAAGTTGCGTCAGCCAGGACGTGACATCGCCGGACCCCTCTCCGATCGCCGCGGTCAGGCCCATTGCGATCATGGTGCTGGTCCGGGCGCCCGCATAGGCGCCGCCACCGCCATAGTTGACCGGAATGCCCGATTTGTCGGAGCCGCCGAAGGCAGGCAGCCACTTCCGGGTTATGTTGGCGACATAGCCCTGCGTCTCCTTGAACGGCGGGATGCCGCCATATTTGTTCACGTTCCCCGCGCCGGCATTGTATGCGGCAAGCGCCAGCGAGACATTGCCGTTGTAGCTTTCGAAGCTGCTGCTTGTAGTAGCGCGCGCCGCCGCGCAGGTTCTGATCGATATTGTAGGGATCGACGCCAAGGTCGCCGGCGGTTCCCGGCATAAGCTGGGCGAGGCCGATCGCCCCGGCACCGGACTTTGCACAAGGATTGAAACGGCTTTCCTGGTAAACGAGCGCCAGGAACTGGTTTTCGTCGACACCTTCTTCCCGCGCGATCCGACGAACGAGGCCGGCGATCGCCGGATTGGCATTCGCCGCTGCGACCGGATCATCCTTTCGGCCTGGCCGGTACATTGAGCAGGTCACGCTCTGATTGTTGACGTAGCGCTCCTCATCGACCTTCTCGATCTCGCCGGTTTTCCGGTCGCGATCCTCGCGCTGGTCGAGGACCGTATTGTCGATCGTCGGAATGTCAGCAAGCGCTGGTGATGCTGCAAACACCAAAAGCATGGAAACAGGCCGAATCATGCTGGAACCTCCCAGCCGCAGAAAACAGGCAGCCACTTCGCCGGATCGTCACCGAGTTGCGCGCGAAGTGCTGCGCATTGCTCGATCGTCTCCTTGCGGCCGGACATCACGCGCACGAGGTCCGGCATTGAGGATAGATCCAATCGGGCGATGACCGAGTCGTTTCCGTGCTTGATCAAGAACGTCCGCCGCTCAGGCGGGGTGTTGCGAATGAAGGCGTATTCCTTGGCGGTCAGTCCGAAGCGCCGGATGTAACTTTCCTCATCTGCGCGTGGGTTCGGGAAATGCAGATTGGTTGCCGACTGCTCGATCAGCGTGTGCGATTGCGGCGAGCGCGCAATATCGGCCGCCGACTGTGTGCCGAACCCGACGATCCCGTTGAGCTTTCGGATCGTCTTCATCTTGTCGACGATGTAGTTGGAGAAGATCGGGTCCTGGAGAAGCTTCCAGCCCTCATCCATGAAGATGAGAACCGGCTCGCCGGTGAGCAGCTCGTCCAGCCGATGGTAAAGGCATGAGCGCTGGCGCATGCACATCCTGATTGTCGAGGATGTGCGTCATGTCGAAGCCGAAAATTCGGCGGCCCGAGAACGACAAGACGTCCTGCGGCGCGTTGAAGAGCCAGGCCTTCTCGCCCTCGAACCATGGACGCAGACGTGACTGAAGATCGTTGGCGTCGGAGCGCGCGCGACCCATCAACAGGCCGGACAGGTTGGCGAGCGTGCGCTGTTCGACCGGCTCCTGGCAGATGCGCCCGATCGCGCGCTCCAGCGTGTCCTCTTCTTCCTGGGAAAAACCGTGGCCGTCGGCCGGGTCGAGCATGGCCTTGAGAAGCCGATGCAGGAACTCGCGATTTGTGGCGTTGTTCTCGAGCTGCAGCGGATTGAAACCGGTGACAACGCCTGGCTGGAGCACCTCATAATCGCCGCCGACGGCGCGGATGAAGATCTCTGCGCCGCGGTCCTTGTCGAAGAAGACGGCCCGCGGCTCAGGCGAGATCCGAAAGGCCTGCGCAAGCAGGAAGGTCAGCGCCACGGTCTTGCCCGACCCGGTCGGTCCGGTTACCAAAAAATGGCCGATATCGCGTTGGTGGAAATTGAACCAGTAGGGCGTCTGCGACGTCGTTTCGAGGATCGAAATCGGCAATCCCCAGTGGTTGCCGCTAGCCGAGCCTGTCGCGAAGTTGTGCAGCGACGAGAAACCCGAAAAATTCGCGCTCGACAGCATGCAGGAACGCGCGATGTAGGCGTGGTTGCCCGGCAGTTGCGCCCAGAACGAAGCCTCCATGTTAAGGTCTTCGCGTAGCCAGTTGATGTTCATGTCGGTGAGACACGAGCCGAGCTCGGCGACGGCCTTGTCGAGCCCAGCGAGATCGCGCGACAGGCACAGCAGGCTGAAATGGTGATAGCCGAAGACGGCTTCCTGGTTGAGTAGGCTGTTCAGCGCGAAATCGATATCGGTCTCGACGGTGCTGCCCGATTCATCCGATGCATGGATCTGACGCTGTAGCCGGGAAATGCGCTCCTGCGCGATCGGCTTGTCGGCAAGCGTGAACGACTGGGTGCAGATGAACTCGTGATTCATCTGCAGGAGCCCGTCGAGCATCCCAGGTCCGGAGAACGGAGGATATTCCTTGATCGACATCATCGCGCCAAAGCGATTCTCCGCCTCGGTCGGACCCTGCGCCTGTAACGCCCGCTTCGAGAAGTGTAGCCGCGACGTGCCGACATAGCTGCGGATGCCCATTCGGGGCAGGCGCATATCGCGCGCGATGCCGCAGGTGAGCAGCGTGTTGATAAAGGCGCAGGGTTCCGAATAGGGCTCGCCGTCCCGGTAGACGACGCCAAGCGGACGCGCGCCGTACTTTTGCAGCTCACGCGTGACGTTGCCCACGATCTCTTCGAGTTCGTTGATGCGTTCGTGCAGCCGCTGCTCAAGGACCTCCTTGCCGGAGGAGCGGTCGAGCAGTCTTGAAAAGCCTTCGGCGGCGCCGAGCGCGCCGCGCATTCCGGAACGGACGATCGTGAGGTAGAGTTCGTTGGTGAACATGCGCTTGTCGCGCAACGATGCCACGTAGCGCGTGTTCAGAAGATCGCAGAACGGGTCCGAGTAGATCCCGCCGATCCAGGGCTTGACCTCCTTGCGAATCACCGTCGACCAGAGCGAATAGCGGCTCGAGCCGAGCGCTCGAATCAGCGTGTTCTGGACGGCCGCACGCATGTTGAGCTCGGCCTGGTCCTCGGTCTGGAAGAACAAACCATCCAGCTTGATCACCGAAAGGATCGCCCCGCTTTCGAGGCCGATCACGGCGTCGGCGACATGGCGCAGATACGGGATGTGGATCGACATGGGCCGTTCGCGCCGGCTCTCACGTCCAAATCCAAGCTCTTCGATGACGACGTTCAACATGATCACGGCCCGTAGGAGTTGGTGCGCCAGAACAGCCGGTTGGGCGTCCGAGGTGTGCGGCGACCGACGACCTGCGCGAGATCGAGAATCCGGATGTCGCGGCTGCAGAAGGCGAAGAGCGCGAGATAGATCAGCGGCGCGATCAGCGCCGACCAGAAGCTCGTGCTCACGAGGAAGGCGATCAGCGTGAAGCCGACGATGATGTAGAAGGCATTGAGAGGGATGCCCCACATCATTGGCGGCCGTGTCAGACCGATCACCAGCGGCGTCAGATGGGGTTGTTCGTCGGTGACCTCGCCCATGGCTCAGTTCCCCACGGCCGCGATCATCTCGTCCACGATCGCCGGCGCGCCAAAGACGAGGCCGATGCCGAGCACGACCGCGCCGGCGGTGAACCAGGAGAGGCGGCCGGCGAAAGCAAGGAAGCCGAGCGCGATCACCGCGATGATGGCGAGAAGCCGTCCGAACGGCCCGGTGATGAAATCCACGATCATCTGGACCGCGGTTTCCAGCGGCGCAAAGGCGCCAGAGGATTGCGCCAATGCCGGCTCTGCAAACAGCAGACAGATGGCCAGCATCGTGACGAATGCAATTGGCATTGGGATGGGCCGAGCAGCAGGCGAATAGGAAACGTCGTTCATGATGACCTCCGGCTAGAAATGCATGACACCGCCGATCCACTGGCGGCGTTCGCGCGACGAGATGACTCCGCTGGCAGGGGTAGATTTCTGCTCATCAACAACGTCACGCGGCTCGCTTGCAGTCGCACCGCTGCCCTCAGGACCCATCTGGATGTTGAGGACCTCGGCGACGTATCCGAGCGTTTCCTTGAAGGGCGGAATGCCGCCATAGTCGCGCACGCGTCCCGCGCCTGCGTTATAAGCGGCGGCAACGAGAAGCGGATTGCGGAATTCGTCGGCTAGTTCGCGCAGGTAGCGGACCCCACCATCAATGTTCTCTTCGGGATCGCAGATATCGGTCACACCGAATCGCTCGGCCGTCGCCGGCATTAGCTGCATGGGTCCACGCGCGCCTTTGGGCGAATTGCGCAGCCGATCGAGCCGGCTTTCGGCGGTCACAACCGCGACGGCGAATCCCGCATCGACATCGTGCCGTTCTGCCGCCTCGATCACGAGGCGGGTGATCTCAGCAGGCGTTGCCGGAGACGGCCCGCACTCCGGCGTGCCAGGCTGAATACCACTATCAAAATGACTGCCGCGGGATTCGAGCCCGACGACCTCGGCTGCTGGCACTCCGATCAGCTCGGGCGCCTGGTTTTGGGGAACTATCTGACCACCCTCTCCCAGCACGTAGTCGTCAGGCAGCCGCGCCCAGCGTGCTTCGGCCACGGCGTCAGCGGACGACGGAACATCATCATGTTGTTGTCCATTTTCGCCTGTCTCGACCGGCTGGAATGCCAGGCGCGAGGACAGTTCTGAAGCCAATGTTACTTTGGCCGCGGCAACGCATATGCTCGTGAGGATTGTCACGGCCAGGATCGGCGCTATCGACGGTGATTTTGCCTGCATCGCCATGGGTCCGCATCCAAAGCCTTGTCACGACAGATGCAGGAATGGTTAGGCGAGAGAAAAAACAATGTCAATTTGATTGTGATTTTTTCTTGCAAAGAGAGAGGAGGCAGGTCAATGTCGAGCAAGGTGACAACCTGGAGGCGATTGCATTGAAACGAGCGGCCAGTTGCCTGGCGGTGATCGGCGCATGCCTGCCGGCCTATGCGGCCGGGCCGGTGGACGAAACCTATGTTCGTTCCCTCGCGGCACCCGGGAAGACCGTCCTGGTCATGGAATATTACGACGGCCAGGGGAACGTGTCGGAGCGCAAAGGCTATGCGTCGGCTTCCGGATTCAAGGCAGTGTCGCCTACTGACTTCCGCGTCGACGCGAATCTGACGGTGCACCTCTACGGGATCGAGCCTTGCGCGGGCGACATGGTCAATCGCAAGGAAGGATTTGCCGGGTCCTGTGACGACTACGCTCGCCATGGTCTGGCAACGCTGCTCCAGTCGCCCCGTGTGATCTACTGCCGCGCCTTTGTCAGCGAGTCCGGCGCGCAGGCGCAGGACGCAACCTGCTACGGCTACTACAACTACCCGGGCAGCCTCGACTCGATCGACATGTTCGAGGAGCAGCTGGTCTCGCTCGGCACTCACCGCATCGCAAAGCGGGCGGACGGGACACCCACAAGAGCCGATCTGAAAGAGGCCGAGGACATCGGTCGTCGCGGCTACGGCATGTGGGCGGATCCAAGGGTTGCCGGCCAATGAAGTCCCCTGCCCTCTTCCTGTCGCTGACCGTCGGTTTGACGCCGGCAACGGCCACACCGCCGGAGGGTTACTTCGAGCTGAAACCAGGCGTGACGCTCGAAAGCGGAGACAGCTGGCAGGACAGCGGCCGACATTTCCGTCTCTTCGGCGTGCAGGCCTGTCTGCGCGGTACAGCCTATATCGATAATTCGGGCGCTCGTCGCGACTGTGGCGAGGCCTCCTTGGCCGTGTTGGCCGCCTACATCGCAGATACACATCCCGTCTGTGCGAAGGTCGCGCAATCGGCTGGAACGGTCTTCGTGTCCTGCTACGCAACGATCGGCGCCGACAGGCTGGATCTGGCCAATCTGATGATCTCCTCCGGGTTTGCTTTCGCGTCCCTGGACGAACGCGGCCTGCCCCATCACACGCCTTACGCCGTGGTGGAGCAGGCCGCCCGGGAAAAGAAGGCCGGTCTCTGGCAATTCGACGGTGTCCAGCACCCGGCGCTCCTGCTCGGACAAGGCGCGGCCGGTGAAGGAACGTCGCCATGACGTCAGCGGCCGTCAAGTCGACCGTCGCGGCTTTGCTGCTGGCCGCCCAGGCCTATCCAGCCCATGCGGCGGACCTCCTGCGCGATCAAAGACGATCTTCCGTCGAAGCAAACTCGGTTCCCGAACTGAGCGAGGCAATACGAATCGACGGCCGGACATCTGTCATCGATGGCAGAACGCTCTGGTTCCCGATGAGCCGGCACAAGGCACGACTGGCTTCGATCGACAGCTGTGAAC
Organism: Mesorhizobium sp. J428; assembly: GCF_024699925.1. Classification (NCBI taxonomy): domain Bacteria; kingdom Pseudomonadati; phylum Pseudomonadota; class Alphaproteobacteria; order Hyphomicrobiales; family Phyllobacteriaceae; genus Mesorhizobium; species Mesorhizobium sp. J428. The sequence continues at coordinate 161,340 of NZ_JAJOMX010000004.1, forward strand.
TGCCGCAATGGGCCTACGATCCTCGCCGCCACGGCGAAAGCGCGATCCCGAAGCCGGTGCCGTGCGGGCCTCTGGCGAAGGCGTGGTTGAAACGGACAGTAGGCAACGCCCAGGTGACCTGCTCGGTTCTGGCGAAGGATGTCGATGGCGCCCTTCTCGGCCGCTGCACCATGCGTGGCCGTGATCTTGCCCTCGAGATGCTACGGGTCGGCTGGGCCCGCATCGATCGCGCGGGCGCCAGCCGAGTATGACGCCTGGCAGAACTACGCGATGTCCGCCCGGCATGGCATGTGGGCCACCTATGTGCTCGATATGCCGGAATGGCGCGCAAAGGCCGTGGACCGGACGTTGTCCCGGCGACCGATCGCGGATTTCAACCTGCTTGCCGAACGCGAAAGCGAGATCTCTCCGCCGTTCGAAGATGCGCGCAGGCGCCCCAAGCGGACAGATCGATAGGCTGATCGAAGGAGACGTCCCCATGAACGGAGTCAGGCTGACCGCGACAGCGACAATCCTCGCCGTGGCGACGTGGATGTGGTTTCCGGACCGTGCTGAGGCGAGTGAATGGGGATGCGAGGTGCTCTTGTGTGCGTCATCCTCGAACCCGTCCTGGCGCGGCGTACCGGCGTGCCACGCTCCGATGTATCGCCTGATTTCGGCGATGGGCAACTGGGGATTTTCCTGGCCGACCTGCCCCGAAGCCGGGACAGGAAAACCGGGCTATGAAGCCTATGACGATTGCCCGGCAGGCTGGAACATCGGCTACAGCAACCAGGACCACCGCGGCGGTAAGCCCGACCTTTGCGTGCAGGTGCGGGACACCTGCCCCTCAGGCTTCGGTGGCCGTGACGATTGCCAGCAAACTGTCACCACGGCCCGGCCGCTCCGCGAAGACCCATACTATTTCGACATCCGGCACGATGACGGCAATGTCACGCGACACTGGTTCAGCCTGCGCCGATAGTCGTCACGACACTTTGACCCGTCCGGTTACACATCCGATTGTGTTGTCGCGCTGGTAAACTTAGATATCGGAGGCGGGTCTTCGCCAATCTCGATGGCGGTCCCCACAAGGCCCGGTGGAGAGAGCGTCGCCAAGGTCCGACTTGAACGGACGCAGGGTCAGAATAGCGCGTTGGACGTCGCTCGGCGGCAGGGTGACAGCGTTCGAGGACATGAGCGCCATCAGGTAAATGAGCTTCTCGCGCGCCTCCTCGCAATCCGCTGGATCAAGAGCAACCACAGCTTCCAATGCGGTCTTTCCGCGTAGCCGGTTGAGCTGGGCGAGAGGATAGAGCAGAATCGACCATGGCATTCGTGAATATCCGTTCAGCCGATTCGCAGTCGTGCGCGTTCTGTTGTGCAGCGATACTGCTTGTCGGATGGTAACCACCCGACCGTTCAACTTGATAGGCATCCGGTTCTCTCCACAATAGCCTTCTCCGCATGCGAAGGTTTGCCAAATCGTGCGAGGCGTGCCGAATCTTACTCTCAGCAATCAAGTTTGATTGAAAGGGGGCATTTGCCTCCCGTTTTTGGCGAAGGGGGATGGCCTCATCCCCTTTTGTCCAGCGCGAATATGCGGTCTTATGCATCGTGCTGGGCGGCGGGGTAACTCGATTGATCGGGAGACCGACTCATGCACCGAGCCCTCGTCGTCGAAGACCAGAATCTGATGCGCCTGGCCCTCATGACCGAACTTCGCGCGGGGCTGCGCGACTGTTATGTCGCCGGCGCCCAAACCCTTCCGATGGCAAGACAGCTTCTCGAGCAAGATCGGTTCGACCTTGTCATTACGGACCCGGGCTTGCCAGGCTTCGATCCCACTTCGCGTCATGATCGACTTCACGTGGTCGAGACGATTGTTGAGGCCGCACCGGACGCCGCACATATCGTCGTCACCGGTTCGGATGACGAGGACGAGGCATTGGCCTGCCGATTGCTCGGCGCCAGGAGCTATGTTTGCAAGACCGGGTTGGCGCCAGGCGAGCTGCGCAATGTCCTCGAGCAGATTGACAGGGGCGAGACGCCGATCCGCTTGTCCGAGCTGGACGCCGCGAAGCCGGATGTGCGCTTCCCTACCCTAACCCCGCGTGAAGACGAGATTCTCGCTATGATGATGCGCCGCAAGGCGGGAACGAAGCGCCGCGAAGTCTTCGAGACCATGTCGGGCAAGACCGGGATCAACCCGGCAAGCGCCGAGAAATACTATAAGCAGGCGCGCGCCAAGCTGCTGAAACTGGGCCGCCTTCCGAAGGGGCTTTGACGGATGACCGAACTCACCGTCCACGGCGTGCGCGTGCCGATCTCTCCCGACGAAGTTTCCGCCGAAATCTGGCGAGCATTGCAGAGCGGCAGCTACGAGGCCAACGAGGCGCGACGGATTGCTCGTGCGATTCGACCCGGGGATCGTGTCCTCGAACTTGGCGCCGGGTTGGGAGTCATCACATCGATCATAGCGTCGGTCGACGACGTTCGCGTCTGGAGCTTCGAGGCCGATCCGCAGACCACCCAGCTTGCCCAACGCGTTATTGAGCTGAATTGCAACGGCAATGTCCTGCTCTCAAACGGTATCCTCGCCGCAGGACCTCCCCAGAAGGTTTCCTTCTTCCGGCGATCGGATTTCTGGATGTCGTCGGGGTTTGCCGACCAAGGGCCATACCAGCAGGTCATCGAGATCACGTCGCGGGATATCGATGCCTTCATAGCGAAGCACGGCATCAACGTCCTGGTCATGGATGTGGAAGGAGCCGAACTGGACCTGCTCCAGAACGCGTCACTGCCGGGGATAGAGCGTGTGTTCCTCGAGCTGCACGACCACCTCTACGGCCTGGCAGGCGTTCAGACGATCACCGCGGCCATGGCGCGCAAGGAACTGATCTACGATCCTCGGGGGTCGAGTGGCCCCTGTGTCTTGTACTCGGTCGATGACGGGGAAAGGCAATTCGATGCGGAGGTTGCCCATGCGACGTGAAACATTCCTCAGCGCCGTCTCGGGGCTGTTAGCCTTCGCATCGACGGCCATCGCTGCCTACTCTGATCCCAGCATTCTGACCATCGAGGGTAGTCAGCGGACGGTTTCTGATCGATATCCCGTCGAGCGGCTGCGCTCGGATTTCAAGAACGTCGAGATCGAAACACGAACTCCGTGGACCAAGGAAGGTGAGGCCATCAGTTTCCGGGGACCGAGGATCGCCGACGTTCTGCTCAAGCACGGCCTGGATTCCGCAAAGTCGGTGCAGTTCATCGCCTACGACAATTTCACCTCGGAGATCCTGCTCAAGGAGATCCAGAGCTACCAGCCGATCTTTGCGATCGACCGCGCCTGCGTGAGCGCGGACATGCGGGCTGGTAGATGCAAGTCAGATCAGGAGTTCACGCCGCTATCTCCCGAGGAGCAGGGACCGATCTTTCTCGTCTGGCCCTATGATCAGCTCCCTGCGGAATATACCCGCCCGCAATTCGATCTGGGTCTGGTTCGTCGTGGCCGTCAGGCCGGTGGAATGAGGGGGTATGCGCCGGGGCTCAAAGCCGCCCTCCCCTTCGCAAGCTTGGGTATCGCGCTGCTTCTCTGCGGCGGTGCCTTCGTCCGATCCGAACAGTATCGTGCCGAATCGGACCTGAACTATAGTCAGACGTACGAGGTTCAGTGGCGGACGACGCAGATCCGTGAGCATCTTGCTCGTATCCACGGCGAGCTGCGCCTGGCGGCGGCGACCGGCCGGATGGAAGCTGATCTCAAACGCCAGGTCTTCCTGCTCAATGCGAATGTAGACCAGCTGCTAAAGCTCGAATATGCCCCAAAATTTCTCGGCGACCGCGATGTCGAGCTACTGCGCGGCTTGCAGGCCGTGGCAAGCGACTATCTCGATCCAATACTCGAGGGCAGCACGGACTTCGAGGGCGCGCTTCAGGTCATGCCCGATTTGGAACAGCGGATGTTCGAGGTTTCCGGCACCGCGGTTGCGCATGCCGAGACATTGAACACGACGGCTCACATTGAAGAAGCGGCGTCACGAAACAGGTTCCTGTTTGCGGTTGCGTTGGTACTCGCCGCCGTCGGCTATGCGATCATCCATCTGCGAAATGCGCTCGCAAGACGGCAGGAACAGCACTTGCGGTCGTTCTCTTCGCTCTACGCGCACATGACGCGGTCGCGTGTCACCGCCTTGAAGCTGTTTCTGGGCTACCAGGACGAAGACAACGTAAAGAACCCCGAGATGCTGATGCCGGCGAGAGAAGCGGTCCAGCAGCTGGAAGCCATCACAAACGGTCTCGGCACAATAGCGTATGCAAATAGGGATACCCGACGGGAAAGTCTGGCGACGGTTCTCGATCAGCTAAGCGCGATCGGTTCCTGCAAACTTCATATGCGCGTCAGCCCGGACGCCGCTCAGGTACAGGTGCCGGCCGCGCCCATGCGACTGATCCTCGATGAACTCGTCCAGAATGCCGAGGCCGCGCTTGGAGCCCAGCAGAAGGGCCAGATCACCGTCGCCGCGAAGGTCAAAGATCATCGTTTCTCCAAGCGGCGCGACCTGGTGGTCGAGATTGTCGATGACGGCCCGGGAATGTCGGCCGAGGTAGTGGCGAGGGCGAAAACGCCGTTCTTTTCTACACGCGCGGGCTCACATACCGGGTTGGGGCTGACAGGCTGTACGCAGATGGCGGCGGCTTTCAACGGGACGCTGGTGCTAAGTTCGGAATATTCCAAAGGTACGTCAGTCCGGGTTTCAATTCCGATCGAGCCCTTCGATTGTCACGAATGAGGTGGAGTTGACAGCCGTGCAATGCGAAGAGTTTTGCTGCCATTTCAGCAGCATAGGCCCGGCGCGATACTCGCTCCGCGTCGTTTGCATGGTCATTGCGCGGATGAGGGCGTTCTCAGTGAAGCCTTGTCCGGTTGTCTCAGGGCGCCGTATGCCGTTGGATGACGGTTACTTTCTGTTAACGAAAAACTTCTTGCTGGATCGTCCGAATCGGCCATTAATCACGCTTACGATGCAGTTCGCTGCGGAAAAGCGTTATTCCGGAAATAGGCGCCGATGAATGTGATGCCAGAGATCGATGTTGAGCTTGAGTTCGACGAAGAGATTCTCGAGCAAGGAGAGCTCATTTCCGACAAACTGAACATGCTGCGGCTTGAACAGTATCCTCCCGATGCATTGAAGGGACTGCGGCGGTTCTCGTCGGCCGAGGTGGCAGAGTTTCTTGGAGTTACGCAGAACCATATTAAGAAGCTGCACCTCGAGGGCAAGGGTCCTGCCCCGGACGTCTCAAGTTCCGGTCGTCGTTCATATACAGCACAGCAGATGTTGGAACTGCGTCACTACCTCGACAAACATGGCCGTTCGGACTTTAAGCGTTATGTGCCGCAACGTCGACTTGGCGAGCCGCTTCAGGTTATCTCAGTGGTCAACTTTAAGGGCGGCAGCGGTAAAACTACGACCGCCGCCCATTTGGCGCAGTATCTGGCGCTGACCGGGCATCGCGTGCTGGTGATCGACCTAGATCCCCAGGCGTCATTGTCTGCGCTTCACGGCGTGCAGCCCGAACTCGACAAGAACCTCTCGCTTTATGAAGCGCTACGGTATGACGAGTACAGAAAGTCGATTAAGGAGGTTATCCGCCCGACGAACTTTCCTGGCCTCGATATCGTGCCTGCCAATCTAGAGCTCCAGGAGCATACGTGCGAGACGCCGTTGGCGGCATCGAATCGAAATTCGCCAGAAGGCCGCTTGTTCTTTACGCGCATTTCCACCGCACTTGGCGAAGTCGACGATCGCTATGATGTCGTCGTGATCGATTGCCCGCCACAACTGGGCTACCTCACTCTAACGTCGCTGACGGCGTCGACATCCGTTCTTATCACTGTGCATCCACAGATGCTCGATGTCATGTCGATGAGCCAGTTCCTGCTAATGCTTGGCGGCATTCTTCAATCTATCAAGGAAGCCGGGGCCACTGTCCGGCTGAAGTGGTTTCGCTATTTGGTTACGCGCTACGAGCCCACCGATGGCCCTCAGGCCCAGATGGTGGGCTTCCTGCAGGCGCTCTTCAACAAGCGCATGTTGAAGAATCAGATGCTCAAGTCCACTGCCGTCTCCGATGCGGGGATTACGAAGCAAACCCTCTACGAGGTCGAGAAAAGTCAGTTTACTCGCACGACATATGAGCGAGCGATTGAGAGCTTGAACGCCGTAAATGCGGAAATCGTCTCCCTTGTTCACAAGGCGTGGGGGCGCAGATGATTGTCTTGACAGCCGTGCAGATCGGCAATTCGCCTTACAATTTCAACACGTTCACAGGTCATCCTCGGTGTGCGAATGGCTAGAAAACACCTCCTCGCAAGCGTGACAGCTTCATTGAATGCTGAGAGATCACAATCATCGTCGGAAGCTCGATCCGAGTATACGAGGAAGGGTGCATCGCGTTCGATGCGGCAGTCTCTCGACGAACTTGCCGAGAGCAGCATGAAGATGCTTGCAGGTGAAACAGTGGTTTCGCTGGATCCAGCTGACCTCGATAGCTCATTCGTCTCCGACCGGATTGACGAAAGCGATGAAGAGTACGCACAGCTGCGAGAGGCCATCAAGCAGTCTGGCCAATCGACGCCGATCTTGGTGCGTCCGCATCCTGATGCTGCGGGCCGGTACATGATCGTGTTCGGCCATCGTCGGGCCAAGGTAGCGCGAGAACTCGGGACTCTGGTCCGAGCGGTGGTCAAGCCGCTCGCCGATATCGAACACGTAATTGCGCAGGGCCAGGAAAATACCGCCCGGTCCGATCTGTCATTTATCGAGAAAGCGTTGTTCGCGCAGCGATTGCTCGACCAAGGAATGACCAGGTCCACCATCAAGTCTGCTTTGACTGTGGATGATACGCTGCTCTCGCGCATGTTGTCTGTCGCCGGGGGGATACCTAAACCCGTTCTGAGCGCTGTTGGTGCTGCCAAGGGAGTCGGCCGAGACCGCTGGGAAGAACTGAAGAAGCTGGTTCAGAATCCGACGAACGCGGAAAGATCGGTCGAGTTTGTCGAGGCCGACGAGTTCGCCAAAGCTCAAGACAGCGAGCAAGGGTTCAATCTTCTTTTGAGTTTTCTAAAGAGCACTAGAACCCCGAGAAAAGCACGTGTCATTCCTGGATCGAAGGACTGGGCTCCAGAGGATCGATCGCTCGTAGTCGCTGTCAATCCCGGGGCAGGCGGTCTCTCGCTCGAGTTCAAGGACAAGGGAGCAAAGCCTTTTGGCGAATGGCTCGCCAGGAATCTGGACAGCCTCTACGAGGCCTTCAGGAAGTCGGAAAATAGATAACGGAGATCGAACCAGCAAAAGAAAAAGGCCCCCGAACGTCACCGCGCGGAAGCCCTTCTCGTATTCTCTGACAAGATCGAGAATCGCAAATCCGCGAATCACTGTCAAGAGTCTCGGCGCTGTTTCGGCGAGCGGATTTCTTTTGCCTAACGACAGGTGAGAGAAGATGCAGACGCATATCACAACGACGCCCTTTGGGCGGCGGCCGATGACGCTCGCCATGATGGCCAGCCAGGTCGCAGCAAACGCCATGCCGGAAGGCGCCAGCGTTCAGAAATGGCATGTCTTCAAATTCATACGTGAAGCCAAGGATTTGATCGGCGCCACCGATCGCTCACTGGCGATCCTCAACGCGTTGCTGTCCTTCCATCGGGATATGGAGCTTTCGGCCGATGGCGAACTCGTCGTGTGGCCATCGAACGAGCAGCTCATGGCCCGTGCAAACGGCATGCCGGCGACAACATTACGGCGTCATCTGGCCGTCCTGGTCGATTGCGGGCTGATCATCCGCCGGGACAGCCCAAACGGCAAACGCTTTGCGCGCAAGGGCAGGGGCGGGCAGATCGAACAGGCTTACGGCTTCGATCTGTCGCCGATCGTCGCGCGAGCCGGGGAGTTCGCCGAGCTGGCTGAGACGGTTCAGACCGAAAAGCGCGCCTACAGGGCTGCCAGGGAGCGCCTCACATTGTTGCGCCGGGACATCGTGAAGATGATCGACGCCGGCCTCGAGGAGGGGGTTCCAGGCAATTGGGGCAAGATGACCCGAACCTATCAAGGGATTATCGGCCGGCTCCCTCGAACCGCTCCCCGGCAACTCCTCGAGGATATCTGCGAGGACCTGGATCTGCTCTGGATCGAAGTTCGTGACGTGCTGGAATCTTTCACGAAAACACAGAATCCGGACGCCAATGAGTCCCATTCCGGTAGCCACATACAGAATTCAAACCCAGACTCCATCTCTGAATCTGAAAGCGGCACAGGAAATAACGAAGAAGCGACCGGCAACGCTGCGGAAAACGACAACCTGCACAGCTTGCCCAAGCGGGAGTTGCCCTTGGGGATCGTGCTGGACGCCTGCGGAAGCTGGCGCGAGCTGGCCAAGGATGGCGAAATCCGCAACTGGCGCGACTTTTTGGCGGCGGCGGAGGTCGCCCGGCCGATGCTGGGGGTCAGCCCCAGCGCCTGGCGAGAGGCCTGCGAGGCGCTGGGCGAACGCCAGGCGGCGATCACGCTGGCTGCCATCTATCAGCGCGCCGATCAGATCAAGAGCGCCGGCGGCTATTTGCGCAGCCTGACGGACAGGGCCCGCGACGGGAAATTCTCGGCCTGGCCAATGGTGATGGCGCTCTTGCGCGCGAAACTGGATACCCAGAAGGCCGCAGCGCAGACCCATGGCAGATCGGCGGATGATGGTGACGAGGGGGAAGGGCGACTTGAGGTGTCGGAAGCGCTTCTCAGAAGTCTGCGTAGGCCGAAATCGTGATGGCGGATGAATCGGTGTGTCCACAGACGGCTGATCGGTGGTACGGTCGCGCGCGTGGGTCGAGCCATGGGCTCATTCTTCGCATACGAGACCGTCGAACGCCTCAAGCAGCGCATCCACGATCGCTTGACCAAGCGCGTGAGCAGTCTCGCGGGTTTGTGCTTCGTCTCCGCGGCGCGAAGCGGTGGCCAGATTCGAACCTTGATCGGTCAGGATCGCATTGGCCCGATCGATCGCCCATTGTGCGAAATCGTCTCGGCTGTCGACGATCCTGGGATCCATGAATGCGCGCTCCGGCGTTTACCTTTCCTTCGGCCGATCCGGCTAAAGTCAGGGGGCGCGATAGGTATTGCGTTCGCGCATATTCAATCATGGCCTCTCAGTCCCTGCTGGACAAGCGGTTCCGCTTTGCCCGGTCGAGAAGACCCTTAGCGCCTGAGGGGAGGCCGTAGACGGTCACGCAGCCCTCCCAGATGGCCGGGGTTTCGAACGGGATTCAGGCGGTCCAAGGATCGAACAGCTCGAAGGCAAACCCCTCGAAATCCCTCGTGTTGCGGGTCGCCAAGGTGAGCTGTTTCGCGGTCGCTGTCGCGGCGATCAAGGCATCCATGGATGACAGACCGCGGCCGCGACGCTTGGCCTGGGCCATCAGATCGCCCCACGCTAAAGCGATCGGCTCGTCTACATGGAGAACCCTTTGCTCAAAACGCTGCGGCAGATCCTGCGCCAGCCATTCGGCCAGAGCCTCGCGTTTCCGGCCTTCGTCCATGAGGGCGACGCCGCGCCGGATCTCGGCAATCGACACCACGCTGATGAACGAACGGTCCTCATCGAGCTGGTCCAGCCATTCCAGAACCCGCGGGTCGGGGGCTGGCTTCGTCACCTCAGAGAGAACATTCGTATCGAGCAATAGCCTCACAGCCGCAGATCACGCGGTTCGTCGCGCTGACGGTCGACGTCGAGATCGGTGCCGCGCAGCGGCGAATCCATAAGGAACTCCGCAAGCGTGCCCTTGCGCACCGTCTTGCGCTGCCATTCCTCGGCCGAGACGACAACGACACTTGGCTTGCCGTTCCGGGTGATCGTTTGAGGTGCAGACTGTGCGCGCTCGATGACCTCCGACAGCCGAGCTTTGGCTCCTGCGACGGTCCAGTTGGTATCTTCTTTGGGTGCAGATAGCATCGTAGGCCTCCATGACCACTATGACTATCCTGACTATATGGGATTGCCCATACGGCTGCAACAGGGGAGGGGAGGGAGCTTTTCAGAGCCCTGATGCCTTGGTGAGATTGACGCGGAAACGATCGCGCCGCCGCTGGTACTTGCGGGTCATTTCGGCGCTCGCATGTCCAAGCTGCTTTTGCACATAGCGCTCGTCGACCTCGGCTGAGGACGCGAGTCCGGCTCGCAGAGAATGGCCCGCGAAGAGCTGTCCACGTGCTCCCTCGGGCAGATCGCCGCGCACGCCGGCGGCCAGTACGGTCCGCTTGACCAGACGGGCGACCTCCTGGTCGTTGAGCCGATCGGCGCCGACGGCCTTGCCTTGCCCTGTCACCCGGCGGAACAAGGGGCCGTGCGCGATCCGACCGAGCTTGAGCCAGGTCTGCAGGGCGACCACCGGGCAGGTGGCGTCAGCCGAGCCGCGGCCGATCTCGACCTCACGCCATCCGGTTTTGCCGCGCAGCGTCACGAGCATGCCCTTGTCAAGGATCTCTATCCAGCCGGAAGAATCCTCGGTCTGGTTGCGGCCGCAATCCAAGCCGACCACCTCGGAGCGGCGCAGGCCGCCGGCAAAGCCTAGAAGCAGCATGGCGCGGTCGCGCAGGCCGCGCAGGGTGCCACGGTCGAGCGTTTCCAGCATAGCGATGAGGTCCTCGGGCAGGATCGCTTCCTTTTGCCGGGGCGGGGCGGCGTGCTTGTTGCGGATGCCGGCCATGACGGTGGCGATGTGACGGTCCTTCCTGTCGAGCGGCTGGCCGCGCTGCACATAGTTCCAGGTCAGCGAGGACAGCCGTCGTTCGATGGTCGAGACGGAGTTCGGCTTCTTGACGCCCGTCGCCTTTCCCGAGGCGCAGGCGGTAATGTAAAGGCCGACGACCTGGGGATCGGCCGGAAACATCTCGACGCCTTGGCGTCGGCACCAACTCGAAAAATGCTTCCAGTCGGCGGCATAGGCGCGGCGGGTGTTAGCCGAGCTCGCTGCTTCGACATAGTCGCGGGCGTGGCCGGCAAGCGCGTCGAGATGCGCCGGCAGGCGTGGCGTGGCGACGGCCGGGAGAGGGGGCGAGGAGTGGTCGGCATCGCCGGCGGAAAGCCAATGATTTGGCTTTTCGAGCGACGAACGCCCGGAGCCATAGCGGAGGGCCGAGGCTTCGGCCGACGGTCCCTCCGGCGCGCGGCCCATTTCCATGACGACATCGACGATGTCGGGCAGGTCATTGGGGTCCTGGTTGTCGGCGTCGTCGGTCATGACAGGGATTATAGCGTGATTTGGCCGGCGACGGCGAGGGGCGATCGAGACAGTCGCGCGGCTGGTTGAGTGCCTTCCGGCTGTTTGATGGCTGTTTCGCAGGCAGCTAATAGCGCTTGTACGCCTTTAAGACACATATACTTGACGCACGGGCGCTGCTCAGCTACATCAGGGACGAGAGAGTAAAGGACGTTCTTATGCCTCGGGCAGCGGTTGAAGCGAACGAACGGATGAATTTGCGGGTGGCGGCGCAGCAGAAGGCGACGCTGATGCGGGCGGCCGCGCTTGTGCACGCGGACTTGACGGAGTTCGTCACCCGTGCGGCCTTGCGCGAGGCCGAAGCGGTCATCGAGAGCGCCGAGAGGATAGAAGTCTCGGAGCGGGATTTCCTGCGCATTCTGGAGCTTCTGGACAACCCGCCGCCGCCGAACGAAAAGCTGCGCGCCGCGATCGCCGCTTTGCCGCGTGACCGATGAGCGTTCCGGCATGGCATGAGGAGCCGATCGCCAAAGAGCACGATCGGAGCGGCTTCGATTGCGGCGATGCGGACATGAACGCGTTTCTGGCCCGTTATGCGCGCCAGAGCCATGAGCAGAACGCCACCAAGACCTATTGCGCGATAGAATTGGCCCGTCCCGGGCGGATCCTCGGGTTCTATTCGATCGCGCCGTCGGCTGTGGCCCACGCAGCCGTGCCGGCGCGGATGACCAAGGGATTGGCGCGCCACGACGTTCCGGGCTTTCTGCTGGCGCGTATCGCCACCGACAGGTCGGTCGCGGGGCAGGGGTTGGGTGGCCAGCTGCTGGTTGCCGCAGCTAGGCGGTGCCTGCGGCTGGTGGCGGAGGGTGGCGGCATCCTTTTGATCATCGACGCCAAGACCGAGCATGCGGCGGACTGGGCGCGTCGTTTGGCGCCGAGCGCCTGCAGGGCCAGTCCCAGGGCGGGCCGTTGCGGCTGGCGCTCCATCTGACGACGTTCGCGGCGGATTTGCGGGCTGCCGGCCTGTCGCTCGCGTTTCATCAACGGACGACAACTCATTGGTCTGGTGCGAATCAAGTTTTGGGTTCATTTCCGGATTCTAGCCGAATCAGCGGATTTTTCGTAACATTCGAGCGGACGAACTTTACAGCGAGGCCGCTGTGGTTCACGGGCCCGATAAGGACACGATCGGTGATGCCGCCTGGAATGAGGCGGTTGCAAGGGAGGTCGTGATCCGGAAGCTGGCCTCGCTCGACGGCCCAAGCCGGTCAGATTTCCTGCGGGCTTGCCACGAACTCGGCCTCAAGCGAACCCGACTTTACGACCTGATCAGAGCGTATCGGGAGCATCCGGTCACAAGTTCGCTGCTGCCGCGTCCGGCAGGGACGAGACAAGGCAGCCGCCGGTTGCCGGACGAGACCGAAGCGGTGATCGCCGAAGCGGTGCGGGACTTCTACGAGACACGCCAGAAGCCGAGCATCAACCGGCTGCACAAGGAGATCCGCAGGCTCTGCCGTTCGCGTGGCGTGCGGGCGCCGTCCTGGCATGCGGTAAAGGCGCGGATCACGGCTATGGATCCCGCCGAACTTACCAAGGCACGGGATGGCTCGAAAGCCGCACGTGATCGCTTCCGGCCAGTGCCGGGGGAATTTAGCGCTGAGTTCGCGTTCAACGTTGTCCAGATCGACCACACGCTGGTCGATGTCATTGTCGTCGATCGCCAATATCGTCGGCCGCTGCAGAGGCCGTGGCTGACGCTCTCCATCGACGTGGCGAGCCGGATGGTTGCCGGCTTCTACCTGACGCTCGAAGCGCCGTCGACGGTTTCGGTCGCGCTCGCAATCCAGCACCTCGTGCAGCCGAAAGAGGCATGGCTCGCCGGGCTGGGGATCGATGCGGAATGGCCGACCTCCGGGTTTCCCGATGCGATCCATCTCGACAACGCCAAGGAATTCCGATCACGCGCCCTGCGGCGCGGCGCTGAGGAACATGGCATCGAACTCATCCACCGTCCGGTCGCCACGCCCCACTATGGTGGCCATATCGAGCGGCTGATCGGCACCATGATGGGCGCCGTCCACCTCCTACCGGGCACGACCTTCAGCGACATCGATGAGCGTGGCGGCTACGATTCAGCCGCCAATGCGACGATGACAATGGATGAACTGGAGCGGTGGATAGCGCTCGAGATTACGCGCTACCATGCCGATCGGCATGGAACGCTTGGGATTCCGCCGCTCGCAGCTTGGCATGAGGCCGCAGCCCGCCGTGCCAGACCGGTGCGTCATCCCCATGATCTCGCGGGTTTCATGATCGATTTCCTGCCCAGCGTCGACCGTCTGCTGCGGCGTGACGGCATTCACCTGTTCGGTGTGCGCTACTGGGATGACGTGCTGAGCATCTGGGCCGGCCGGCTCGATCGGCCGCTGCGCGTTTCCTACGATCCGCGCGATCTTTCGAGGGTTTTCGTGCGCGCGCCGGACGGGACGCGCTGGCCGATCCGCTTTGCCGATTTGCGCCGCCCGGCGATCACGCTTGGCGAGCATCGCCGCGCCCGGACCGCCCTGCGGGAGCGTGGTCTGGCGCTGGTCGACGAGCAGCTGATCTTCGAGACTATCGAAGCACAGCGCGCGCTGGTCGATGAGGCTACCAGACGCACCAAGGCGGCGCGTCAACTGGCGGAGAGGCGCGACCGGGCGCTCGGCTCTGCCGCTTCAAGCAAATCGTCCCCACCGACCGAGCCTGCGCAAGCTAAGGACGACCGGCCGATCGATTGGAGCAAGGTCCCCGTCTATGCCGTCGAGGAATGGTCATGAGCGGGGAGGGGACATATGAACACCTCGACGAGCGTTACCGCCGCTATGCCGCGCTGCCCGACGATGAGCGCATTGCCTGGATCAAGGCCGACCGCTGGATCGGTTTCGACCAGGCGGAAGCCGCCCTTGTCCGCCTGAATTCCCTGCTGGCCTATCCGGCGCGTGATCGCATGCCCTGCCTGCTGATCTATGGCGACACCGGCATGGGCAAAACCAAGATCCTCCGCAAGTTTGAGCGCGCACACCCGCCCACATTCTGCCAGTCGACCGGCGTTACCAATAGGCCGGTCGTCGTGGCGCAGGTGCCCTCGGAGCCGGTCGAGCGCGATCTCTATCGGGAATTGCTGGCCAGCCTGCAGGCTCCCGCGCTCGTTGGCGGGACACTTGCCCGCGAGAAGGACATCTGCCGCTCGCTGCTGCGCACCGTCGGCGCCAGAATGATCGTGCTCGACGAGGTCAACGGCATGCTGGCGGGGACCTATCGGCAGCAACGGATTTTTCTGAATGCGCTGCGGTTTCTGGCGAACGACCTGAGAGTGCCGCTTGTCTGCGCCGGCACTGATCTGGCGCGCCAGGCCTTGCTCACCGACGCGCAACTCGCCGAGCGTTTCGAGGCGTTTCATCTCAAGCCCTGGAAGAACGACCATGCCTTTGCACGTCTCTTGAAGAGCCTGGCCGGCATCCTGCCGCTGCGTGCCCCGTCCGACCTCGAAAGCGCAGCGGTTCGTGAACGGATCCACAGGCTCACCAGCGGCGTCACGGCCCGGATTTTCCGGCTGATCGAAACGGCGGCCGAGAAGGCGATCCGGTCGGGAAGGGAACGGCTCGACCTGATGAGTTTCGGCGATGATCTCGTGCTGCCGCTTGTGTCGATGACGCAATCGGCACGCCGGCGGATGCCGCAGGCGGCGGCCGGGTGATGGGGCCGGGTCGTCTGCCCGTCGCGCCGCGGCCCTATCGCGACGAGTTGCTGTCATCTTGGATGGCGCGGGTGGCGTGCCGCTATGGCCTAACGGGGCAGGAGCTGGCCGGTCATTTCGCCCACGACGGCAGTTGCTATTCGTCGCCCTTGTCGATCGACGACACGGCTCCGGCGGCAGATCAGATAAGGGTATGGGCGAGGGCCTGCGGTGTCGACCCCGATCGGTTGCATCGCCTGTCCTTGAGCTGGCGCTATCCGCGACGCGCTCGGGGATGGTACCTGAGCAGGGGGCCGAAATGGATGCCGTCGACAGTGACGGGATCGCCCCCGGTCTGTCTCGCCTGCTTCGCTGCCGATCAATCCGCAGGGCGCGACGGCTATTTGCGAGCTGGCTGGATGCTCGCCGAACGCTGCATCTGCCCAACTCATGGCGAGGTGCTGCACGATCACTGCATGTCGTGCCACCGGCGTCTTTCCGTGGCTTTCCGCCTGCTCGACGGTCGCGCGCGGCCCGCCTGCAGCTTTTGCGGCTCGATTTTGGCCGATAGGGGAGGGGAGAGCGGTCGTCCACCCAACCAAAACCTTATGCATAGCGCGCTTGCCGTCCAGCAGCGGATCATGGCGAGGGTCAACGGCGAAGATGTCGAGCGAGCGAAGGTCGAGAAGGCGCTTGCGACGCTCTGGACGCCGCTCGACCACCCGGCCGCCGCGCGGCCCGTGCTGGCGCTGTGGTTCAACGAAGCGGGCTGGCGCTGTCCCTACGACGTCCGGCATGCCGTTGGCGCCGCAGCTCCGCTCGGCCTGTTGCCGGTGCGCTGGCGTTTTCTCACGCTGCTGGCTCTCGATGACATTTTCGGCGCCGACCCGCGTGTGGATGGGGAAATGCCGCCTCTCGCCACCCAGCTTGTGCGGCGGGCCGCGCCACGGCGGGAACGTCTCTCAAAGTCGCGCCGATGGCCGCATATCCAGCTACAGAAACGCTCGTCGGCCGAATACGAGAGCCTCGCCCGTCAAATTCTGGCTGATCCGCGCTGGATCGCAGCGGAAGAGCTGCCTCGGCGAAAGCGAGAGCGCGTTCGGGCACGTCTGATTGATGCTGCGCTTGCCGAAAACGCGGCGGCGGCGCCTGGGGTGGGACTGCCGCCCCAGCCGCGCTGCGATGCGCAGGCGATTCAGATATCGTGAGACTACGTGCCGTGTTGCGTAGTCTCACAATTCCGATTCAGCCAGTCTCACAATTGTGCTCGGGGAATCTCACAATCGTGCGCGAGATTTCGATCGCAGGCACGGTTGACGCCAATTTTGGCATTCTGCTCGACGAGAGAGGCCATCCCCGGCTGAGTCCGGGAATCAGGCACGAACCCAGTCCGCTCAATAAACGCGAATTCTCGTCGATCTGACGCCTAAAGGATGCCGTCCGGCGATGAAAAGCGAGCGACATGGGCCATTCTGTCTATAAAGACGAAAACGAACGATAATGCAAGATTATCGTTCGTTTTTATCTACCAACAGCTGGTGCGGATAGTGACGATAAGTCTCGCATAAACCGCACATTGCGTGTAGCCTGATTTGCAATGAATCGGCAAGCCGCATCAACCTCGTCTCCTGCCATGTCCAGCCCGCGCGTGCCGGCCTGGGCGGTGCCGCGCGCGCCGATCGAGAGCGATGTCGAGGCCGCCTACATGGCCGGCAGCGCCCTGAGTTCGCTCGACACTCTCGTGCGATCCGATGCGCCGTGGATCGGCGCGTGGCGCCACCGGCTCGCCCTGAAGGCCGCCGCCGCGACCGCAAAACTGTTGCGCCGCACCGAGGACGAATCCGCCCTGCGCGATGCCTGGTATCTGCGCCAGCCCGGTGACGCGCTTGGGCCTGCCGGCAACGTGCTTTCGGCCTGGCGAAAGCTCGTCGGCCGGTCGCTGCCCGTATCGGTCGAGGATTTGCAATCGGTCGCCGATCTGCTCGGCATCACCTGGTCGGATGACTTTGCCGAATGCATCAAAGATGTTGCCCGCGACGTGCGTTCGGGAGCTCCCGCGCCGCTGATCGCCGCGCGTGCCGCCACGGCGGTCATGCGGGAAGTTCCGAAGGCCGAGGCCCTGGCGTGGTGGATCGCCGATCTGGCTCTGGCATGGCGAATGGGCTGGAGCCAAGCTGTTCCGGTGCTCGCGAGCCAGATCCACTCGCCCCTACTGCGCATCGGCGCCGATCGCCAGCGCGCCCGTCCCGACAGGCCGGGCTATGAGCTGGCGATCTGCCTTGCCGCAGCGGCTGGGGCGGCCGAGGCCTGCCGGCTGGCCTCCGGCATGGCGCAGCAGGCTGAGCGCCTAGCAGAGGTGACGCCAAAGCTGCGCGCCAAGGGGGCAGGGGACGTCATTGCCCTGTTGTTGTCCGACGATGCCATCTCCGGATCCTTCACCAGTAAGGCGATGACCCGCTGGGCCAGCCGCCGGCTGTTCGAGCGCCTGCAGCAGCTTGAGGCCGTGCGCGAGCTCTCGGGGCGACCCACTTTCCGACTGTACGGGTTGTAGCCATGGGACGACCCGCACGCGAAAAAAATGCCGGACTGCTGGATACAGAGCTCGACGCCCTGCCGCCGGAGCTCCGTTGGCGCGAATGGATGACCCGCGTCGAGGCCGTCATCTTCGCCGCGCCCGAGCCGGTGACCCGCGAGATGCTGGCGCGCCTGGTTGGTCGCGATTGCAGCATAGATCTGCTGATCGAGGATATTGGCAACGAGCTGGCGGCACGTCCCTATGAAATCGTCACTGTTGCCGGTGGCTGGCAGTTCCGGACCCGGCCGCGGCAGGCCGAAGTGCTGAAGGCCGCGTTTGGCGGCACCACCACCGGCGCCGACCTCACCGAGGGTGAGATGATCGTGCTTGCCTCGATCGCCTACCACCAGCCGGTCACCCGCGGTGCCCTGTCCGACATGCTCGGTCGCGAGGTGTCGCGCGATGTCATCGGCCATCTGCGCCGACTCGACATGATCGCGTCGGGGCCACGATCGCCGCAACCCGGCGCGCCCTACACCTATGTGACGACGCGAAAATTCCTGGAACAATTCGGGCTCGACACACTGCGGGATCTGCCCGACCTGGAAGCGCTCGAGGATGCTGGGCTTCTCAGCAGGACAGAAATGGCGGATGGGATGCCGATCACCGAAGGGGATTCAGAACAGGAACCCATTGAGATCGGAGCAGACGAATGGGGGAAAACACCATGACCGCCGAAGAAGTGAAGCGGCTCGATCCCACGCCGTCCACGATCAAGAAGCTGTTCGCTTATAGCGGAAATCAATGCGCCATGCCCGAGTGCCGCGAGTTCCTTGTCGATGAGACTGGCGCGATGCTCGGCAAGATCGCTCACATCCACGCCGCTGAGAAGGGCGGGTCGCGGTTTTGCTCCAAGATGACGAACGAGCAGCGCCGCGCCTTCGACAATCTCATGCTGGTCTGCGGCAAGCACCACGACATCATCGACTATCCGGAGAATGCCGAGACCTATATCCCAATCTGCGTGTCTCGGTGAGGACAGGGGTCGGGGCCTTGCTAATCCCTGCACTTCAGGCCGGAGAGATCAGCCTTTACGCGGGCGGTCTGCGGAATCCTGACGAGGCGAGTGGCGATACACTCGAGGAGCTCTTTCTATATGACCAGTCGAACTGCATCGTGGCTTCGCGCGCCGGTCCCCTCGCGGCGCAAACCGAAGTCCCACTGGAGGAACTCGTGCGGCGACCCTGGGTGATGCTGAGCTACGACAGTATCGCGAGAGAACAGATTGAGCGGCTGTTTAAATCCAGAGGGATCGTCGGTCCGAAATCCGTCGTGTCCACCGAATCGCTCGAACTGGCCCTGGAACTCGTGCGGCGGGATGGCTTCCTCACAAGCCTGCCTCGGCCGCTCCTGCACCTCGACATCAATACCGATTTGTCAGCGCTGAACGTGCGCGGCTACGAGTGGACAATCAGGAGCGGCGTCACCTATCGCAGTTCGATGCGGTCGCTTGCCCCGGTAAGGTCGATACTGCGCATGCTGAGGGAAGATGTTGCTGGACTGGGCTTGGCTAAGCCGACTGAAGAGTAGTCGCGTTGGCGTTGAGGATGTCGCGTCACGGTTACGATAGGCGATTTCGAGGAAGCCAATTCGAGCAGTTCGGCGTTCGTCGACGATCTCTCCGTCCGACCCTTTGGCGCATGGATGCGGTGGGTGCCACGATGCAACCTGTGCAGGAGGGTGAGCGGCGGATGAACCATGGGCATGGAGCACCATGAGATTCGTCTGCCGCCGTCATGATGATCCGTTCAGCGCAACGCGCAGCGCTAGTCGCCCGCAATCATTGTGGAGCACCCGCCGTGGCGCTGAGTCGAATTTGGCCGCAGGATCGGCTGAAATACCCTGTCATCCAGTTCACGAGCGGCGTCGCGATCGTCCGGTCGGATCAGTCCAGTGTCTGGCTGAATCGATTGACAGCTACCGCCATCGCGACGAACGTGAACAGGCCGAGAGCGCCGACGGGTATCGCGAGATGTGACAGGTCAGCTCCTTTCAACATGATGCCGCGAACAATCCTGAGGTAATGGGTCATAGGCAGGGTCTCGCCGATCCATTGGGCCCAGTCTGGCATGCCGCGAAACGGAAACATGAACCCGGATAGAAGGATGTTGGGCAGAAAGAAGAAGAACGACATCTGGACCGCCTGAAGCTGGTTCGAGGCTAACGTCGAGAACGTGTAGCCGACGGCAAGATTTGCGACGACAAAGAGCGTCGTGAGCGTCAATAGCAGTGCAAGACTTCCGACGATCGGAACGTCGAACAGCAGCCAGGCCGCCGACAGGATCAGCACCATCTGGAATGCACCGACAAGAACGTAGGGCGCGATCTTCCCAAGCATGATCTCGACCGGCCTGATCGGCATCGCCAGAAGGCTCTCCATGGTCGAGCGCTCAAT
Organism: Mesorhizobium sp. J428; assembly: GCF_024699925.1. Lineage (NCBI taxonomy): Bacteria > Pseudomonadati > Pseudomonadota > Alphaproteobacteria > Hyphomicrobiales > Phyllobacteriaceae > Mesorhizobium > Mesorhizobium sp. J428. The sequence continues at coordinate 181,270 of NZ_JAJOMX010000004.1, forward strand.
CTCGCGCGTGACTGAAAGCGCGGTGAAGATCAGCATGGTCATCGACAGGATGGTGCCCATCAGCCCCGGAACGATGTTGAGATGCGTGTCCCCAGCCGGATTATAGCGTCGTTGGACACGAATCTCGTAGGGTGGAGGCCTCGCAGCGAGAGCTGCGGTTGGTCCGATGAGATCGCGCTCGAAAGCCCGCGCTGCGATCCCCTCCAGAGCCCCGACAGCGTTCACGGTAGCGGATGGATCCGTGGCATCGGCGATGACGAGAAGTGCGGGTCGCTCGCCGCGAACGAGCTGACGGCCAAAGTCGGATGGTATTTGAACTCCGAACTGGACGGCTCCCGACAGGATCAAGTCGTCGAGTTCGCTTTCACTCGCCACCCTCTCGCGAATGTCGAAATAGCCGGTCGTCCGCATTGCGGCGAGGAAAGACCGTGTGAAGACGCTTTCGTCCTGCGCCAGCACGGCTGTTCGAAGTTCCTTCGGATCGGTGTTGATCGCATAGCCGAAAAGAAGGAGCTGGACCAGGGAGATGAAAATCATCGAAATCAGCGTCACCCGATCGCGACGCAACTGGATGAATTCCTTGACAAGGACCGCCACGAAGCGCCGCCATGCTGCCACCGGTCCTTGCGTCGTTCGCGGATATGCCAGCACCGGGGTCATCCGAAGTTGTCCCGGCCGCGGTCCATCAGGTCGATGAAGACGTCTTCGAGCGTTGGCTTGTCGCGACGCCAGCTGTAGCGTTCGTCAGCTCTTGCCGCCTCAGTGGCACGCATGAGCAGCGCGGGGTCTCTCCCCCCACATGCAGTGCCGAACCGAAGGGCGCGACCATGTCAACCCCCGGTTGCCCTCGAAGTGTCTCGGCAAGTTCCCGCAAGGCGACACCGGTCACTGTCCAGGTGTCAAGGCCGGACTGCGCGACGACATTCGAAACTGTTCCCTCGGCAAGGAGGCGACCGTAGGCGATATAGGCTATCTCGTGGCAGCGCTCCGCCTCGTCCATGTAGTGCGTCGACACGAGGACTGTGAGTCCTTCTCCCGCGAGACGATGGATTTCGTCCCAGAAATCGCGCCTCGCCTTCGGATCGACACCAGCCGTTGGTTCGTCCAGAAGAAGAAGTTGCGGACCCGGCAGGATACTGGCGCCAAGCGCGACACGCTGCTTCCAGCCACCCGACAGCTCGCCAGCAAGCTGATGCGCCCGGTTCTCCAGCCCGAGGCGATGCAAGGCATCTCCTGCTGCTCCTCGCGGATCGTCGAGACCGTGAATGCGGGCCACAAATTCGAGGTTCTCGCGGATCGAAAGATCCTCGTAGAGCGAGAAGCGCTGCGTCATGTAGCCGACATGACGCTTGATCTCGTCCGATTGGGTGAGAATGTCGTAGCCCAAGCAGGTCCCACGGCCAGCGTCGGGCGTCAGCAGGCCACAAAGCATGCGTATCGTCGTCGTCTTGCCGCTGCCGTTCGGACCGAGAAATCCGTAGATGAGGCCGCGACGGACTTCCATGCTAAGGTCGGAGACGACGGTTCGGCCGTTGAACGATTTCGTCAGGCCGGAAACTTCGATGGCGATGTCTCCCGCAAACGCACCGGCGGCCTTGATTGGTTGCGCAGGACTGGGCAGCGTGGCACGCATAACTACCTCTTCTCCGCCACGGCATCAGCTGTCGGAACCACAGTTACCGGAAGTCCGACGGGCAGGGCATGCTCGTTGCCGATGAGGCGTGCTTCGACCTTGAAGACCAGTTTGGAACGCTCTTCCTCGCTGAAAATGACCGGCGGCGTGAACTCGGCTTCCCTGGCGATAAAAGTAATGCGGCCTTCGATGTCGGGCGCACATCCGTCACAACTCACCAGGATTGCGCCGCCGAGCGAAAGCGCAGAGAGAGCAGGCTCGGGCACAAAAAAACGAATCCGCAGATTGCCGTCAGGCAAGAGGGCCAGCACAGGGGTGCCCCGCCGGGACGACCTCACCGGCGCGGTAGAAGACATCTTCCACACGGCCGTCCTCGGGGGCCCTGACTTCCGCTTTGGCGAGCCGCTGGTCAGCCTCTGCCAGCGCGGCTTTTGCCGCGTCGACCGCACCTTCGGCCGCGCGAATATCGTTGTCACGGCCACCGAGCCCGGCTGCAACAATCTGCCGCCGAATTTCCTCCTGGGCAGCGCTATTCTGTTGATGTGCCGCTTCTGCCTGCTCGACAAGAGCCTTCGACGCTACCCCCTTGCGGAAGAGTTCGCGCTGACGGTCGAGTTCGATGGCGGAGAGCTGACTTGCCGTTGCGGCGCGGCGCTCCGACGCCCTGAGAACCTCGATCTCTTCAGGCCTCTGTTGGGGAGCCTCGACGTTCCGCAATCTTGCTTGCGCCTCGCGCAAACGAGCTTCTGCCTGCTGAAGTTGTATCTGCTTGAGAGCGGTATCTTGTCTAAACAACGTCTGATTCCGTTGAACGTCATCGCCAGAATCTACGTGAATCCGAAAGATCGTTCCCCCTTCTTCCGCGGAAACATAGATCGTCTGACCCTCGACATAACCTTGGAATCGGGGCAGCGGCGCATCGCTTTTCGGGTTCGTCAGGAAGAGGGCTGGCAACGCCACTCCTGCTGCTATCATCACAAGGCCGGCCCGACGCATTGTCATAGGTCCGATCGCATTGCTCGCTGCAGCAGGTCGAGGTGCGATTCAATCATGGCTCCCAAGTCGAGGGGCTCGACGTCCTGGAACAGATCGTTCCAGGTTATAGCCACCAGGACGGATGCGACCGCAAGCTGTGGAAAGCGAACCAGGACATTCGATCCGAATTCGCCCCGCTCACACGCGCGCTGCGCGATTTGCTTCAGGAACTCCATGACGGGATGCACGAGTTCCCGATGGCAGAAGGCCGCAATCTCCGGAAAGCGACCGACCTCCGACAGGATGAGTCGCGCGATAATTTCCCGATCCGTTCCGAGAAATTCGTTTCGCACCCAGTGGGAAAGGAGACCAAATACTGTTTGGGCCGATAAATCCTGCGCCAGCAATTCAGTTCGCAAGCTATCGACGGGCAGCACAATGGACGTCCGGATCAGCTCTTCGAACACCGCCTGCTTCGAGGGGAAGTAGAGATAGATCGTGCCCTTGGCGATGGCCGCCCTGGTAGCGATATCCTCAAGACGCGATGCGCCAAGACCTTTCTCGGCGAAAGCGTCCAGAGCCGCACTCAATATTGATTGAAGCCGTGCTTGGCGTTCCTCGTCGGAACGCGCCGCCCGAAATTTCTGAGCCATAAAAGAAATATAGTGACTGAAACGTCAGTCAGCAAGGCTCGAGATGGCGAGCCTCGCAGGATTTTGCGTCCAGGCTCTCAAGCGGCGCCCGGCTCCAGCAAAGACGCGGCGTTCTTGCGGAGGAAATCGCGCACGCTGGCAGGCGCTTTGCCGGTGAGATCTTTCACAGCATTGGTGCTGACGGCCATATGGCCTTTTGCGATTGCTTCGTCGAAGGACGCGAAGGCTTCGGCCATGGCCGGCGGCAATCCGTTGGCGATCATCCCGGAACGAAGGTCATCCACGGTAATTGGGACATAGGCGATCGCCTTGCCCGACAGGTCCGACAGGATCGCAGCGAGATCGGCCTGTGAGATGAGGTCGGGACCGGTGACATCATAGGTGTTTGTTTCGGTTTCGTGCATCAAAGCGGCCGCTGCCGCCCTCGCGCAATCTTCGCGGGTGACATAGCCCGCTCGCCCCTGGCCCGTGGCGGCAAACAGTTGGCCCGATCTAATGGCTTGCGGTGCACTCATCAGGAACAGATCGGTGTAGAGGTTGTTGCGCAGGATGGTGTGTGGGATGCCGCTTTCAACCAAAAGAGCCTCGGTTTCCCGGTGGTCAACGGCAAATGTGATTGGCGAGTCCGCGCCCGGGTTGGTAAGCGAAGTGTAGACGATATGCTCAACACCAGCGGCCACCGCGGCCTCGATGGCTCCACTGTGAGCAACCAGACGCTTTCCCGGCTCCAGATCGTCGGTGCTGATGATCAACAGCCGCTTGGCCCCGGCGAAAGCATCCTTCAGGCCCGCCGGATTAGTGAAATCGGCCCTGCGCACCTCGACACCTTGCGCGGGCAGCCGCGACAGTTTGTCCACTGACCGCGTCGTGGCGATCACCGGCCGGGCTCCGGCCTGCAGCAGCAACTCCACCACCCGGCCGCCCAGCTGGCCCGACGCCCCGGTGACCAGGAACGGCCCGTTCTGCATTGCTGTCATGATCTTGCTCCTCCAGGTTCAGATTTCAATTCGTGTCGCATCAGCCATAACCGCATGCGAATTCGACCGTGCCCACACATCATTCAGCACCCTGACGCCGATAGATCCCGGCGGCTGCCGCGACTACATGCAGCGGCAGGAAATGCTCCTCTCGCGGCTGGGCGTCACGGGCAGAGGCGCGCGCGTGGTCACCTCATGAAGCCGGCCGCCCCGAACACTTTGGCGAGCAGGATCGGGGCGACCCGCAATGAGATACTCAATTTTCTAGCCAACGTCGCTTCCCTCTTAGTGCCCATTAGATACTTTCATCCTATTCGTAATCAACCACATTGAAAGTAGGCACGTGGGAATAAGTCTGTTACCAGCGCGTAACCATGGAAGATGAAATCGTGAACGTTGAAATCTCGATAGAAGCCGCAGGCCCCGCCGCTCCGGATCTCTGTCCGGTGCGACCGCTACTGGACCGGATGGCCGACAAGTGGAGCCTTCTCGTGATCGCACGATTGGCTGAGGCGCCGGGGAGTCGACTGCGTTTCTCGAAATTGATGCGCGCGGTTGGAGGGGTATCGCAGCGCATGTTGACGGCGACTCTACGCAACCTCGAGCGCGACGGGCTTGTCATCCGTGAAGTGTTCCCGGAGGTTCCCCCTCGGGTCGAGTATGAGCTGACCGAAAGAGGAAAGAGCTTTCTCATTCCGGCATTTACGCTAATCGGCTGGCTGGAAGCCAACTGGCCTGATATACAGCGCAGCCGTGACCTTTACGACCAGAATCACTGAAATACTCTGGCGTGGCATATCTTGAAGGAATTTCGATTTTTCGCGATCAATCGAGCAATAGTTTTCACAACATGCTCGACGATATTTTGAAACGACGGAGCTCTGTTTGGGCGCACTGTGTGACTGGGAAGGCCACCAGAAACCTCAGATAAACCCCTTGGTCAGGAAAGTGGCGCGTGAAATCGCCACGGGATCTCTACATCCCACTGTCACGCCCGAGCGGGCAAGATCGCAATTCGTCTGCCGATGCGCTCGACCGCTCGACCAAGGCTTGTGCATAGCAATCGGCGGCGATCGTCGATCGAAGATAGCTGATATTTTGGCTGAGAGTTCTTGGCATTGAGGTCGCCCGTGTGAAGGCGAGCAAGCTGGACGGCGAAAGTTCGCAGAGACTGGCGACGATGCCGCCGTGCAGCGCCCTGATCATCGGATTGCCAGTGTGGTGTTCGGCGACGCAAAGTTTCGGGACGACGCGATCGGCGGCATCTGTGGCTCAATGTTCAGGAACGGGGCAAAGGGGAAAATGGCCAGAAACTCGGCCAAAAAAGATTCACTCTTGGTCTCGTTGGCTGTGGAAGACAACTCTGGACTCATGATGGGATCGATCGCGGCCCCCGCGTACCGACCGATGAATGTCGCACTTCATTAAGCGCCTCTGTTTACTCAATCACCGCCGAACGGCCACAACGATTCGTCATATGAAGAATGCTCTCCAGTTTATTGCCGCATTATTCATTCCACATTGCGCGATCCGCAAGTGGAATCCACTGGGTATTATATTACTTCGTGGGCCATCGCTGCAAGATAATGCGTACATTTCTAGTTGCCAAACAGGCCGCGCCGCGGCGGCCTGCTGGCGCCCGTTTTCGCATCGTAGTTGATGCGCACTTCCGCGCCATCCGCCATGAAGTAGACGATACGGTACTCACCGTCAGAAAACGAGATGCTTTCAATGCCATAGAAACCTGGACGTCCTTCAACCTGCTCGATAACAGTCGAAAGCTTGATGCTGTCCGGTGGCGGCAACTTCGACAGGGGATCATCATCCTGAGCGGAGGCAGCGACAAGCGATCCGAATAACAATCCAGAGACGAGAACGGGAGAAAGGAAACGCATCGAGGAACTTCCACTTCCGGTGAGTATGCGGTCCCAGAGTCTGAGGCCGACGTGGCTAGTGAATAGGAGTCTGACGCCCTCGCGCTAAATGTTTGAACCGCGCCGGGTTGATCGGAGGCTCCAATCCTTGAGAAGGTGGAGCCATGACAAGCAAGACAACGAACAGGTTTTCTCCCGAGGTCCGTGCCCGCGCGGTGCGGCTGGTTCTGGATCACGAAGGCGAGCACACCTCGCGGTGGGCGGCGGTGTCGTCGATCGCCGCCAAGATCGGCTGCACGGCGCAGACGTTGCATGAGTGGGTGAAGAAGGCCGAGCGCGATAGCGGCGTTCGCGCCGGTGTGCCTACGGATGTGGCGACGAAGCTCAAGGCTCTGGAACGCGAGAACCGCGAGCTTCGGCAAGCCAACGAGATCCTGCGCAAGGCGAGCGCGTATTTTGCCCAGGCGGAGCTCGACCGCCGGTTCAGGCCATGATCGCGTTCATCGACGATCATCGTGGGGCGCATGGGGTCGAGCCGATCTGCAAGGTGCTGCCGATTGCCCCGTCGACCTACCATGACCGTGTCGCCAAGCGCGTCGATCCCTCCCGGCTGTCGGTTCGGGCAAGACGGGATGCAGCCTTGAAGGATGAGGTTCGCCGCGTGTTCGAGGCTAACTTCCGCGTCTACGGCGTTCGCAAGGTCTGGCGCCAGTTGCAGCGCGAGGGCTTCGATGTTGCCCGCTGCACGGTTGCCCGCCTGATGAAGGCCATGGGTCTCGAAGGCATCATCCGCGGCAAGCCGCTCCGCACCACGGTGAGCGACAAGGCCGCACCTTGTCCGCTCGATCACGTCAATCGCCAGTTCCATGCCCCGGCACCGAACATGCTGTGGGTCTCCGACTTCACCTACGTCGCGACCTGGACCGGCTTCGTCTATGTCGCCTTTGTCATCGACACTTATGCGAGAAGGATCGTCGGCTGGCGGGTGAGCCGGACGGCGCATGCGAGCTTCGTCCTGGACGCTCTGGAACAGGCTCTCCACGATCGGCGGCCAATCCATCGCGGTGGGCTCGTGCACCATAGTGATAGAGGCAGCCAATACGTCAGCATTCGATACACCGAGCGCCTGGCGGAAGCCGGCGTCGAGCCGTCGGTCGGCAGCGTCGGCGACAGCTATGACAACGCTCTCGCCGAAACCATCAACGGTCTCTACAAGGCCGAGGTGATCCACCGACGCGGACCATGGCGCTCATTCGAGGCAGTCGAGTTCGCGACGTTGGAATGGGTGGACTGGTTCAACAATCGCCGGCTGCTGGAGCCCATCGGCAACATCCCGCCGGCGGAAGCCGAGGAACGCTACTACGCCATGCTGGTAGAACCAGCCATGGCCGCGTGACTCAAACGAAACGGCCTCCGGAAAACCCGGCGCGGTTCAGTTCGGCGGAGTGGCCAGGTTCCCCGTCATATGTGAAAGCCCGACCCGCATCAGTTCGACTTGTTGTTTGCAAACACCCTGTTCCGCTCTGTTGCAGAGCGCGCTCACAATCGCCTCGACCCTTGGCGCAAGCGCTTTGCCCCTGGGCTGCAGATAGATGCACTTGACGCGACGGTCCACCTCATTGCGCTTGCGGATGACCAGGTCGGCGGCCTCGAGGCGGTCGAGGATATCGACAAGCGTCATTGGTTCGCAGGAAAGAATGTGAGCGAGATGGGATTGGCTGAGACCCTCGTTATGGCCCAATAATATCAGCACGCGCGCTTCGGCCGGCGTCAGAGCCAGTCCCGCAAACTCGAATTCGGCCAAGAGTTGTTTTCGAAACGCTTTGACGAAGGCAACAGCCCCGAGGGCCAGAGCGTACTTGTCAGTTGGGAACCCAACTGCGGTATACTTGTGTTCGGTATTCGCGAAGCTGCTCGGCACCGGGTCGACGAAAGTCACTCTGGGACCCCATAGTTCGGTTTGAGTCTGTCGAACTCCGAGTCGGAAACCTCCATTCGTCCGATCAGCATGCTGCAGTTTAGATGGTCGATGAGATATGTGGCAACGGACCCCGACCACCAACGCGCCAGGGTCCCGTGCTGACGATGCCCGATAACGACCAGATCGGCGTTGATTTCCTTTGCGACGGCGCGAATTTCCGGTCCGGGATCGCCCATCGCAAGCCGCGTGTCGGGCTCGAATCCTATATCCCGCAACCGCCGTTCGCCTTCGGCGAGGATGTTTTTATAGACCTCGCTCTGCTCGCCCACGACTCCGGGATAAACACCTTCGGCAAAGACAATTCCGGTGGAAATCTGCACGACGGCCAGCAGACACACCTGGGCCTCGCAGAGCCGTGCCAGGCGTGCGCCTTCGCGCAACGCCAGACGACCTTCGACGGACCCGTCATAGGCGAGGAGGATGCGTCGATACATGGGTAACTGGGTTGCCACGTTGCACCGTAACGGGAGTTGCGCTATGTCGGTAGCATACTATCAATAAGAAAGCTATCAAGTGAGCGTCGGCCAGGAATTCGCCATGGAGCTTGCACGGGTTGGGCGTCGTTGGAGAACCGGCCTCGATGCGCGTGTGAAACATCTCGGATTGACGCAAGCGCGATGGATCGCGCTGCTGCATCTGCGGCGGTGGGGGGCGATCTCGCAGAGGAATCTCGCCGCGCAGATCGGGGTAGAGGGACCGACCCTGGTGCGTCTTCTGGATGCGCTCGAGCAGCGCGGTCTGATCGAGCGCGTCGATTCCGATGATGACCGGCGCGTCAAGAATATCCATCTCGCGGAAAGCGCCAAGCCACTTATCGAGGAGATCACGCGCATTTCCGATGCGTTCAGGGAAGAACTGCTCGAAGGCGTTCCCGCGGATGATCTGGCGACAGCGCACCGCGTGCTGGCTCTCATCGGCGACAGGCTGGAAAGATCGTAGAATGAACATGGAAGCAAGGCCGTTGCAATTCTCCGGGGCTGCGAACGCAGCTGCTGGCACTGCCGAGACACCGGCCGCTACCGAGACACCACCCGCTACGAAGAAGAGCGGGCGAGCGCGCAGGTTGGCTCGCGCGACGGCGCTTTTCGCGGTGCTCGGCGTCGTCGCCTATTTCACCTATCCCTGGCTGGCCGCGCGGTGGACGCATGTCTTTCTCGACGACGCCCGGATCGCGGCAAATATGATCGCCGTCAGCAGCGAAGTGTCCGGCAGGATCATATCGCTTCCCGTCATCGCGGGCGACAAGGTCGTTCGTGGACAGGTTCTGGCTACCATCGATGCGGCATCCGCCTCACAGGAACTGAAGGGCCTGGAAGCACAGGTCACAGGCGTCAAATCCCAGCAGGACCAGCTGCGTTCCCAGCAGGGTTTCGTTCGAGGTCAGGTTGCGGCGAAGCTTCAGGCGGCAGAAGCCCAGATTGCCGCGGCTCAAGCCTCCCATGCCGCCGCCGAGGCTGCGCTCCAGAATGCGAAATCCCAGTTCGACCGTGTCAAGGCGCTCGCAGGTCGAAACGTGCTATCGGCCCAGCAACTCGACGATGCGAATGCCCGGCTGGCTGCCGCCACCCAGCAGGAACGGCTGACTGCGGCCGGGATACTGACAGCCCGCGCCAATCTCGAAGTCGTGACGGCTGAAGAGGCGCAAATTGGCGTGCTCGACCAGCAGATCGCGACCTTTGATGCGCAGGTCGAGGCACTTTCCGCGCAGATCGAACAGAAACGCATCGACCTCGGCCGCCGCGACATCAGGGCAGAGTTTGACGGCGTTATCGATAGCACCTTTATCGATGCGGGGGAGTACGTATCGCCCGGCACGCGGCTCCTGATCTACCACGACCCGAGCACAGTCTGGGTCGACGCCAGCGTCAAGGAGACGGACTTCAGGCGGCTGACGGCCGGCGCGCCGGCGCAGATTACTATCGACGCGTATCCGGATCGGGAATTCCGCGGCGAAGTCGTCCGGATCGGCGAAGCCGCCACCAGCCAGTTCGCTCTGCTCCCGAGCCCCAATCCGAGCGGCAACTTTACCAAAGTCACCCAGCGCCTGCCGGTGCGAATATCCATCGAACAGCAGGATGGTCTCCTGCGCCCCGGAATGATGGTGGAAGTCAGCATCGATGTCGATTGAGGACCTGTTCGACAGCTACGGTCCGGCCTATCGCTGGCTCGCGACAGGCACTGTTATGATCTCGGCCATCGCCGTCGTTCTGTCGACGACCATCGTCAATGTCGCGATACCCGGCGTCATGGGCGCTTTCGGCATCAGCCAGGTCGAGGCGCAATGGATCTCGACCGGTTTCCTCGCGGCAATGACGGCGACCATGCTGCTGGCCGATTGGGCCAACAAGGCGTTCGGCCAGCGAGCCAGCATGGTAACTGCCCTGGCCTTGTTTGCAGCGGGGTCCGTTCTTGGCGGCGTCGCGCCGAACGAAACCGTCCTGACTGTCGCAAGGGTGATCCAGGGCGCCGCCGCTGGCATCATTCAGCCTCTCGCCATGGTCCTTCTGTTCCAGGTTTTTCCGGCTGATCAGCGCGGCGCCGCGATGGGTATATTCGGCATCGGCGTTGTGCTCGCGCCGGCGCTCGGCCCATGGATCGGCGGCATCCTGATTGACGCTTTCAACTGGCGCTACGTCTTTTATCTCGGGATTCCGTTTGCCGCCCTCGGCATTTTCTTGTCAAATCTGTTTCTGCCGACTCGCGCCGACAAGGGTCCTCGTCCAGGATTCGACTGGTTCGGCGTGCTCCTTCTGAGCGTATTCCTTGGTGTTCTCCTGAATGCGCTGACAAACGCTCAGCGCGAAGGCTGGACGTCCGATCCGATCCTGGCGCAATTCGCGATTGCTATGATCGCGGCCTCAAGCTTTATCTGGTGGGAGATCAGGGCGGCCAAGCCCATGCTCGACATGCGGCTCTTTACCCAACTGCCGTTCGCTTCGGCTTGCCTGGTCGGCTTCATCATGGGTGCCGGTCTGTTCGGATCGACCTATCTGGTCCCGCTGTTCGTGCAGACGATTCAGGGTTTCACCCCGACCCAGGCCGGATTGCTTTTGATGCCGTCGGGATTTGTGCTGGTCTTTGTCTTCCCGATTGCCGGACGCATGTCTGATAAACTCCCATCCGGCTGGTTGATCGGCTCCGGGATGGCCATTTTCGCCTATTCCTCTTACCTGACGGCCGACATCGACATCAACACCACCTTCTGGATGCTTGCCTGGCTCACCGTTCTTTCGCGCATTGGCCTCGGGCTGGTGTTTCCTTCTCTGACCTCTGCATCGCTCAAGGTTCTTCCAAGAGAACTGGTCGCGCAGGGATCAGGCGCGATCAACTTCATTCGCCAGCTTGGTGGCGCGTTCGGGGTCAACCTGTTAGCCGTGTTCATGGAACGGCGCACCGTCATGCACGCTGACGCGTTCGCCGCGACCCAAACCACCGACAACTCCGCCACGATGTCGTTGCTCAGCCAGGTCGCTGCAATGGTCAAGACAGCGGGTGTCCCCGACTTCCAGCAATTGCCGACGGCCGCGTCGTTTCTGGCGCAAGCCATCATCATTCAGGCCAACACCGCCGCGTTCCGGGATGGGTTTATCGTCGTGACGATCGTCTTCCTGGTCGCTCTAGGGCCGACGTGGCTGCTGCACCGTGCCGAAGCGCGGTGCACCGGCTTCAATCCCACGCGGAGCCTGTGAGCGCCAAGGCGCGATGACAGCAATCGAGTGGAGTCACTGGAACTACCGGACAGCCAAAAGCTTGTAGGCCGCGGCCGATACTGACGAGAGCCTCCGGAATGGGGGGGCCTGGAATTCGATAATGATACTTCTTGTAGCACGTTTTCCGGATCCGCCGCCACAGCGGTCGAAAGCTATCGGCCGGATTTACACTGAGCGCTTCTTTCCAAAGCTTGTCTCATTTAACGCCACGTATATCAACTTGATAGAGCTATGATTTTGAACGGGTGATTCGGAGGAAAGCGATGGGCGGCACAAATCCCATTTTCATTGCGGCCTTGCTGACGGCGTCAGTTGGCATGAGCCAAGCGGGCGAAAACGATCCCTTCATCTATTTCGCCACCCAGGATCCGTTTGTCAGCCCTGAAGCGCCAATCACCAAGAACGATGTTCATCTATTCGGCGGCGTCTGTCGCTTGGCATTTAAATGGGTTCTTCCTCACTTTGTGTGATTCAACGGTAACATACGGGCTCTCATCAGTTCTGGCCCGGCTCTGCCATACATGGCTCGCTTCAGTGTTTTTAGGCGATTGATCTGGCCTTCGGCTTGACCGTTGCTCCAAGGGAGCTCGATTGCGTTTTTCACGGCATCGATATCCCGCCGCAGGACACTGGCGAATCGCATGATTGCCGTAAGTTCGGTCTCGATGGCATCGTCGATCCACTTATCCAGCGCATCAGGGTTCCTGCTGCGCAGAATTCCGTTAAAGCGCATTGCCAAGCCACGCATCACGCGGAACGCTTCTGAGCCCTGCTTCAATGCATCGACCCGTCTTGCCTGGCGGTTTGTCAGCAGGCCGCGCGGCTTGATGCACAAAGCAGCGACGGCATCGGCAGAGATGACATGGCCAGTGTCAGGATCACGGACAGGCTCTGAAACCTTTACCTCGGGCAGCGTCACCTCGGAGCGGACGTTTTCGGCTTGTCGCCACACCTGCAAAAGTCGTTCCAGGTTCGAACGGCTTCCAGTATAGCCCCGGTTCTTGAGGTCATGGAAAAGATGACGCCCAAGGCGGTTTCCATCCTTCCAGCACTCAGCCAGGAACGCTTCGAAATACAAAGGGGATGTCGGATTCAATGCCGCTCGATTTCTGTCCCTGGGTGCACTTGATGTTAGCCAGTTGGTGACGCTCCGACGCTCAAATCCCGTGCGTCTAGCAATCTCACTGTAGGTGAGACCCTGCTGGCGTAGAGCATGCAGCATCTCGAATATTTCCTGGCGCGACTGCCGATGGGCAAGGCGCGCACGGCGGTGTTGAGCCGTGGTGCTGGCAATGGCGTCTTCCGACAGTATCGGTCTGACGTTGGCATGGCCGCAAAGGCTCATCTGTTCCTTGATAGCCGCCCTGAGATTCTGAACCAGATGAAAGCGATCCGCCACCTGGCGGGCCTGCGGCGCGCCCTCTCGAGAAGCCTGGGCATAGAGACCGCAACGATCTCGACTGACGACCTCAATAGAGGGACGTGCTTGCAGCCATGCTTTCGCGCTCGCAACGCTGCGGTCGTCCAGAATATCAACGACTGCACGACGCTCGAGATCGACCATGATCGTGCCGTATCGTGTGGAGCGACGCCAACTCCAATCATCGATGCCAACGACTCTCACTGCATCCTGAATTGAGACCGAAGCTCTTCGTTTGATCTGGCGAAGGATCGTGTCATCGCTGACAGGCATACCAAGGCGACCCATCAGATGTTCCGCGGGGCGGCCACCCATGCTGTAACCCACCAAGTCTACAATCGCGGCCATCCGAGCGGTACGCCGCGTGTAGGGTGCAGCGATATCAGGCAATCGGTCAGTGAAGGTTCGCCGCTGACATTCCCGGTGTCTGCATTGCCACCGGCTCAGGGTGAGCTGAACGTTCACCACCTGCCCCTGAACCGAAAGGTCTTGAAGAGTGCGCTTGCGCCAACCGTGCCGATGACGACTTCGCATACAGCAATCCGGACACGTTCCGACTGGCTTCGCGACCGCGGAAACGGCCCATTTGCCGTCGTTTTGGAGTGAGATGCCCAGAACATTGACCCCTGGGCCGGGTGACCATTTCGATTTCGTGCGCATTCCCGCAGGTAGCAAATGCGATGCCTACAACCTGTTAACCACACAAAGTGAGGAAGAACCTTTAAATGCAAGAATGCGGTGGTTTTGCCCGAGTTAGGCACTTAATCGTGAGAATCCCTGCAGCCAGATTCTCAAATTAACTGCATTTGCCTAGAAGCTCGCAGCGTGCCGGCTTGAGCTATCATGTTCTCTGCGGCGTCAGAGAATCGGGCCCGGTTGTCGCCCATCATGTGCCCACGCAGCATCCGGAGCATTTCCGGGCCGGCGCGCTCGACGATCGCAACGCCGGCCAGCAGAGCCGGCCGCATATCAAGCGGCAGGATCGGCTTTGCAGGTGTGGGCAGATTCTGCAATTGCTTGGCAACGACATGGTCGAGATCGGGAATGATGGCGCCGAGCACCCGGTAGCGCCAAAGCTCATGCTCGCGCGGTAGGGGCCAGATCACTCGCCGCATCAACAGAAGCCGGGCGATTTCGGTCGCCGATGTCCAGGTTCGAATACCGCGTTCGGCTTCGTCGTCGAGCAGCTTTTCACCCCGCAGAGCCGCACGGTGATTTTGCCGGAAAGGGGAGGGAAGTTCATCTTTGCCGAACCCTCGTAGTAGTGTTCCGCAATGCGCGCAGGTAATCCGCCACCCCAGCAGCTGGTTTCGCAGGATTGGCGCTGGTTCCGCGCTACCGGGGCTGCAACGTGCACAGGTCTGTGCCGGCCTCGCGGCGATTAGTCGATGCGACGACTTCGGCACATTGATGAAGGTCATTCGACGTAAAACAGCCGGTTTGGCGGCGAAAATACTGGCGAGGCGGACTTCCTGATCGCCGCTCAGATGGAGATCGACTGCTCGCAATGAGGAGGCCTCCGGCAGGCAATGCTGGAGCATGACGAGCGGCGGGACCGCGTAGAAGGCGGCATGGCGACTGATCCAGGACGACAGAAGCTCGTCAGGGTAGGGCGGCAATCTCACCGGCAACTGCCGTGGCGGCGCGGTCTCCGTCATGCGAACGCCGCCTCGGCCTCGAACTCCGGCTCCCAGTTTTCGACAGCTTCGTCTGCAATATGCTCTTGTCCGCGTTCGATGGCGTCAACCGCGAGATCGTTGATCATGTGGAAGATGCTGGCGGTAATGCCCTCGGTTATCTGCAGAATCCGTCGCAGTGATTTCGGCGTGAGAACCGAGGGTCGACGCAGTGGCGTATTGCGCAGGATCGACGCCACCAGCGTCTCGAACTGCTCGTTCGCCGCCCACCTGCTCAAGGTGAACTGCTCAAACCGGCGTGCAAGCTGGACGTCGCCACCGATCGCCTCGCGCGCCTCGTTAACGCCGAAGCAGACCAGGGAGATCTGCAGACGATTGCTGAGGAAACGCAGCGTGTTCAGGACAATGCGCTGCTCGCGATAGGATCCGGCGAGAATGTTGTGCACTTCGTCGATCACCAGCACCTGAACACGAATGGCCTCCATGATGCGTAGCGCCGCTTGTTCCATCTGGGCGATGTCGGCGCGTGGCCTTTGTGGTGCGCCGAGAAGGGTGAGCAGTTCGGCGTAGAACCGCCGCTCGCCGGGCCGGCTCGTCATCTCCATGGCCAGAACGGGTGTCTTCAGCGTACCCGTCACCGGGTTGAAGCACGGCGGGTGTTCGTCCCGGAACCGCTTCATCATCATGGTCTTGCCCATGCCACTGTCGCCATAGATCGCGACAGAAGGCATGCGTGTGCCGCGTGGATGGTCGAGGAGCCGGCTCAGCCGATCGAGCGCCTGCTTGGCACGTGGGTAGAGCACCCATCGGCGCGATCGTATCGCGCGAATGCGCCGCTCGTCAGGTTCGGCAAGCAGTGCGCCGGCGCCGGCGGTCAGGTGGGAGATTTGATCGCTCATGTTTCACTCCAGCTCATTCTGTATCCTCAACAAAGGGGCACAGGTTTGCTGGAGTCGACGCCGCGGAGCGAGCCCAATCCCCGGTCATCCACCTTCGATTTCGAAGAAGCCTTCCCGCGTCGCGCAGCCGCCGTCTTATTGGTTGCCGCCTGGACCAATTCTCGCTGCGCGACGGCGGTGTGGACGATGGCGCGGGTGTCGACTTCGCGACGGCCCTTTGCACGTAAGGGTACGCCGGGCGGTGAGTGCCTCGTGCAGCGTTATCGAGGGCAGGGTCACGTCGGCATAACGGGCCTCGACGAAGTTTCCCGATGGCCGCCGGACGAAGATGCGCGCCATGTCGCGCGGATCGTATTTTACGAGTAGGCGCCGGTCAGAACGTCCGACGTCGGCGCTCAATGCCGGCGACCAGTAGCGCAGTTTGAACAGATGAATCCCGTCAGGCATCAACGTCCGCTCCTGCTCCGGCAGGAACGTCAGCCAGAAGCGCATTCGATCTTGCGGGAACCGAAGCGGGATTTCGCCCTCGTGCTCCCGCCACACCGCGATCGGCGGTCGACCCAGACTGCTGTGGATCGATTGATGATAAGCGCCGACAATGTCGAGAGCGATGTAGCGCTCGAGCTCCCTCAGAGTCAGTGCCGCATGTCGCTTCGAGTCATAGGCGCCCAACTCCTGTTCGTGGCTGAACGTTGTTCCGGGCAGGAGATGCAGCCTGCCCATCTGAGTGCCGATCAGGCGCTCGATATGACCGCCGAAACGCGGCTCACCGGGTGGCCGCCACTCGATCGCGATGCCCGCGTCCTGGCACCCTCGCTTGAAGGCCCGGCTTCGGAAGTCGGCACCATTGTCAACATGCACCATGTCCGGCAGACCGGCGACGGGCCAGGGCTCCGTTATCTCGCGCTCCCGCAGCCATGCCGATTTGTCGAAGACGGAGTGTAGCAGGCACATGCTGGTGGACAGGCGGGACGGCGCATCCATCGTGAGATAAAAGCCGGTCACCATCCGGCTGCAGACATCCATAGCCAGCGTCAGCCATGGCCGTCCGATAGGCTGCCGCGTCTCCTCGTCAACGACAAAGATGTCTGCCTTGGTATGGTCGATCTGGACCACTGCCAGGGGACGGGAGACCTCGAATGATCCGGGGACGGCCGTTGTCGCCTTGACGATTTTCTGTTCGCCACGCCGATTTGCGCGCTTCTGCAGGTCGATGTCCTTCACGCGGGCGACGATCGTTCGGCGATGTGGCGGCTTCAGCCCGACCGTAATACAGTTCGTCTGCACGTCCCGCACCAACTGCGAGATCGTCGGTCGGGTCCGCTTCAAGTAGAGCTTTTTGATTGTCTTGCTAACGATCTCTTCCCGTTTCTCGTCCAGCGCACGATGACCCACAGGACGTCCGCGCCTGCGATCGACAAGAGACAGAACGGTCCCACCGACGCGGAACAGCTTGATCAGCCGGTAGGCCGTCGCCTGGCTCACATCCATCTCGGCAGCGAACCCCGAAACGTTTGCCGCGGTCGTGCCGTCAGGATTGCGCCTCAGGAATTCACGGAGCGCATCTGCCCTTCGGCAAGCTTCATCCCAAAGCGCTTCGTCGATCTCATCAGGGAACCGATCGCTCATGGCAGGCTCGCGAGGAAAACATAACGAGTCTCATTCTCACATTAAGTGGCAAAAGCCAATGGGCATTATCGAATTAACTGCCCATTCGCAAATTAAGTGCCGGCGTAAGCATCTGAGATCATTGAAGCATGATTCTCATCATTAAGGGTTCTTCCTCACTTTGTGTGGTTAACAGGTTGTAGGCATCGCATTTGCTACCTGCGGGAATGCGCACGAAATCGAAATGGTCACCCGGCCCAGGGGTCAATGTTCTGGGCATCTCACTCCAAAACGACGGCAAATGGGCCGTTTCCGCGGTCGCGAAGCCAGTCGGAACGTGTCCGGATTGCTGTATGCGAAGTCGTCATCGGCACGGTTGGCGCAAGCGCACTCTTCAAGACCTTTCGGTTCAGGGGCAGGTGGTGAACGTTCAGCTCACCCTGAGCCGGTGGCAATGCAGACACCGGGAATGTCAGCGGCGAACCTTCACTGACCGATTGCCTGATATCGCTGCACCCTACACGCGGCGTACCGCTCGGATGGCCGCGATTGTAGACTTGGTGGGTTACAGCATGGGTGGCCGCCCCGCGGAACATCTGATGGGTCGCCTTGGTATGCCTGTCAGCGATGACACGATCCTTCGCCAGATCAAACGAAGAGCTTCGGTCTCAATTCAGGATGCAGTGAGAGTCGTTGGCATCGATGATTGGAGTTGGCGTCGCTCCACACGATACGGCACGATCATGGTCGATCTCGAGCGTCGTGCAGTCGTTGATATTCTGGACGACCGCAGCGTTGCGAGCGCGAAAGCATGGCTGCAAGCACGTCCCTCTATTGAGGTCGTCAGTCGAGATCGTTGCGGTCTCTATGCCCAGGCTTCTCGAGAGGGCGCGCCGCAGGCCCGCCAGGTGGCGGATCGCTTTCATCTGGTTCAGAATCTCAGGGCGGCTATCAAGGAACAGATGAGCCTTTGCGGCCATGCCAACGTCAGACCGATACTGTCGGAAGACGCCATTGCCAGCACCACGGCTCAACACCGCCGTGCGCGCCTTGCCCATCGGCAGTCGCGCCAGGAAATATTCGAGATGCTGCATGCTCTACGCCAGCAGGGTCTCACCTACAGTGAGATTGCTAGACGCACGGGATTTGAGCGTCGGAGCGTCACCAACTGGCTAACATCAAGTGCACCCAGGGACAGAAATCGAGCGGCATTGAATCCGACATCCCCTTTGTATTTCGAAGCGTTCCTGGCTGAGTGCTGGAAGGATGGAAACCGCCTTGGGCGTCATCTTTTCCATGACCTCAAGAACCGGGGCTATACTGGAAGCCGTTCGAACCTGGAACGACTTTTGCAGGTGTGGCGACAAGCCGAAAACGTCCGCTCCGAGGTGACGCTGCCCGAGGTAAAGGTTTCAGAGCCTGTCCGTGATCCTGACACTGGCCATGTCATCTCTGCCGATGCCGTCGCTGCTTTGTGCATCAAGCCGCGCGGCCTGCTGACAAACCGCCAGGCAAGACGGGTCGATGCATTGAAGCAGGGCTCAGAAGCGTTCCGCGTGATGCGTGGCTTGGCAATGCGCTTTAACGGAATTCTGCGCAGCAGGAACCCTGATGCGCTGGATAAGTGGATCGACGATGCCATCGAGACCGAACTTACGGCAATCATGCGATTCGCCAGTGTCCTGCGGCGGGATATCGATGCCGTGAAAAACGCAATCGAGCTCCCTTGGAGCAACGGTCAAGCCGAAGGCCAGATCAATCGCCTAAAAACACTGAAGCGAGCCATGTATGGCAGAGCCGGGCCAGAACTGATGAGAGCCCGTATGTTACCGTTGAATCACACAAAGTGAGGAAGAACCTCATTAAGTGCCGAGCGACACCTGCAACCAGGCATGCTGCAGCCGGTTCTGGACAATGTCGAAAAAGGCCTGCTCCTCCATTGTCCGCCGTGCGGCAGGATCGTGCCGATCAGGGCATGAAGTATCCTGCACCACATAGGTGAGACCCTGACGTTCCGCGTAAGCGATCGCAGCCTCGCGGGTCGGGAAGCTGAGTTCTACCTGGGTGAGCGTGTCCCTGGAGCCGGTATAGCCCATCAGTGGCTCGATGAAGGGCGCACTCCGGCGCTCGAACGATAGCCGCCAGGCCCGACGAGGCCGTGCGGATGTCATCGCCGACCGCGCCGGCCTGTAAATGCGCGCAACCGCATCGCGCGGGAAAGTGGAGCGTCCGAAGGACAACGCGAAAGAACCGACCGGACAATTGTCGTTGTCGGGCCGGTGATTGTTCGCCGTGGGAACCGTATTGTTGTGCATAGTTCGTGTTTCCCTCGCAAGAGAAGGAGATGCTGGAGGCGGCCAGACCGCCTCCAGCACCGTAGTCAGTGCTTGCCGTTGATGGCGATGCGCTTCGCCTTCGCCTGCGCACGCTCGGTCTTGGGCAGGGCGACGGTCAGCACGCCATTCTTGAAATCGGCGCTGACCTTGTCGTCCTCGACCTCGTAGCCGAGTGGTATGCGGCGCTCAAAGCGGCCGTAGAAGCGCTCCGAGAACTGACGGTCCTTGTCCTCGGTCTCGGAATAGGGCGTAAAAATCGCCCTCAGCAAGGCGTCTAGGCTTGCATGACGTTCTTTTCGTTCGGGTCCATTGCGATCAGGCAGGACAAGCTCATGAGCAGACGCCAGGGCGCTAGGCCGTGTGGACGAATTTGATCAAGCATAGTCCCGCTGCGAAGCTGACGATGGATCGATAGTTACGGGCGGTTTTCTCGCACCGCAGGGCGACGCGCTTGAAGCGTTTGACGACGCCGATGCCCTGTTCGATGCGAGCGCGAGCCCTGTAGAGGACCTTTGCGAAGAAAGCGGGCTTGTCCTTCTCGTTGGCCTTGTAGGGAATGACCGGGGCGATGCCTCTGCTCGTGCGGCGGCCCGGTTCGCCTTGCTGGCATAGCCTTTGTCGCCGATGGCGGCGCGGGGCACGATGTCCGGCCCGATGTCGAGGAGGATGGGGAAGTGCGGCGCGTCGCCTTTCTCGCCGCCAGTCAGGTCGAAACCGATCATGGTTCCCGATGCATCTGATTTGACATGGATTTTCGTCGTGAACCCGCCCCGCGAGCGGCCGAGCGCTTGACCCTGCTGCCCCCTTTTGCGCCGGCCGCTGAGACATGGGCACGCACGATGGTGCTGTCGAACATCTGGATCTCTGGATCAGATGCGCCGATGTGCTCATCGAAGCCAGCGTGTCGAAGAAGGCCTCGAACACGCCCGCCTTGCTCAGCCGGTCGAAGCGCTTCCACACGGAATTCCAGGGACCGAACCGCTCCGGGAGCGCACGCCAGCGCACGTTCTCCACCCTGAAGAAGTGCATCGCTTCCAGGAACAGCCGGTCGTCCGCCGCCTTGCGCCCGCGTCGCGGCAGGCAGGCCCGGAACACCTCCAGCGTGTGCGCCCAATCTGCTTCCGTCATCCTTGTGGACATCGCCGACCTCCAGAATCAGTCGGCTATCTATGAATCAGACCGGATTCCGCGACGGAACCCTCAAACCTATATCTGAGTCAATTCGTCCACACGGCCTAACAGCGGGGTGAACCACACAAATTGAGGAAGACCCCCAGACCTTCAACACAGTCTGATTGGGTTCGACATTCGTATCCAGTGGTGCCGAAGTAAGAAGAACAGCAGTCAATCAGCGAAGCAGCGATCCGATCTCATCGAGTGAAGCAACCGACCAAAGTTTGCGGGAGACGCGAGTCCACCCATCGCCATCGAGGGCGCCACCATACTGTGCTAGAGTACGCGCTTTTTTTCGATCTCGTCGCGCGTCAAGGTGTTACCGGGGTCTCCTTTCGGCTCGTCGACACGGGCTGTCAAAACCGTCCCGCCTCGTATCGTTACCGATACTTTCCCCATCCAGGTGGCCGGGTAGTTCTGCTCCACTTCCGGGTCGAAGATCATGTCGACCCTTCGCATGAGCTCTCGGACCGCTTCATCCTCCAGGACCGTATCGAATTCGTCCAACCCGGCGCGCCGATGCACGGCAATGAGCCCCAGCGTAGCAGGCATCGAGAATTTCGCCTGATGCACAGTGGCGGGCCGCACGACCGACCCCAGCACGTCGATTGCCGCCTGGTGAACGTGAGCGGTGACATGCTGAATATCATCGGCGCGCAGATCGTGCTCATGCAGAATTTTTAGCAAAGCGTCGGCGGCAGGGTGCGTGTGGCGGCATGACGCATGAAACTTAAAGGAGGTCTCGGCGAGCGCCCATCTCACACCAAGACCAGCTGTGATTTTTGCGGGGTCGCAGTTTCGTGACATTCCTGCGCCCATGCCTTGTTCCCCCTCCAAGATGCGACGTGCGCCGGTAAACCCCCGCGCTGCGAGACTTGCTGCAGTCATCCCGTTGGCTGCAGCCTTCCCGGTGTGGAGCTGCTTGGAGTCGGCGGCGTCTCTGAGAAACTCCCATACACCCGCGGCCTGGGTTCCGGCCGAGCCGAAAGCATTGAGCATCTGCTCAGAGCCCAACCCAAGCAGCCGGCCAGCAGCAGCGGCCGCAGCGAGAGTGCCCGCGGTTCCCGTGGTGTGAAAGATCTTGTAGTGCGGAAGGCCCAGATATTCGCCGGCGCGAATGCCTGTCTCATAGCCGGCGACGCATGCCGTCAGGAAGTCGCGGCCACTTGCGCCGATATTCTGGGCCACGGCCAGTGCGGCGGGAAACACCACCGCCCCCGGATGGAACACTGAACCATTGTGCACATCGTCCTGCTCAGAGACGTGCGAAGCGGCAGCGTTAACCATCGCGGCGAATAGCGGTGAGGTCATGCGGCCCGAGATGAGCACTTCTGACCGGCCATGGTTGGGGCCCATTTCCTTGGCGAAATCGTCAACCGCAAGGATCGCGTGATGGCGTGCGCCTGAAAGCGCCGATCCGGCCCAATCGACAAAGAGGTCTACGCACCGTTCGACGACATGTTCGGGAATATCCCGTATGGACAGCGCTGACGCGAATTCAGCCAGTTCGGCAGTGCCATGTTCGCCAGAACGCTTCCGGCTCGTCTCCGTTCCGCTCAACATCTTCTCCCGTGAATTCGATCGTTCGTTAAAGCGATCAGGACTGATATGTGCCTTGCATTGTTCTCAGTCCGTCGGCTGTCTCGCACCACACCGTGCCTTCGGTCGGCGTCCCCTGTTGGCACAGCATCAACATCTTGCCGCTATAGCATGGCGCCAAGCCCCGATAGCTGAAAACTGCCGGTATGCGGCCACATGCCTTCGCGGCCAGATTGATGAGTAATGTAGCCTGCAGCGGCCCATGAACCACCAGGTCTGGATAGCCCTCGATTTCGCAGGCATAGGGACGGTCGTAGTGGATACGATGGCCGTTGAACGTCATTGCTGAATAGCGGAACAGCAAAATGGGATCGGGCGTCAGGACCTCCTGCACGCGCTTTGCCGCCTCGGGCGGAACAGCGGGCGCGGGCCCGGGCACCGTGCTTGCCCGATAAACAATGTTCTGGGTCTCGACAACCGCGGTTTCGCCGTCAGCGACATATTTGTGCTTGACCGCAACCAACACCAGCGGGCCACTGCGCCCTTGTTTCAGGGTCACATCGGCGATGACCGACCGGCGCTTGACGGTTCCCAGCGCAGGCAGCGGCCTCAGATGCCGCAACTCGCCGCCGGCCCACATGCGCGAAGGCAGAGGCACAGGAGGCATAAAGCCGCCCCGGGCCGGGTGTCCGTCCGCTCCAAGCGTCTCGAAATCGGCTGGAGGCAGTGTGAGGCACCAGTGGAGGCCCAGTGGTCCGTGCCCTGCCTCGGCGGGCGCGAGCCACCGGCCCAAGGTCGCGCGGTGCCCGTGCCAGCAGTACGTCGCTAATGGTTTCCGAAGCGCTCTCCTCAGTGCCGATCCAGCCTCGCAGATGATCGATGTCGACTTCGGTTGTCATCCGCGCTCTTCCCGTTCCAGATTGCCGCGCCAGCACGAGGCGCCTCAAAACGACCTTGGCATGCCGAGGATGTGTTCCGCGACATAGGACAGGATCAGGCTGGTCGATATCGGCGCCACCTGGTACAGACGGGTTTCGCGAAACTTGCGTTCCACATCATGCTCCCGGGCGAACCCGAACCCGCCATGGGTCTGGATGCATGCATTGGCCGCCTCCCAGGACGCATCGGCGGCAAGCAGCTTGGCCATGTTGGCCTGCGCCCCGCAATCGCCGCCGGAATCGAAGCGGCGGCAGGCTTCGAAACGCATCAGATTGGCTGCCTCGAGGTTGACGAAAGCCTTGGCAATTGGGAACTGCACTCCCTGGTTCTGGCCGATGGGCCGGTCGAACACGATCCGCTCCCCCGCATAGGCGCGGGCTTTATTAATGAACCAGTAGCCGTCGCCGATACATTCCGCAGCGATCAGGGTGCGCTCAGCATTCAAGCCATCCAGGATATGATAAAAGCCGCGCCCTTCCTCACCGATCAGGTTCTCTTCTGGGATCTCGAGCTCATCGAAGAAAACCTCGTAGGTTTCGTGCCCCGGCATGTTCGCGATCGGGCTTACTCTCATGCCATTGCCAATCGCCTTTTTCAGATCGACCATGAAGATCGACAGGCCCTGCGCCTTGCGCTTGACCTCATTGATCGGCGTCGTGCGCGCCAGCAGGATCATTAGGTCGGAATGCCGGATTCGGCTGATCCAGACCTTCTGACCGTTGACCACATAGCGGTCGCCCGTCTTGACCGCGGTGGTCTTGAGCTTGGTAGTATCGGTGCCGGTGGTGGGTTCGGTCACGGCCATTGATTGCAGCCGCAGTTCGCCGCTGGCGATGCCGGGCAGGTATTTCCGCTTCTGCTCTCCCGATCCGTGCCGCAGGAGCGTGCCCATGTTGTACATCTGGCCGTGGCAATGGCCAGCGTTGCCGCCCGAGCGGTTGATCTCCTCCATGATGATCGAGGCCTCGGTTAGCCCTAGCCCCGAGCCGCCATATTCTTCGGGGATCATCGCGGCAAGCCAGCCCGCGCGGGTCAGCGCCTCAACAAACTCTTCGGGGTAGGTCTCATCCGCACCATGCTGGCGGTGATATTCGGGTGGGAATTGCGCGCAGAGCGCGCGCAGCGCCGCGCGCAGATCGTCATGGTTTTCGGGGGCAGAGGTCTGCATTCGTCACCTCGCCCTGTGCGCGCCAGGGCCGCTGGTCTCGAGGATCTCCTCTTCGGCGCGCTGCCATATTTCGTAGGAAATCGGATTTTCGCTCTCCTCGAGGATATGGCCCACCAGCCCGATCGCGCGCGCCATTACGCCAAAGCCGCGCACGATCTTCCATGGGAAGCCGAATTCGCAGCAGATCGCTCCGATCGCGCCAGTGGCGTTGATAGGCAGCATCTTGCCTGACTTATCTTCGGCCACGGCCTGAATTTTCTGGATCAGCGCGACATATTCGCCGGACTTGCCGTTCTCGGCCGCAATCTGGAAAAGCCGCGGCGCGCGGGGATCGACCGGCTTGTGCACCGGATGGCCCAGCCCAGGAACGATCGCCCTGCGGGCGCGGAATTTTTCAACCGTTTCAGCGGCGACAGCATCCAGATCTGCGCCGGTGCCCAGCTTGTCCTGCGGCAGCGCCTCGTACAGCATCTTTGAGGCGCCTTCCATCGAGCCGACGAACACCATGCCGAGCCCGCAGAGCCCCGCCGCGACTGCGGCCTGAAGCGATTCCGGCGCGCCCATATAGGTCATGCGCGCGGCCAGGGCGGACGGCGTGATACCATGTTCGACCAGCGTGATGACGATGGCGTTGAACACCCGGCTCTCCTCGGGCGTGGCCTTGCGGCCCGTCAACTGGAGAAACGCCAGATCGCCGAGGTTCATGTGGCCCAGGATCTCGTTCGGCAGGTCGAGTCCGCGCACGCAGATCTTATCGGGTGTGCTCCAGCCGATATTCGACGTAATTTTTTGTTTGCGCTTGCTCATCAAACCGGATCCCAGGAAAAGACGTCCGCCGACACTTCAAGCGGCGTGAAATGCGACTTGAGCGCGGGAATGGCATGCTCGGCGATCGTTTCGGCGGTCCAGCCGTCGCCGGAATGCACCGAACGCACCGGCCGCGGCTGGCTCATCAGGAAGATTTCGTTCATCCGAACTGCAAAGATCTGACCCGAGATCTCTGCGGCCTGATCGCTCAGCAGATAGCAGGCCATCGGCGCGACCTTGGCGGGCGTCATCTTCTTGATCTTCTCGACCCGCGCCTCCTGTTCCGGCGTGTCGGTCTTGATCGAGGAAATCATCCGGCTCCAGGCGAAGGGCGCGATGCAGTTGGACCGCACGTTCCAGCGTTTGAGGTCAAGCGCGACGGATCTCGAAAAGGCCGCAATACCCAGTTTGGCCGCCGAATAGTTCACCTGGGCGTAATTGCCGATCAGGCCCGAGGTCGAGGTCATGTGCACCAGTGCGCCGCCTTCCTGCTCGCGGAAATAATCCGTCGCGGCGCGCGAGGTATTGAAGGCGCCGTAGAGGTGTACCTTCACCACCGCATCGAAATCCTCGTGGCTCATCTTGTGAAAGAAGCCGTCGCGCAGGATTCCGGCATTGTTCACGACTGCATCGATGCGGCCGAATTCCTTCACGGCGGCCTCGACCATGGCCCGGGCCGCGTCCGGGTCGGTTACGCTGCCGCCATCGGCGATGGCGTCGCCACCGGCGGCCTTGATCTCGTCCACGACCGTTTGCGCTGCGGTGAGAGTGTGGCCAATACCCTTGAGCGTCGCGCCCAAATCGTTGACCACGACCGCCGCTCCCTCGGCTGCCGCCATCAGGGCGATCTCGCGGCCGATCCCGCCGCCCGCGCCGGTGACCAGCACAACCTTTCCATCCAGCGTCTTTCCCATATCAATCCTCCTCATCGCGCCTTGCGATATTTTGCGAGGCCGCCGGAATGCATCACCCGGCCCATCAGAGGCGCGCCGATGA
Source organism: Mesorhizobium sp. J428 (assembly GCF_024699925.1). Classification (NCBI taxonomy): domain Bacteria; kingdom Pseudomonadati; phylum Pseudomonadota; class Alphaproteobacteria; order Hyphomicrobiales; family Phyllobacteriaceae; genus Mesorhizobium; species Mesorhizobium sp. J428. The sequence goes on from NZ_JAJOMX010000004.1 coordinate 207,595, forward strand.
TCTCTTCGGCCTTGACCGAGGCGGCGATCAGCTTGTCCAGGTCGATGCCCGTCTCGATGCCCAGCTCGTGGCACAGAAAAACCGCGTCCTCGGTGCAGACATTGCCCGCGGCGCGCGCGTTGCCGTGGCCGGCGAAGGGGCAGCCGCCAAGGCCGGCGACCGAGCTTTCGAACATGTCCACCCCCATTGACAACGCCGCATGGATGTTGGCGATGCCCAGCCCGCGCGTGTCGTGAAGATGCATTCCGATGCGCGCCCCGGGCGCAATCTCGCGCAGGGCGCCGATCATGCGCTTGACCGCCTCTGGGTTGCCCCAGCCCATCGTGTCGGCGATCACGAGGATAGGTACCGGAATATCCTCTTCCTCGCAAAGTTGGAGGACAAAGCGGAAGTCGTTCAGGACCTGCTCCTGCGGAATCGGTCCCTGCAGGTTGCAGCCGAACGCGGTCATCACATAGGCCGCATCGACGGTGTAGCCCGCTTCCCTGTAGAGCCGCACCCACTCGCGCTGCCGCTCGCGCATCTCCGCTGAGGAGCAGTTGTTGTTTGCCTGTGCGAAAGCTTCAGACGGATAGAACAAAAGACGCGGGTCGATATCGACTTCATGCGCGGTCAACGCCTTGCGGAACCCCTTCTCGTTCAGCCAGAGCGAGGTGTATTTCACACCGGGCTTGCGCTTGATGCGCTGGAACAGCTCGCCCGTATCAGACATCTGCGGCACGTATCTGGGGCTGACGAAGCTACCCACCTGAATGCGATTCAGCCCGGTATCGCTGAGCATGTCGATCAGTTCGATCCGCTGTTCGATGGGGTAGGGCTTGCTTTCGATCTGAAAGCCCTCGCGCGGGCCTTCTTCACGAAACTCTACGAACTTGGGAAAGTCGGTCATGCCTGTTCCTTTTCGAATGGTATGATCTCGGCGATCATCTGGCCGCGATCCACCATCATGCCTTTGGAAACCGCAACATTCGCGGCCATGCCGGAGGCAGATGCCTTGATGGAGATCTCGAGCTTCATTGATTCCAGGACCGCTACGACATCGCCCTCCGTTATCGCGTCGCCTTCGGACACTTTGACGTCGACGATCATTCCGGTTAGTGGCGAGACGACGATCCTTTCGGCAGCGCTGTCGCCGCCGGCCGAGGCCAAGGGTGGTGCCGGGCGGAAGACAAGCCGGCCCGGCGCAGCGTCGATCTCGATCACCTCGGAATAAAGGCGCGCGGTTGCCATGTCTACCGTCTCGCCACGCGCCACGCGCCACCGGCCCGGCGCGATCTCACGGCAGGAGAAAGTGAGGGCGTGTCCGTCGCTGCCGTAGACCGTGTAGGTGTCGCCGGAGCGGACCGGACCGACGCAGAGCTCCTCAAACCTTCCCGCTGCGTCGGTCAGCATCACGCGCTGGCCCGCCTCCATTGCGTCGCCGCCAAGGCCGAGCCGCCAGTTGGTAAAGAGGTCGCGGTTCGACCAAGGTTCGGCGGCGCCGTCTGAGCGCCCGCGGGTGACGAAAAGCACCGCTGCCATGGCCTTCCAGAGCCGGGCGCCCGGCACTTTCGCCGCCGCGGTCAGATCGTCCAGCCGCTCGTCGATCCAGCGGGTGTGGACGTTCATTTTCCCGAAATCGGCGTTGCGGGCGAGCGCGGCGAGGAAGGCGCGGTTGGTCTCGACGCCTTCGACCGCGACATGATCCAGCGACAGCGCGAGCCGCGCCAGCGCTGTCTCGCGGTCGGGCGCGTGGATGATCAGCTTGGCGATCATCGGATCGTAGTAGGGGGTGACGGCATCGCCTACCTCGACGCCGCTGTCGATGCGCAGACCGTCGGGCAGGCTCAACGTGGTCAGCGTGCCGGTGGAAGGAGCGAATTGCATCGACGGGTCCTCGGCATAGAGCCGTGCCTCGATGGCGTGACCGTCAATCGTCAGATCGTCTTGCTTCAGGCCAAGGCCCGCACCCTCGGCAATACGCAGATGCAACGCCACGAGGTCGAGCCCGGTGATCGCCTCGGTCACGGGATGTTCCACCTGGATGCGCGGGTTCACCTCGAGGAAAAAATAATCCTCGCCCGCCACCAGGAACTCCACCGTGCCGAGCCCGCGGTAGTCGAGCGTCTCCCCCAGCCGCACGGCGTCCTGGGCGATCCGTTCGAGCAGGTCGCGGGGCAGCCCCCAGGCGGGGGCTTCCTCGATCACCTTCTGATGCCGGCGCTGCAGCGTGCAATCGCGCTCGAAAAGATGCACGACGTGGCCCTTGCCATCGCCGGCGATCTGCACCTCCACATGGCGGGCCTCGGGGAGGAACCGTTCCAGCAGGAGACCTTCCGAGCCGAAGGTAGACTTCGCCTCGCGCAGCGCACCCTCGATGTCGGTCATCAGGGTCTTTTCGTCTGCCACCAACCGCTGTCCACGTCCGCCGCCGCCGCCCACGGCCTTGAGCAGCACGGGCAGCCCCATCCGGCGCACTTCGGCGGCGATTTGATCGGGATCGGACAGGGCGCCCGCGGCGCCCGAGATCACCGGCAGGCCGGCCGCGATGGCGGCATCCTTGGCGCTGGCCTTGTCGCCGAACCGTTCCAGGGTTTCCGGCGTCGGTCCGATGAAGATCAGACCGGCGGCCTCGACCGCGCGGGCGAATTCGGGGTTCTCGGCGAGGAAACCGTAGCCGGGATGGACGGCGTCGGCCCCGGTGGCCTTCGCCGCGGCCAGCACGGCGTCGATGCGTAGATAGCTTTCCGAGGCCGGCCCGCCGCCGATGCAGATCGAGTGGCCGATCTCGCGCACGTGGAGCGCGTTTACGTCGGCTTCGGAATGTACGGCGACAGGCCGGACGCCCCGTATCCGCGCCGTGCGGGCGATCCGGCAGGCGATTTCGCCGCGGTTGGCGATGAGAAGCGTCTTGATCCTCACTGTCACCGCCTCACATCCTGAAAACGCCGAAATGGGTTTCGACCTTTCGCCGCCGTGAGGTGATGTCGAGCAGCAGCGCCATGACGTCACGGGTCTCGCAGGGCTCGATCACGCTGTCGACCCAGAGGTTGGAGGCGAAGTTGTAGGCGCCCTGGAAATCCTCGTATTCCTTGCGGATAGGCGCCTTGAAGGCCTCTTCCTCCTCCTTCGTCCAGGTCTTGCCCTCGCGCTCGTTGATCTGGGCGCGCACCTGGGCCAATACGCTCGCCGCCTGTTCCGGCCCCATGATCGCAGCGCGGCCGGTCGGCCAGGCGAACATCGCGTCGGGCTGGAAGGGGCGGCCCAACATGGCCAGGTATCCTGCTCCGTAAGAACCCCCGGTGATGATGGTGAACTTCGGCACCCGCGCCGAGGACATGGCGGTGATCATCTTGGCGCCCGCCTTGGCGATTCCCATCTGCTCGACCTCGCGGCCCACCATGAAGCCGTTGACATCGGCCAGGAACAGCAGCGGAATATCGCGCTGCACGCAGAGATTGATGAAATGCGTGGCCTTCAGCGCCGCTTCGACGAACAGCACGCCGGTATTGGCGAGAATCCCCACCTCGTGCCCGTGAATGCGGCCCCAGCCGGTCATCAAAGTGTCGCCGTAGAGCGGTTTGAACTCGTGGAAATCGCTGCCGTCGACCAGCCGCGCCACGATCTCGCGGTTCTCGGTGGGTACTTTGGGGTCCCGGCTGACGATGCCGTAGATCTCTTCTACCGCGTAGGCCGGGTCGCGCGGCGACGCCGGCGTCTTGCGCGGGGAGAGCTTCTCGCCCAGGTGCTTGACGATTTCTCGCGTAATGGCGAGCGCGTGGGCGTCGTCCTCGGCGAGATGGTCGGTCACGCCCGAGACCGAGCAGTGCATCTTGCCGCCGCCGAGGGTCTCGTTGTCGACCTTCTCCCCAGTGGCGGCGAAGGTGAGTTCCGGCCCGCCGAGATACATGAAGCCCTGGCCGCGCACGATGACCACCTCGTCGCAAAGCGCCGGGATATAGGCGCCGCCGGCGGTGCAGGGGCCCATGACCACGGCGATCTGCGGCACGCCGTCGCCCGACATCCCGACCTGGTTGTGAAATATCGAGCCGAACTGGCCCTCGTCGGGAAAGATGTTCTCCTGGTCAGGCAAAAACGCGCCGCCGGAATCGACCAGTGTGACGACCGGCAGGCGATTGGCCCAGGCGATCCGCTGGGCGCGCACGTGCTTACGGCAGGTCATGCCGAAATAGGTGCCGCCCTTCACCGTGGCGTCGTTGGCGATGATCATGCAGTGGCGGCCCTCAATCACGCCGATGCCAGTGATGATGCCCGCGCCGGGCGGCACGCCGTCGTAGCTTGTCGAGCCCGGCGAGTTCGCCGAGCTCGAGGAACGGCGCGCCCGGGTCGATCAGCCGCTCGACGCGCTCGCGCGGCAGGAACTTGCCCTTCTTCACGTGGCGCGCCCGTGCGCTTTCCGGCCCGCCGACGCGTTGGCTGAGCCGCAGCGCGTGCAGCTCGGCCACTTTGGCGCGGTAATGCGTGTCATTGGCCCGGAAGTCTTCCGACCCGGTGTTGACCAGGGACTTCAGCTTCGTCATGGCAGATCGGGGTAGCTTTCTCAACACGAAGGCCACTTTGGCCGCGCCCGGCTTTTCGAAGGTGTCGGCATCGACGATCCGGACATCGGCCCGGAACACCAGGGCGTCGCGCAGGCGCTGCTCGATCTTCTTCTTCAGGTTCGCGTCACCGTCTCGGTCGCGGTCGGGACCGCGTTCGACGATGATCTTCAGTGGTTCCTGCGTGGTGTGGCCCTCGAAATCGGCCACCACACGCATCACGCCGTTCGTTTGCGGCACCATCTCGTTGACGATGCTGTTGATCGCCGAGGGAAACACGTTGGCCCCGCGCACGATCAGCATGTCGTCGGTGCGCCCTGTGCAGCGGATCTTGGGACCCGACCGGCCGCAGGCGCAGGTCGTGCCCAAGACCTCGATGAAATCGCCAGAGCGGAAGCGCACCAGCGGGCTCGCCCGGCGGCCGAGGGCGGTGTAGATCATCTCGCCACTGGCGCCCTCCGCCCAAGGGATGATCTTGCCGGTCTCGGGATCGAGCAGTTCGGTCAAAACGTAGTCCATGTTGACCATGTGCATGCCCGACTGCTGGTCACACTCGGCCCAGTAGGTCACGCCCAGGTCGGGTACCGCCCAGCATCTCGGTGCACTTGGCGCCCCACAGTTTTTCGATCTTGGCGCGGATCGCCGGAATGCCGCCGCCCGGCTCCCCGCCGACGACGACTCGTTCCACGCCCAGTCTGCTCGCTGGAACGCCCAGCACCTCTTCGGCCTTTTCGGCCAGGTGGATCACGAAATTCGGCGCCCCGACGACGCAGCGCGGGCGCGTGTCGGCGCAGGCGCGCAGGAGCCGGTCGGCGCCGCCGTCGGCTCCCACCGGCACGTCGATGGAGCCCATATATTGCAGGCCTTGCATCACCGGGATGCCGCCTACGAAGCCCTTGGCGAGCGAGAAGGCGTGCAGCACCATGTCGCCGGGCCGCACGCCGTTGGCGAAGAAGCAGCGCGCCGTCATCTCGTGCCACATCTCGGCATCGGATTCTGTCAACGCCACGTAGGAGGGGCTGCCGGTCGTCCCCGAGGACGCCTGCATCTGGATGATGTCTTCCACGGGCGCGGCGCGGTGGCGGCCGAAAGGCGGCTCGGCCGACAGGCTTTCGCGTATCTCGGTCTTGTAGGTGAAGGGCAGCCTCTGCAGATCCTCAATGGTGCGGATCTCATCGAAATCGATGCCGGCCGCAGCGAACTTGTCTTGGTAGAAGGGCGAGTTGGCCTTGAGATAGGCCATCTGCTCGACCAGCCGCTCCTCCTGGATGCGGCGCACCTCGTCGAGCGGCATGCCCTCGATCTCGTGCCAGAACCGGTCGTTGGCCTTCGCGCCGGCATCGGCCCGCCGGAAGCGCATTCCGTGTTGCATGCTTTCCTCCCTGGGTTTTTCGCGATCAATGCGACCGCGGCAGACCCATTACCTTCTCGCCAATAAAGCTGAGGCACAGTTCACGGTTCACCGGCGCGGTGCGTAGCAGGCGCACCAGCGGATAAAGCTCGTACAGCCCGGTATCTTCCGTGAAACCCGACCCGCCATGCGCCTGAAGGGCGGCGTCCACGGCTTCGATCCCGGCCTCGGCGGCGGCATATTTCGCCATGTTCGACGAGGCGCCGGCCGAAAGCTTGTTGTCGAATTCCCAGGCCGCGCGGTGGGTCATCAGGCTCGCCATTTCCACGGCCGTGTGGGCCTTGGCCAGCGGATGCTGCACGCCCTGGTGCGCGCCGATCGGCTGACCAAAGACGTTGCGCTCGCAAGCATAGGCCACTGCCTTCCGTAAGGCGAACCGGCCAATGCCGCAGCAAAGCGCCGCCAGGATGATGCGTTCGGGATTGAGCGAATCGAACAGGATCGAAAAGCCGTCGTCCACCTCGCCCACGATATCCTCGGGACCGAGATCCACCTCGTCGAAGAACAGCGTCCATTGTTCTTCCGGCAGTGGGATCGAGACCTTCACCCGCTGCATTTCTACGCCCTTCTTCTTCAGGTCCACGGCGAACAGCGTGAAGCCGTCGGTCTTGCGGGAGACCTCGGTGTGAGGCTTGGTGCGCGCCACCACCAGGCAGTAGTCGGAGACGTCGGCGCCGGTGATGAAGGTCTTTTCCCCCGTTAGCGCAAAACGGTTGCCCTTGCGCCTGGCAAGCGTCGTGGCCTTGATCGTGTTGGACCCCGCGCCCGGTTCGGTGATCGCAAAGCAGAACTGGATCTCGCCGCGGCAAGCCAGGGGCAACAACTCCTTCTTGTGAAACTCGGTCCCGTGGCTGGCGATATGTGCCAGCGACATGGTGGGGCCGACCACCATCATCAGGAGCGGGATGCCGTGGTTCGCCGTGCCCTCCATGAAGAGCGCCATCTCGGTCATGCCGAGACCGGCACCGCCATATTCCTCGGGGTACCATGATGCCGAGAAAGCCGTCCTCGGCGATCTGCTGGAACATCTCTTTGGGAAAGGCGTGCCGGCGGGCGTGATCCAGCCAGTAGGCGTTGTCGAATTTCTGCGCGAGCTGGGCGCCGTAGTCGTAGATCTGGCGCTGCTCATCGTTTAGCGTGAAGTCCATCCCGCACCTTTTGTCAGGCTTTGAAGGCCGGCGCGCGCCGGTTTTCGAATGCGTCCAGCCCTTCGGCCACGTCCTCGCTTCGTAGCGCGCGCACGGCAGCGTCGCGCTCCAGCCGCATCTGCTGGTCGAGGCCCATGTCGGCGCCTTCGCGCGCCAGGCGCTTCATCTCGGCGATGCCGGGCCGTGAGCGGGTGGAGATCGTCACGCAGTAGTTCAACGCCGCCTGGCGCAGCTCTTGGTCCGGCACGACGTAATTCACCAGTCCGGCCTGCTTCGCCTCGTCCGCCTTCAGCCAGCGGGCCGAGAACATCAGATCGAGCGCCCGGCGCAGGCCCATCAGCCGGGTCAGCCGCTGGCTGCCGCCCCAGCCGGGGATCAGCCCGAACTGCGCGTGCTGGTCGCCGAACTGAGCGCTTTCCGCGGCGAAACAGACATCGCAGGACAGCATCAGCTCGAGCCCGCCGGCCAGGCAAAGGCCCTGCACCGCGACGACCACGGGGAGACGGCTCTGTTCCAGCCTGCGAAGCCCTTCCATCCCAAAGGCGATGAAGTGGTCCAGCGCCTGCGCATCGCTCATCTTGCCTTTCACCTCGGTCAGGTCGGCGCCGGTGCAGAAGTGCTTTCCCTGTGCGCAGATCAGGATCGAGCAGATGTCGCGGTCGGCCTCAAAGCTTTCGCGGGCCCTGGAGATACACTCGTGGATTTCCAGCGACAGGCAGTTGAACTTGTCGGGGCGGGCGAGCTCGATAATGCCGACGCTGCCCTCGGCGCTGACATTGACGGGAACGCTCATTTCGCGCCTCCCTTGGCCTTCCTGTCGTATTGCAGCGCCATGCGGCCGACCTTCTCGCGCGCGATGACGAGCTTCTGGATTTGCGCGGTACCGTCGCCGATCTGCAGGCCCAGAACATCGTTGTAGCGCTGATGATGAGGCAGGTCGGTGGTATAGCCGTAGTGGCCATGCAGGATCAGGCACTGATGGATGATCTCGCACGCGGTTTTCGGCACGTACCACTTGCACATCGCCGCCTCCTTGGTGTGCGGCAGGCCACGGTCGCGCAGATCGAGCGTGTAGTAGCAAAGCTGTCGCATCATGGTGAGCTGCGTTTCGGCCTCGGCCAGCGGGAAGCTGACCCCCTGATACTGCGCCAGCGGCGCACCGAAGGCTTCGCGTTCCTGCACATAAGTCCAGGTCTCGTCCACCGAGGCCTGCGCCGCGCCCAGACATTCCAACCCGATCAGCGCTCGGGAATAGTCGAAGCCAGCCATGATCGTGCCGAAGGCACGGTCCTGCTCGGCCATCAGGCATTGGGAGGGGACGAAGACGTCGTCAAAGAAGACCGAACCGCGCCCCACGGGCTTGGTGCCAATGTCGTCGAAATGCGTGCGGTTGATGCCCTTTTCATTCAGGTCCACAAGGAACGCACTGACGCCCCGCGATCCGCCCTCTGGATCGCCGGTACGGGCAAAGACCACCGCCGCGTCGGCCTGCGCGGCAAAGCTCATCGACGTTTTCTCGCCGTTCAGCCGCCAGCCGTTGCCGGATTTGGCGGCCCTGAGTTGCAGGTTCGCCGCGTCCGATCCGCCGCGCGGCTCGGTCAATCCCAACCCTATCACCGCCTCACCCGCCGTGACGCGGGGCACCCATTCCTTGGCGATGTCGGGCAAGGCGTGTTTCGCGACCATGCCGCCCATCAGCGACCCCAGAAGCTGGATGTAGCTGACATTGAAATCGGCCCGCGCGATTTCCTCGACGATCAATCCGGCCGTGACGGAGCTCTCGCCCAACCCGCCGAACTCCTCGGGCAGATCGGCGCCGATCAGCCCAAGCGCCCCCATCTCCTTGATGAGCCCGCGATCCATCACGTGCTCGGTTGCCCGCTTCTGATAACTCTCGGCCAGCTTTTCACGTGCGAAACGCTGTGCTGTCTCTCGAAAGGCCTGCTGGTCATCTGTCGGTTGAAACTGCACGTGATAGCCCTCCCGAGCCTGTGAATCTCACTTCCCAAAAAACCTAACAAACGTTAGAATGCTTGGCAAGATGCAATGGGAGGTAACGTGGATATGTCCGACAGGCGCGGAAGAACCTTCGAGAAATTGCTGTCCCCGATCCGGGCCGGCGTCCACGATCTGCGAAACCGGGTCATTATGGGCTCGATGCACACGCGGCTTGAAACCGAAGCGAACGGTATCGAAAGACAGGTCGCGTTCTATCGTGAACGCGCGCACGGCGAAGCGGCAGTCATCGTGACTGGCGGTTTTTCGCCCAACGCCGAAGGCATGTTCGATCCGGAAGGTCCGCGGCTCGACGATCCGCAGCAGGCGCTGAGCCTCAAGCCGATTTGCGATGCAGTCCATCAGGAAGGCAGCCTGATTTGCGCGCAGATCTGCCACGCGGGGCGTTATGCCAAGTTTGAAGGTTGCGTGGCACCTTCGCCGATTCGGGCGCCGATAAACCCCTATTCCCCGCGGGAGATGAGCGAACAGGATATTCTGCACACCATTGAAGATTTCGCCCAGGCAGCGCTCAACGCGCAATCTGCCGGTTTCGATGGCGTCGAAATAATGGGCTCCGAAGGCTATCTCATTAATGAATTCACCGTGACCCACACCAACAAACGCGAGGACGAGTGGGGTGGCAGCGCCGACAACCGGCACCGCTTCGCGGTCGAAATCGTGCGCGCGGTGCGCGACCGCTGCGGACCGGATTTGCTGGTCATCTACCGTATTTCGGCGGCCGATCTTGTCGAGGGCGGCGCGCCCGCCGAAGAGATCGCCGCGCTCGCCCGCAAGATCGAGGCCGCCGGCGCCGACATTCTGAACACCGGAATCGGCTGGCACGAGGCGCGCGTGCCAACGATCGCCTACCCAGTACCGCGTGGCGCCTGGCGGAAGGCGGCGGCCAACGTGAAGGCGGCGGTGTCGATCCCGGTGGTGGCCTCGAACCGAATCAATACCCCCGAGGTCGCCGAGGACATCCTGGCCTCGGGAGATGCCGACATGGTCTCGATGGCGCGGCCCTTCCTCGCCGACCCTCATTTCGTGAAGAAGGTGCGCGAGGGTCGGGCCCATGAGATCAACACCTGCATCGCCTGCAATCAGGCATGTCTGGATTTCATCTTCTCGGACCGTCCGGCAAGCTGCCTTGTCAATCCGCGCGCCGGCCGCGAGACGGAATTCCGTGACACCCCGAGCGAGACCCCGAAGAAGGTGGCGATCGTCGGCGGCGGGGCGGCGGGTATGGCCACGGCGGCCGAGGCCGCGCGGCTTGGGCACGCGGTCACTCTTTTCGAGGCAGAGAACCGGCTGGGCGGGCAGCTCAACCTGGCACGTGCGGCCCCGGGCAAGCACGAGTTCGACGAAACGCTGCGTTATTACACTGCTCAGATGGACAGGCACGGCGTCACCCTGCGGCTGGGCTGTCGCGCCACTGCCGACGATCTTGCCGGGTTCGACCATGTGGTGATCGCCTCAGGCGTGACCCCTCGCATTCCGGACATTCCGGGCATAGATCATCCCAAGGTCGCCACCTATGCCGAGATCCTCTGCGGCGCACGGGAGGCGGGACAGACCGTGGCCATCATGGGCGCCGGCGGGATCGGCCATGACGTGGCCGAATTCCTTGTCACCCATCCGGCTGAGGCCAACGAGAACGCGGCCTTTTTCGACACGTGGGGTGTGGACGGACAATTCAGGAACGCCGGCGCGCTGGCGGGCGATCCACTGGCCGCGGTGCCTGCAAAGCGCAAAGTGGTGATGCTGCAGCGCAAGACGAGCAAGGTGGGACAGGGGCTTGGCATTTCGACCGGCTGGATCCTGCGCAACGCGTTACGCAAACACGGAGTCGAGACCTTAGCGGGCGTGGTCTACCAGCGTATCGACGATGGGGGGCTCCACGTCCTTTCGAACGGCGAGACAAAAGTTATCGCCGCCGATACGATCGTTCTCTGTACGGGACAGGAACCCGTACGGACGCTGGTCGAGGCGCTTGCGGCCCGCGGCATTTCCGCCACGATGATCGGCGGTGCGGCCGAGGCGGCTGAACTCGATGCGCTGCGTGCGATCGATGAAGGAGTGCGCCTCGCCCAGTCTTTGTGAACAACCAGGAACGATTGCCAGGGAGGAGCATCATGCTGCCGGAGGTGGCCCGCGCCGGGCGGGCAGATGTCTTTTCGATGTTTCGCACGAGAGCGCGCGAGCAACAAGATGCGCTTGCGCTCGAGAACGGAGAGATAAGACACAGCTACGGCACCCTTCTGGGCCGTGTGGACCGTCTCGCTGCGGTGCTTCTGGCGCGGGGGGTAAAGACCGGGGACCGGCTGGTGATCCTGTCGAACAATCGCGCCGAGTACCTTGAACTGCAACTGGCCGCCGCCGGGATCGGGGCGATCGTCGCCTGTTTGAACTGGAGGCTGACCGCGCCGGAGCTCAAGCACTGCATCGACCTGGTTGAACCGGTTCTGGCCGTGGTCGAGCCAGAGTTGCGCGCGGCCTTGGACGCGGTTTCGCACCTGCCGGTTCTGGAAATCGGCCCCGACTGGGAGGCCGCACTGGCTGGAGCAGAGCCCGATCCGCGCATCGACGCGCTGGTGAATGACGTGGAGGCGGGGCTGACCATCCTTTACACCTCCGGCACCACTGGGCTGCCCAAGGGCGCACTCATCAGTCATCGCGCCCATATCGCGCGTGCCATGGTTTTTGCGGCGCAGCTCGCGCTCCAGCCTGATGACGCCTTCATCGCCTGGGCGCCGATGTTCCATATGGCGTCGACCGACCATGCGCTAGCCACGATCTTGCGCGGTGGCCCCGTGGTGATGGTCGATGGGCTGCAGCCGGCGGTCATCAATGAGGCGCTGAGCCGCCACAAGGTCGGCTGGTTCATAATGATGCCGGGCGCGATCGACGCCTTCATCGCGGAACGTCGCGCCAATCCTCTGCCGATCAGAGGCGTCAGGGTCTGCGGCGCTATGGCCGATCTGGTGCCGCCGCATCAGATTGCAGAACTCACGTCGCTGATCGGCGCGCCCTATCTCAACTCCTTCGGCGCGACCGAAACGGGGCTGCCGCCGGCCACGGCCGAGCTGATCCCGGTGGGCGTCGCGCCGAAACGTCTGTCGAAGCGCGCCAGCGCCTTCTGCGAGGTGCGGCTGGTCGATCCGGAGGGGCGCGAGGTGGCGGATGGAACGCCCGGAGAAATGGCCGTGCGCGGCCCCACGCTATTTTCCGGGTACTGGAATGCCGACGAGACCAACGCCCGCGACTTTCGCGGTGGCTTTTTTCATATGGGCGATGTCTTCCGCCGCAATGCGGACGGCACCATCGACTTCGTGGACCGCGCCAAGTATCTTATCAAGTCGGGTGGGGAAAACGTCTATCCAGCCGAGATCGAGCGGGTGCTGCTGGCGCATCCGAAGGTGATCGATGCCGCCGTCGTAAAGTCCGGGGACCTGCGCTGGGGCGAACGCCCGGTGGCCTTCGTGGCACGGCACGTCGACGGCCCCGATGCCGACGAGCTGATGCGGCTTTGCCGCGATCAACTGGCCGGCTATAAGCGGCCGCGCGAGATCCGCTTCATCGCTTTCGAAGACTTCCCGCGCTCGACCAGCGGCAAGATCCAGCGCCACGTCCTGGAGACCTGGATCGAGCGCGAGGCCAACTGAGGCCTGCCTCGACTGCGCCTTTCCGCTGACACCCGTCCCGTCTGAACCGCGCCATCAGCGTACCGGTCATCGTGGCAGCCAGCTTGTCGGTCCTGCGCTTCAGCGCATGTGCGTATCCTCCGGATGCCGTCTTTGCCCCAGCCGCTCACCTATCCAAGCGCAAAGAAGGCAAGTCCACAGGTCGGACGACAGTAAAGAGAGGGCAGTTGATTCGAATTCTAACGTCTGTTAGATTGTTCGGTGGGGTTTGCTGAAGCCCTGCACAAACGACAGGGTCGACGGGAGGAAGATCGTTGATCGGTAGCGAACGGACCTGTGGCCGGTGTGATGACTCACGTTCCCTGCGCCCGCCGCCAGGAATGCGTGACGGCATCGCGTGCTCATGACCGCCGCGCGAAAAGAGCGACAGGCACCGCCGCTTGCCGTCCGCAGCGCCACCCTTCGGTTCGGCGGAGTGACGGCGCTGGATGACGTCTCTATCGAGGTGCGCGAGGACGAGCTTTTGGCGATCATCGGCCCCAATGGTGCAGGAAAGACATCGTTTCTGAACGTCACTGCCGGTTTTTACCGCCCCCAGCAGGGGTGCGTCGAACTCATCGGGCAGGATGTGACCGGCCTCCGCGTGGACCAGATCGCCCGCAGAGGCTTGGCACGCACCTTTCAGGGAACGCACCTCTTCGGGGGGTTGACCGTGGTCGAGAACATCCTGATTGGCCGCCACACCCTTATGCGTTCGAATGTAGTCCAGGCCTTCTTCCACTACGGGCCGGTGATGCGCGAGGAAACCGAACATCGCGAGGCTGTTGAGGAAATCGTGGAATTTCTCGAGATCGAGGCGATCCGAAACCGGCAGGTGGGCACGCTGGGCTACGGGTTGCGCAAGCGCGTCGATCTGGGCCGCGCCTTGGCGCAAGAGCCCTCTATCCTGCTTTTGGACGAGCCGATGGCCGGAATGAACTCCGAGGAGAAAGAAGATCTCGCGCGCTTCATCCTCGACGTGCGCGAGGCGCGGAAGATCCCGGTGGTGCTTGTGGAACACGACATGGGCGTCGTGATGGACCTGGCCGACCGGATCGTAGTGCTGGACTTCGGCCGGGTGATCGCTGAAGGGACGCCGGCTGAAATCCAGAGGGATCCGGCCGTGATCAAAGCCTATCTGGGGTAGAACAGTGGAGCGCACAAGAGCAGCGAAGGTCTTCAGCGATCCCGCGGTGACGCAAAGCCAAACGCTGCCGCAGGTGTTGCTGGCGCGAGCCAAGGCCACGCCGGCTGCCTTGGCCCAGCGGCACAAGCGCCTCGGCATCTGGCGCGAGTTCACCTGGGCCGACGTGCTCCAGCGGGTCCGCGCCTTGGCGCTTGGCCTTGACGATCTGGGATTCGGCTCAGGCGACTCAATGATGGTAATCGGCGAGAACGAACCCGAACATTTCTGGGCCGAGTACGCCGCCCAATCGTTGGGCGGGAAGGTGATCTCGGTCTACCCCGATCAATCCTCCGCCGAGGTTCACTATCTGGCGCGGGATTCGGAGACGCGGATCTTCCTTGTGCAGGACCAGGAGCAGGTGGACAAGTGCCTCGAGATCGCCGGGGACCTCGAGGGCATCATCGCCATTGTCTACTGGGACGATGCCGGGCTGTGGACCTACGCACACCCGCTCTTGCGCTCGTATCAGGCGGTGAGCGATGCCGGAGCCCGCCGTCACGACCAGGACCCGAAGTTATTCGAGGCTCGTGTCGCGCGCGGTAGACGCGGCGACATCGCGGTTCTGTCCTATACCTCGGGCACGACCAGCAAGCCGAAAGGCGTTATGATCTCACAGCGCTATCTTTTCGACAACTCCGCCCGGGTGATGGGCGCGGTCGAAATCGCGCCGGGCACCGAGTACCTCACCTATATTTCCCCGGCTTGGGTTACCGAGCAGATCTTCGGGCTGTCGATCGGGCTGCTTGCACCGATGGTGGTGAACTTCCCCGAGGGGCCGGAAGAGATACTCGACAACATCCGTGAGCTGGCCGTCAATGCGCTGGTCTTCAGCCCGCGTCAGTGGGAGAACCTTGCCTCGATTGTGCAGGCGCGGATGCTTAGCGCGGGGCCAATTCGGCGGGCGTTCTACAACTGGGCCATGAGGGTGGGCCGCGACGTCTATGTCGAGCGGCTTGAAGGGCGTCGGCCTTCGCTTGCAGCGCGCCTGCAGCTGCCGCTGGCCGAGGTTCTGGTGCTTTGGCACCTGCGCGACAACCTAGGCCTGAGAAAGGCCAGGAACGCCATGTCTGGGGGGGCGCTCATGGCGCCTGACGTCTTCCGCATGTTCCACGCCATGGGCGTGAAGCTGCGCAACGTATACGGGGCAACAGAAGTCGGACTTCTCACAGCGCATATGGGCGAAAGCTATAAGCTGGAGACCAGCGGGCGCTGGATGCAGGTCAATCCTGTCTATGGCGATCCGCTCGAATTTCGCATCGCCGAGGACGGCGAGCTCCATGTGCGGGGCGGCTCGGGGTTCGGCGGCTATTTCCGCAAGCCTGACAAGACCGCTGAGGCCCAGACCAGGGACGGCTGGTACGCGACCGGCGACGCCGTCTCAATGACCGATGATGGAGAGCTCGTGTTCTTCGACCGCGTAAAGGACATGCGGCATCTCTGCAACGGTCACAGCTATCCGCCGCAGTTCATCGAAACCCGTCTGCGCTACAGCCCCTTCATCAAGGACCTGATGATCCTTGGAGACCAGACGCGCCCCTTCGTGGCGGCGTTGATCAATATCGATATGGAGAGTGCTGAGCCGCTGGGTCGAGGAGAACCAGCTTAGCTTCTCGACCTATACCGACCTGTCGCAGAAACCCGAGATCCTCGAACTGATCAGAGCGGAGGTGGAGCGCATCAACATGCTTCTGCCGGAAGGCTCGCGGGTCCGGCGTTTCGCGAACTTCCCCAAGGAGCTCGATCCCGACGAGGGCGAGCTGACCCGCAGCCGCAAGCTGCGCCGAGCCTTTCTGGAAGAGCGCTACGCCGATCTAGTGGAGGCGATCTACGGCGGGGACCACAGTGTCGATCTCGAAATCGCTGTCACCTATCAAGACGGCCGCCGGGGCGTTCTAAGAGTCCACGTCGCCGTTACCGATGTAGAGGGCGCTCCGCGCACCGCCCGGAAGCAACACGCCGCGTGAAGGAGTTCACGAAACGATGATCTACGTTATCAACGACATCATCACTGGCGCCCTGATCGGGCTGCTCTATGCTCTGGTCGCGATGGGGTTCGTGGTGATCTATCGCGCCAGCAAAGTGTTCAACTTCGCCCAGGGCGAACTGGTGATCCTGGGCGGCTTCATCGTGTGGTACACGACCTTCGAGCTGGGTCTCGACCTCTGGCTGGCGATCCCGCTCTCGCTGCTGCTTTCGGCGCTGGCAGGCTACCTGATCGAGCGGATCTTCCTGACCAAACTGATCGGAGAAAGTGTATTCTCCATGGTCATGGTCACCGTGGGGCTGTTGATATTGCTGCGCGGGATTGTGCTGCTGCTTTTCGGACCCGCGGTGCGGCCCTTCCCGGTGATCTTCCCTCTGAAGCCGCTGTTCCTGGGAGAGATGCTGATTCCGATGAACCTCCTGATCGGCGGTCTCATCACCGTGGTCGCGGCGGTCGGGCTCTCCTGGTTCTTCAATCGGACCCGCGCCGGGCTGCGCATGACGGCGGTGGCCGAGGATCATGTGGTGGCTTCGTCTATGGGGATCTCGGTCAAGGGCTCGATCGCCTTCGCCTGGGTCCTGGGCGCGGTTCTCTCCACGGTGGGTGCGATGATCTTCCTGAGCGGCAAGTCGCTCACTTTCCTTGCCTCCGAGATCGGCTTCGCCGCGCTTCCTGTTGCGCTGTTTGCCGGGCTCGAATCCATCGGCGGACTAATCCTTGCCGGCGTAATCGTGGGCGTGGCACAAAGCTTGGCCACCAACTATCTCGATCCGCTGGTGGGCGGTGCGCTCGGTGCTGTCGTGCCCTACCTCATCATGCTGGGCATCCTGCTGATCCGGCCAACCGGACTGTTCGGCTGGCGCACCATCGAGAGGGTCTGAGCGATGGATCCTTCCGGCATCTTCGCCACCAGCTACCGCGCCGACCGGCGGCTGGTCCGCACCCGCTGGCAAGCGCTTTCGCTCATCCTATTCATCGCGGTGCTGCTGGCGGCGCCCTATCTGGTAGGGCCGCGGATCGTCGCCATCCTCAACATCATGTACATCAGCGCCGTGGTCGCCGTGGGGCTTCAGATCTGCACCGGCTATGCCGGTCAGATCAACCTCGGTCAGGCGGCATTCATGGGAGTTGGCGCCTATACGGCTGCGATCCTGGCCGAGAAGACCGGGCTAACCTTCCTTCTGACAATCCCCATCGCCGGTTTCGCAGCGGCTGTCTTCGGCTTCCTCTTCGGGCTGACGGCGGCGCGGATCAAGGGCTTCTACTTGGCGCTCACCACCATCGCTGCACAATTCATCTTCCACTTCGCGGTACTCAATCTGCCCTCGTCCTGGCTTGGGGGATCGAACGGGGTGACCGTGCCGCCGGCCACGCTTTTCGGATTGCGGATCGTGAGCGAAGGCGCGCAGTACTACCTTATGCTGTTCGTTGCCGCGATCATGGTGGCCGGCGCCTTCGGAATCGTCCGCTCGCGCTTCGGGCGTGCCTTCGTGGCGGTCCGCGACGACGACGTGGCCGCCGGCATCATGGGCATCAATGTCGCCGCCACCAAGGCCAACGCCTTCCTGATCGGCGCATTCTACGCCGGGGTGGGCGGCGGGCTCTGGGCCTACCTGATCCGCTTCGTCGGCGTGGATCAGTTCACCCTGTTCAACTCGGTGTTCTTCATAGCGATGATTATTGTTGGCGGCATGGGCTCTGTCGTCGGTGCGCTCATCGGGGTCTTCGTGATCCGCGTGATTCAGGAGATCATCGCAACCGTTGGGCCGAACATTGCCGACAGCGTCACCTTCCTCGGCGGCGACATCGTCTTCGCGGGAATGAACGTGATCCTGGGCGGGGTCATTGCCCTCTTCATGATCCTCGAGCCCAAGGGACTGATGCATCGCTGGACCATCCTGAAGTCGTCTTACCGCATCTGGCCGTTCCCCTATTGACCAGGGCCGGCCCTCAACTGGGAGAAAGAAAATGACAACGTCGTTGAAATCGAGGTGCCGCACTCTTCTTGCGGCGGGCGCAATGGCACTGGCCTGGGCACTGCCGCTGAAGGCGCAGGAGGAAACCCGCTACAACGTGGCGCTCCTGTCGGACTTCTCGGGGCCTTATGCCGACATCATGCCGATCCTCGCGGCGGGGCGCGAGAAGGTGATCGACTGGTGGAACGCCACCCGCGGCGCGCAACTGGGTGTGACGCTGAACTACAAGAACTACGAGACCCGCTATGACGCCGCCCAGGTGGCAAGCCTGTGGCCCGGCATCAAGTCCGAACTCGAGCCCATCGCGGTAATCGGCCTCGGCGGCCCCGACGTCGCCGCACTGTCCGAGCGCCTGCCCGAGGACAAGATCCCGATGTTCATGGCCACCGCCGCGTACGGCTATGCGTGGAAACCGGACTCCTGGATTTTCAATCCCCGTCCCACCTACTCACACGAGAGTGCGGGCTTCCTGAACTGGCTGCGCCGGAAGCGGGGCGGTGATGGCCCCATCAAGGCAGCGATCATGGCCTCGGAGGCCTCGCCGGCCTATGTGGACATGGCCAAGGGCCTGGAGAAATACGCCGAAGAGCACCCCGACGAGATCGAACTGGTTGAGGTGATCTATACGGAAGTGCAGCCGACCGATCTGACGGCGCAGATGCGCCGCGTGGCACGCTCGGGCGCCGACGCCCTGATCATCCAGACCAACACTTCGATCGTAGTTGCCGCAAAGCGCGGCCTGCAGGCCAATGGCGCCGATGTGCCGATCATGATGAGTTCGCACAATGGCCTTCCCGCCTCGGGCAAAGCCCTGGGCGGCCTCGAACAGCTTGAAGGCGACTACGAAGCCTACGGCATGGCCATCGCGGCCGACGAGGATACGCCGCCCCGCCAGTTCTACCAGACCCTGTCCGACAGTTACGGCCTGAAGGCGCCTTGGAACGTAGTGACTGCCATGGGCATCTCCCAAGGGCTTTTTGCCGTTACGGTGATCGAACATGCGATAGAAGCCAACGGTCCGGAGGGCCTGACCGGCGAGAAGGTGCGCGAGGCGCTTTTCGCAGAACCGATCACTACAGAAGAAACCCACGGTTTCCTTCCCACGCTGTCCTTCACGCCTGAGGCACCCTTCCCCCTGAAGGGACTTCAGGTCAACGTCGGCAGCGTGCGCGACGGCAAGATCGTGGTCGACGCCACCGGTGCCGCCATCCCCAACGTCGAGAAGTGGTGAGACCTGCCGGGCACCGCCCGCTCGTGGTGCCCGGCCCTATCCTAAGAACGGGGCAAGCGGCCGATGCTGGAACTTCACAATGTAGAGGTTACCTATTCCGATGTCATCCTTGCGCTGAAGGGCGTTTCCCTGAGCCTTCGGGAAGGGCAGTGCGTCGCGCTCCTTGGCGGCAACGGCGCCGGCAAGAGCACGACCCTCAAGGCAATCTCGGGCACGCTGAAATCCGAAGACGGAAAGGTGTCGGCCGGAGCAATCACCCTCGAGGGCACTCCGATCCATAACCTGGAAGCTTCGGAGGTTGTGCGGCGCGGCCTCATCCACGTGATGGAAGGCCGCCGCGTGCTGCGCCACATGACAGCGGAGCAGAACCTGATTGTCGGGGGACACATGGTGCCTGACCGGGCCGAGCTGAAGCGACGGCTCGATCACGTCTACATGCTGATGCCGCGCCTCGCTGACCTGAAGTCCCGCACGGCGGGCTTCATGTCGGGCGGCGAACAGCAGCTCCTTCTGATCGGCCGCGCGATGATGGCCCGGCCTAAGATCATCGCCATCGATGAGCCTTCGCTCGGCCTCGCTCCGCTGATGATCCGCGACGTCTACGAGGTGCTGAGCCGGCTGAAGGAGGAGGGCACGACCTTCTTTTTGGTTGAGCAGAACAGCGCCGCGGGGCTGGGATTGGCCGATTACGCCTATGTGCTGGAGAACGGCCGGGTGGTTCTCGACGGGCGCGCCGATAAGCTGGCCCAGAACGAGGACGTGAAGGAATTCTACCTCGGCGTGACCGCCTCAGGCGAACGCAAGAGTTATCGCGAGGTCAAGCACTACCGCCGGCGCAAGCGCTGGCTCGGATGATGAACAGGGGGAGGCATGAAACACATTCTCGACCTCAAGGGACGGACAGCGCTGGTGACCGGCGGTGGACAAGGCGTGGGGCGCCAGGTCGCCCTCTATCTGGCGCAGTTCGGCGCCGGCGCCGTTGTGATCAACGATTTCCACGCCGACCGCGCCGAAGCGGTGGCATCCGAGGTAGCGGCGCTCGGTGCGAAGGCGCTGCCCCTGGCCTTCGACGTCTCCGATTTCGAGGCCGTCGGCGGCGCGTTCGCCAGGGCGCGTGAGGCGCTGGGCGGGGTCGACATCCTGGTGAACAACGCCGGCAATGCAGGCCCGACCTCGCGCCTCGACGATTTGGTTCCTTTCTGGGAATCCGGTCCCGACGAGTGGCGACGCTGGTTGGCCACCAACTTAGACGGCGTGCTCAACTGCACCCGCCACGCCATGCCCGGCATGATCAAGGGCGGTTACGGTCGGATTGTCACCGTGATCTCGGACGCCGGCCGCGTCGGCGAACCGCACCTGGCTGTCTATTCCGGTGCCAAGGCCGGCGCTGCGGGCTTCATGCGCGCCATCGCCAAAGCCGGCGGCCGCTTCGGGATCACCGCCAACTGCGTTGCCCTCGGCGGCACACGGACCCCCGCGGTGACCGATCTGATCCCCGACGAAGCCGCTGAGAAAAAGGTCCTTTCGCAATACCTGATCCGTCGCCTCGGTGAACCGGAGGATCCGGCGGGCCTGATCCTCTTCCTCTGCTCGGACGCGGCGAGCTGGATCACCGGCCAGACCTATCCGGTCAACGGGGGATACTCGTTTGCGGTCTGACCTAGGGAAGGCGGGCCACTATCCGCGGCCCCGCCCCAGAACGCCGTCGGTATCGGCCCCAAGCTCCGGAGCCGGGCTACTTGGGCTGCTCTCGAACCCGTCGAACTTCAGAGGCTGAACCAGATGTGTCTCGCTCCCCCCGTCCGGCAGCGCCAGGGTCCGCAGCAGTCCGCGGGCGCGAACATGCGGATCGGCAAGGGTCTCGGTCAGGCTGTTGACCGGGCCCCAGGGCACGCCGGCCTTGTCGAACAGGAGGCCCCACGCGTCGCGCGCCCGGGTGACGATCACCGCGGCGATATCCTCGCGCAGCGCATCTTTTCGCGCTGCGCGGTCGCGGCCCTTCAGGCCGGCAAGCTTCGGCCTGCCGATCACCTCGCAGAAGGGGCGCCAGAACCAATCCTCATGCGCGATCGAAAGCGTTATGAGCTTGCCGTCGCCGCAGGTGAAGACGCCATAGGCCGGCTCGGCGATGAAGTTGCCCAGGGGAGTGCCGTTGGCCTCGGGTACCAGGAAGGCGGTGAGCATCGAAACCACGGCATCCGACATCGAAACGTCCACGTAGCGCCCCCGCCCCGTCCGCCGGGCCGAGATCGTGGCCGAGAGGACCGCGATGGCCGCGAACAGTGCCGCGCCTATATCGGCCAGGGGAACTCGCGGCACTTCGCCTGGCAGGCCCGCGTTGGCCTGCCCGGCCAGAAGCCCGCCCACGCCCTCGTAGCTCAGATCGTGGCCGGCCCGGTCGCGATAGGGCCCGTCCTGCCCGTATCCCGAGATCGACACGTAGACGAGGCGCGGATTGACCTTGCGCATCTCCTCGAACCCTGCCCCGAGAGCAGCGAGCTTGCCGGGGCGAAACCCCTCAACGATAACGTCCGTCTCCGCGGCCAATTCGCGGAACCGCGCCAGCTCTTGGGGTACCTTAAGGTCCAGGGCCACGCTCTTCTTGCCCCGGTTCAGCGCCTTGAACAGCGGCGCGAACTGCCGCGCCGGGTCGCCCATGCCCGGCCGCTCCACCATGATCACCTCGGCGCCCATGTCCGACAGCAGCATCGTGGCATAGGGGCCCGGAAACTGCTCGGCCAGACTCAGGATCCTCAGCCCTTCGAGCGGTGCGTTGCTCATCGCCGCCTCCCATCCTTGTTCCGCCCGCGTGCGGGCCCCTTATTCCACCGCGCGCGGCGCCGGAGATCAACCCCAAAAATCACCATTTTTTGCAATGTCTTCAGGAGGTTATGTTGACTGAAGATCGAAAGACCGTGTCGGTCGAACGCGTTGGGCAAACCCAGTGGATCACCTTTCGGCGCAGCGAGCAGATGAACGCGATGTCGATGCAGATGCTCGACGAGATGGCCGGGGCGCTTGTCCAGGCGATGACCGACGACGAGGTGCGCGCGGTGGCGCTCACCGGTTCGGGCCGCGCCTTCTGCGCCGGAGCCGATCTCAAGGAGGTGAGCGAGGCCGAGTTGAAGCCGGGCGAGCCGGATCTGCTCGATCGCGTTGATCACGCTTTCGGACTCATCCGCAGCGGCCCCAAGCCGGTGATCGCCGCGGTAAACGGCCTGACCCTGGCGGGCGGCCTGGAAATGGTGATGGCCTGCGATCTGGTGTTCGCAGCCGAAAGCGCAAAGCTCGGCGACGCCCATTCCAACTTCGGCGTCTTCCCCGGAGCCGGCGGCGCCGCCATTCTGCCGCGCCGGATCGGGCTCAACCGCGCAAAGTACCTCTTGTTCTCGGGCGAACACGTATCGGCCCGCGAGATGATGGACTGGGGGCTTGTGAACAAGGTCGTGCCCGATGACGAGCTACGCGACACGGTGCAGGCCTTCACCGATAAGCTTGCCGAGAAGAGCCCCGCCGTGCTGCGGCGGATGAAGGCCGTGGCGAACCGGGCGATGAACGTGGACGAGCCCGCCGCCCTGGCCGAGGAAATGCTGAACCTGCGTGCGCACATGCGCTCGTGGGACATCCGGGAAGGGCTCGCGGCCTTTGCCGAGAAACGCAAACCGCAATTCAGGGGCTACTGAGCCCGGAGGGAAATACGATGCAGGATATTTACGTAGTTGGCGTCGGAATGACGCCGTTCGGAAAGTTCCGCGACAAGTCGGTCAAGGACATGGCGCGCGAGGCCGTAAACGCCGCGCTCGAAGACGCCGGGCTTGCGGCCAACCGGATCGAGGGCGCCTTCTTCTCCAACGCCGTCCAAGGCCACATGGAAGGCCAGCACATGATCCGTGGCGAGATCGCGCTACGCGAGATGGGTATCCAGGGTATCCCGGTCGTTAACGTCGAGAATGCCTGTGCCAGCGCCTCGACCGCGTTCAAGCTGGCGATCGACTTCCTCAAGGCGGCCAATGGCGATTGCTGCCTTGCGGTCGGCGCCGAGAAGATGTATTCCGACGATCGGGCGCTGATGTTCTCGGCCTTCGACAGCGGCTGGGATGTTAGCAACGGCGAACAGGTCGCGCAGCGCCTGGCCGATCTGGGCGCTGGGGTCGAGGAACCCGAAGGCTCGAAATCGCCCAAGCCTTACAGCGTGTTCATGGATGTCTATGCCGGCTTCGCGCGGCTGCACATGAAGACCTTCGGCACAACGCAGGAACAATTCGCCGCCGTCGCCGCAAAGAACCATGCGCATTCCGCGCATAACCCGCTGGCCCAGCACCGTGATTCAATGAGCATTGAACAGGTTCTGGCCGCGCCGCCCATTTCCTACCCGCTGACCCTGCCGATGTGCGCCCCGATCTCCGATGGCGCGGCGGCAGCCCTGCTGTGCACCGGCGAGGGACTCAAGCGGCTGGGTCTCGATCCAGCGCGTGCGATCAAGGTCAAGGCGGCGATCCTGCGGTCCGGCACCGACCGTCCGCCCGAGGACTTCAAGAACCACCTGACCCGCCTTGCCGCGCTTCAGGCCTATGAACAGGCCGGACTTGGCCCCGAGGACATGTCCGTTGCCGAGGTGCATGACGCAACCGCCGTCGGCGAAGTTATCCAGATCGAGAACCTCGGGTTTGTCGAATTCGGAGAGGGTGGCCCGGCCAGCCTGCGCGGCGAGACGAAGATCGGCGGGCGCATCCCGGTGAACCCCTCGGGCGGGCTCGAATCCAAGGGCCACCCGGTCGGGGCCACCGGGATCGGGCAGATTTTCGAACTGGTCACGCAGCTGCGCGGGGAGGCCGGCGCGCGTCAGGTCGAGGGCGCGCAGAACGCAATCGCCGAGAACGGTGGCGGATTGCACGGAGTCGAGGAAGCCACCGCCTGCGTCACCATTTTGGGCCGCTAACACAGGTAGACAACAATGGAAAACGTGATCGCCGCCGCTCAGGCAATCTATACCGACGACCAGCGCATGTTGCTGGAGAACTTCCGCAAGATGGCCGAGGCCGAATTCGCCCCGCTGACGGAGAAATACGAAGCTCTGGGCCATCCGCCGGACGCGGACACGCTGAAAGGCTTGTTCGCCAAGGTCGAGGAGTTCGGACTGATCAGCGGCTTGATCCCCGAGGAAGATGGCGGCGCAGGCATGGACCGGATGAGCTACGGTATTCTGTATGAGGAACTGGCGCGCATCTGGCCCGACCTGGCGATCGCCGTTCTGATCCAGGGCCATGCCGCCTTCGCCCTCAGCCTTCTGGGCAGCCCCGAGCAGAAGGAGATTTATCTAAAGCCGCTTCTGCGCAGCGAGCGTATCGCCTGCACCTGCATCTCCGAGCCAGAGGTGGGCTCAAACGACGCGAGGTGAAGTGTCGGGCCGCGCGCGAGGGCGAGAAAATCTTCATCAGTGGTCAAAAGTTGTGGATCTCGAACGGTGCACAGTCGGATTTCGCCATCGTGGTCTGCAATCTGGACGGCGGTATATCGATGGTGATCGTCGACCGCGACGCCGGCAAGTACGAAAGCCGCGAACTGCGCAAGCTGGGCCTGGTGGGCGCCTCGACTTGCGAACTCTTCTTCGACCGCGCCGAAACCACTTCGGACCGCGTGCTGGGCCAGCCCGGCGGTGGGCTCTTCCAAACACTGAAGTTGTTCGAGAGCGCGCGAGTCTTCGTTGGCCTCACCAGCATCGGGATCGGCCAGGCGGCTCTGGAATGCGCGGTGACCTATGCGAAGGAACGCCACCAGCACGGCAAGCCGATCGC
Source organism: Mesorhizobium sp. J428 (assembly GCF_024699925.1). Classification (NCBI taxonomy): domain Bacteria; kingdom Pseudomonadati; phylum Pseudomonadota; class Alphaproteobacteria; order Hyphomicrobiales; family Phyllobacteriaceae; genus Mesorhizobium; species Mesorhizobium sp. J428. The sequence continues at coordinate 232,542 of NZ_JAJOMX010000004.1, forward strand.
CGGGCATCAGTTGATCCAGGGCTACCTGGCCGACATGGCCACCCAGCTCGACGCTGCTCGGCTTCTCTGCCAGCGCGGGTTGAAGCTTCTTGATCTTGGCGTCCGCTGCGACACTCAGACCTCGATGGCAAAGTGGTACGCCACAGAGATGGCTGTCGAGATCACCGGGAAGGCGGTGCAAATCCACGGCGGTAACGGGATCACCAAGGAATTCCCGGTAGAACGGCACTTCCGGAATGCCAAGGTGATGCCGATCCCCGATGGCACCACGGAAATCCAGAAGCTGGTGATCGGACGCAACCTCACCGGCGTCGGTGCGTTCTGATCCGGTGCCTGACACGGGGCTGCAGCTGCCCCTCAAACGTCATCCCAACGGCGGTCATGAGACCGGCAAATCTCTGGGGTCAGGCAGGCGCTCGGATTGATTATCGGAGCCGACGGTCGGTTCACGCTGCCGAAAAAATGCGGTGCCGTAGCGGATTGCGAAGTCCGCCATCGGTGTTCGCCTCTCGGAGAGACTGTTGGCGGCCCGGAGCCCAGCCGAATAGCGCTTTCGGGTATCGACTATCGCACTGCGGTTTGAGCGGACAAAGTCCAGGGGTTTCAATCCGAGGCTATGTAGCCGTAAGTCGAGAACTCGGCCACTCCAGGCGGGTCCTCATAAGAGCCTCTCGCCGTGGACGGCGAGAACGTCTATCCGGCCGAGATCGAGCGGGTGCTGCTGGCGCTGTAGCGCGACAATCTGGGTGAGAGGCGCATTGCTTCGCCAGAACTGTTCCTGAAGATCGAGCGGTTGCCGTATTAAAGATGTTCCCGGAGCGGTTCTGTTCGGGGACGGGAATGAGACGGATCAGCATGGGCACGCGAGACGAGCTACTGAAAGCCGTTGCAGGACGATATCGTGCCGCGTCGCGAGCCGAGAAGGGGTTGATCCTGACGGAGTTTGCCGAGATATCCGGGTATCATCGCAAGCATGTGGAACGGCTTCTTCGGTGTGACCCTGTCGTGGACCGATCGCAGCCCCGGCCCGGGCGGCGCATTTATGACGACGCCGTGCGAGAGGCTCTGGTCGTTGTCTGGGAAGCAGCTGACCGCATCTGCGGTGTCAATCGGCTCGGAATCGGGACCCTGGATAGGCGCCCCAAAGGGACCCCTTCGTAGGGCTCGACATTCAGCGCTCGCCGGGCGGAGTTGGTCCGGGTTGCGCAGCGCGGCGAGTGCGGATCGTTTGGACGGGATGATCAGGCGCGGTTCTTGAAGCGCCAGGATTCGTTGCCGGTCTCGATGATCTCGCAGTGGTGGGTGAGCCGGTCGAGCAGAGCGGTGGTCATCTTGGCGTCGCCGAAGACGGCGGGCCATTCCCCGAAGGCGAGGTTGGTGGTGACGATGATCGAGGTCCGTTCGTAGAGCCGGCTGATCAGGTGGAAGAGGAGCTGGCCGCCGGCCTGGGCGAAGGGGAGATAGCCCAGTTCGTCGAGCACGACGAAGTCGAGCCGGGTCAGGTAGTCGGTGATGCGCCCCTGCTTGCCGGAGCGGTGCTCGGTCTCGAGCCGGTTGACCAGATCGACGACGTTGAAGAAGCGGCCGCGGGCGCCACTGCGTATGAGGGCGCGGGCGATCGCGATGGCCAGATGCGACTTGCCCGTGCCGGTACCGCCGATGAGCACGGCGTTGCGCTGGTCGGCGACGAAGGCGCCGGTGGCGAGGTCGCGCACGAGCGTCTCGTTGACGGGCGTGCCGGCGAAGTCGAAGTCGTCGATGTCCTTGGCCAGCGGCAGCTTGGCGACGGTGAGCTGGGCATTTGATGGAGCGCGCCTGCTTCTCGGCGATCTCGGCCGAGAGCAGGTCGCCGACGACCCTCGGCGGCTCGTGCTGACGCTTGATGGCGGTCGTCATGATCTCATCGTAGGCGCTGCGCATGCCGTAGAGCTTCAGCGTTCCCATCAGGTCCAGAACCTGGGTGCGTTCCATCAGCTTGCCCTCCTGAGGCTGTCGTAGCGGGCGCAGTCCGCCCGCGGCTCGATCGCCAAGCGCAGTGCGTCGGGTGTGAGGATGGTGACGGCCGGCGCCGGATCGCGGCGCCGGGCCAGGATGTTGAGAATGACGGCGCACGAGCAGACGTTCTCGGCAAGCGCCTGCTGGCAGGCGCTCTCGACGGCATCGAGCCCATCCGACAGCACCGCCGTCAGGATCGACACCATCTGACGGTCGCCGTCGTCGGCAGCCTTCAGCCGGCGCCTGACCCGCTCCATCGCCGACGGCAGTTCCCAGCCCTGGAATGGCGCACCGTTGCGCAGCGCGACGGGCTTGCGCGCCAGCACCGGGACGTAGTGCCACGGATCGTAGACGGTCTGGTTGCGGCCGAACGAGCGGGCATGCTCGCCCACGATCGTGCCGTCCTGGCGCACGACGATGCGATCGGCATAGGCCTGGATCTCGACTGGCCGACCGACCGCGGTCGAGAGCACCGAGTACTTGTTGTTGTCGAAGCGCACGGTGCAGGTCTTCGTGACGGAGGCGGGAACCGTGTGGAAGCCGTCGAAAGGGCCGCGATACTCGACCAGCTTGCCGCGCTCCTCCTCGAACACGTCCCAGATGGTGCGCTCCGGCTGGTCGACATGGCGGTGGGCCTTGGCGTAGGCCACGCACTTGTCGAGCAGCCAGGCGTTCAGCTCCTCGTAGCTCCTGAAGCGCAGCCGAGGCGTGAAGAAGCGCTCCCTCACCAGGCCAACCTGGTTCTCGACCTGCCCCTTCTCCCAGCCGGACGCCGGCGTGCAGGCGACGGGCTGGACCAGATAGTGGCTGCACATCTGCAGGAAGCGACGGTTGCATTGCCGCTCCTTGCCGACGAAGACCGTCTCCACCGCCGTCTTCATGTTGTCGTAGATACCGCGCGTGCAGGCGCCGCCGAAGAAGGCGAAGGCCCGGTCGTGAGCGTCGAACACCATCTCCTGCGTCTCGCGCGGATAGGCCCGCACGAACATCATGCGGCTGTGGCAAAGCCGGACGTGGGCGACCTTCACGGTCACCGTCACGCCAGCGAGCAGGACGATCTCGTGGCTCCAGTCGAACTGGTAGGCGTCGCCCGGGGGATAGAACAGCGGCACGTAGGCCTCAGCTGTCGCCCCCCGAACCTTCTCCCGGCTCTTGGCGTAGCGCCGGATCGCGTCGTAGCTGCCTTCGTAGCCCAGCGACCGCAGTTCCTCATAGATGCGGATCAGCGTCAGCCGCTCGCGCTTCTGCTTCGCGTCGTTGCCGTCCAGCAGAGCATCGAGCTGCACCTGCCATGGGCCGATCTTCGGCTTCGGCTGGTGCTGACGCTCATACCGGAACTCAGTTGCATCGGAACGAAGAACCTTGCGGACCACCTTCCGCGATATCCGCAACTCGCGGCAGATCTCCTTGATCGACTTCCCTTGAACCAGCGACAGCCGGCGTATCTTCGCAATCGTCTCCACGACCAACATCCAAAACAACTGCCTCCGATCAAACCGGAGGCAGTGTGAAACACCCGCCGCTACAGGGGGCCCTTTTGGATGCCGATCACCCCTGAAACGGGGTCCTTATTCCACGCCGAAACACATCTGCGGAAAGCGGTTGAAGCCCCTGGTCCCGCTGCTGGTTGCAGCGATGGAGCGGCATGGCCACCTTGCGCTGGACGAGATTGTCCGCACCCGGTTGCTTGCGATCAGCGCGTCCACGATTGACCGGGTTCTCGCCCCGGTCCGGGCCGGCGGGCCGGGCAGCAAACGTGGGTCGACCGCACATTCCTCGGCGGCACGTCGCAGCGTGCCCATCCGGACTTACGCGGACTGGAACGATCCCGCGCCCGGGGCACGTGGAGGCGGATCTCGTTGCCCACAGCGGCCCGTCGGCGAGCGGGAACTTCGTGCAGACGCTGACCCTGACCGACGTGGCGACAGGATGGACGGAATGTGCGCCGCTGCTGTTTCGAGAGCAGCGCCTGCTCGGTGAGGTGATGACCGCATTGCGCCCTGCGCTGCCGTTTCCTCTGCTCGGGTTTGATACGGACAACGACAGCGTCTTCATGAACGAGACCATCAAGGGCTGGTGCGAGGCTGCGCAGGTCGCATTCACCCGCTCGCGGCCGTATCGCAAGAACGACCAGGCTTACGTCGAGCAGAAGAACGGCGCGATCGTGCGTCGGATGGTGGGTTACCGCAGATATGCCGGCATTGTCGCGGCCAGGGAACTGGCGCACCTCTACAGCCGGATGCGGCTCTACGTGAACTTCTTCCAGCCTTCGTTCAAGTTGATGGAGAAGACCCGCGACGGCGCCCGCGTGACGAAGCGGTATCACCCGCCGCTGACACCGTTCCAGCGCGTGCAGGCCCATCCCGCCATAGCGCAGGCGGCCAAGGACGCACTTGCGGCGCAGTTCAGGGGCCTCGATCCGGTGAAGCTGCTCCACGAGATCCGCCAGGCGCAGGCTCGGTTGACCGCGCTGGCCGATGCGACCCCCGCCGCGGATGGCGATGACGCCAAGGCGGACGTCGCAGCCTTCCTCCACGGTCTCCGCAATGCCTGGAAGGACGGCGAGATCAGGCCCACATCCCGGAAAAAGCCGCCAACTCCCCGAGGGCGCCGCCGCCCCGACCCGCTGGCCGAGGTTACCGAGGACCTCAAGGAATGGTTCGAAGAGGATCCCGCCCAGACCGGACGAGAGCTCCTGGGCAGGCTTCAGGCGGCTCATCCGGACACCTTCCCGGATGGCTTGATCCGCACGGTGCAGCGTCGCGTGAAGATATGGAGAAGAGACGTGGCCCGGGCACTGGTGTTCGGCGCGCACGGAAATATGTCGCGCCCCATTCCCCCTGACGCGCTCCGCAATTTGGAGGCTTCACGCGTCAGGGGGCATGGGGAACCGCAAGAAGCTGGCGACCACCACGGTGAGAACGTCCAGGAACAATTGACTGAGGCAACCATATGATCCCTTAGGAACATGGTTCGATGAGGCAATACGCGCTCTCACGTTGATTGCCGCGCCGCATGGCGCATCCGCAGGTGATCGATGCCGCCGTCATAAAGGCCGGGGACCTGCGCTGGGGCGAACGCCCGGTGGCCTTCGTGGCACGGCACGTCGACGGCCCCGATGCCGACGAGCTGATGCGGCTTTGCCGCGATCAACTGGCCGGCTAAACGGCCGCGCGAGATCCGCTTCATCGCTTGCGAAGACTTCCCGCGCTCGACCAGCGGCAAGATCCAGCGCCACGTCCTGGAGACCTGGATCGAGCGCGAGGCCAACTGAGGCCTGCCTCGACTGCGCCTATCCGCTGACACCCGTCCGTCCGAACAGCGCCATCAGCGTACCGGTCATCGTGGCGACCAGCTTCTCCGCCCCGCCCTTCAGCGCATGGGCGCGCGCCTCGCAGATGGTGAGGGTGCGACCCGGTTTGACCACCTCGGCCTGGAAGCGGAAGCACTCGCCGTCGGCTGGGTTGAGGAGGTTGATTTTGAACTCCACGGTCAGCACCGCCGCTTCGGCCGGCATCAGCGAGAAGGCGGCGTAGCCGCAAGCGCTGTCGAGCGCTGTCGAGACGATGCCGGCGTGAACGAAGCCGTGCTGCTGGGTCAGCGCGTCGTGGTGCGCCATCTCCAGAACGATGCGCCCGGGCGACAGGTCGGCAATGGTGATGCCCAGCGTGTGCATCACCTTCTGGCGTCCGAAACTGTCGCGCACGCGTGCGTCGAAATCGGGGTTCTTCGGTTCGAAACCGGGCATGGCCTGTCTGCTCCTCGTCAGGGATCGATGAGCAGTCTTAGGCGGGTTTCGAGTCCCTGATCTTGGAAGAAACGGCCAGAGGGCCGCGCGCAGGCAAGGCGGCGGAGCACGCCCGGTGGGGCGTCGGCGAAGGCGCGGCAGGCGGCCGACATGTGCGACTGGTCGTAGTACCCTGCATCGAGCGCCAGTTCGCTTAACGCCTGATCGCGCGCCGCAAGCCCGTCCAGCAGGGTCCGGAAACGCCGGGTGGCGGCGAGCCGCCGTCGCGACATGCCGGTGGTCGCGCGAACGCAACGCCGTTCACTTCGCGCGCTGGCGGGGGCGGAGTGGCTGCCGGAGAAGGTCAGGTCGCAGGCGAGCTGGTCGAGTGCCGCAACAAGCGGCGCCCAGGCCTCACCGTTCCCCGTCACTGCCAGAAGAGCAAGGGTCAGCGCGTCCAGATTACCTTCGGAGGGGAGAAGGTGGGGCGCGGCGTCGAGGCGCATTCCGGCGATCGCGCCCTCGAAGGGCGCGCGGCGCGGGCTGAAGGCGGGGCGGGGCGGTTCGAGGTCGAGGCGCGGGCGGGGGCCGCGATCGGCTCCGCCGCGCAGCGTCAGGGAAAGCGTAAAGAGATCGGTGGCGAAGTGGCCGGTGCCGGGACCCGACAAGAGGCCGCAATCGCAGTAGACGAAGAAATGGTCGATCTGGGCGGGGGCCCCGGCCGGCGGCGCGAGCTCGAGATAAAGCGGCGCGGGCGCCGCCTTATCCGACGTAGGCATGCCTGTTCCCGGCCACAAAGTCGCGGAAGCGGCGCGCCGGGCGGCCGAGCACCTCGCTGACCGTGGTCTCAATGCCGGCGAGATAGCCCTTGGCTGCGAGCGAGGCCAACTCCACCATGGCGGCGGCGACGTCGGGGTGCATGCCGTTCGCAATCATGCTCGCCTTGGCCTGATTCGGCGGCAAGGAGGCGCATGTCACCGCGCGGCCTGTCGCCTCGCTGAGGAGAGAGGCGATCTCCTCGCCGGTCAACGCCTCCGCGCCCGTCAGGCCATAGGCCTTGCCAGCATGGCCCGCGCCAAGCAGCGCCTCGACCGCCACATCGGCGATGTCACCGGCGTCGACCCACGCCACCGGCCCACCCAGATCGTCATAATAGACGCCATCGGAGACGATGTTTTCAGCCTGCCACAGAAGGTTTTGCATGAAATAGGTGGGCTGAACTAAGGTCCAGTCCATGCCGCTGTCCTTCAGCAGTTCCTGGCTTTCGGAATGCCACATCCCGAAGGTCAGCCGCGCCCTGGGCGAAGCACCGAGTCCGGTGGACATGACCACATGGCGCACGCCCGCCGCCTTGGCCGCGGCGATGGCATTGGCCTTCCAGCGGCGCATGTCCTGATGCGGCGGCGTCACGAGATAGGCCTTCTCCGCCCCTTGGCAGGCGCGTTCCAAAGCGTCGCGGTCGCCGAAATCCGCCACGGCGGCATCGCAACCCTTCGCCACCAACGCCGCAGCCTTCGCAGGCTGGCCGGTGACGGCACGCAGCCTCGCGCCCCTGGTGAGAAGCGCTTCCACCAGTGGCACGCCGGTGGTGCCCGTGGCTCCGAAAACCGTGATCATGGCTTGTCCTTTCTCAGGGCCGCGATGGCCTCCATCGTTTCGGGATTGCTGATCGAGGAGAGGTCGCCCGGATCCTCGTCCAGGAAGGCGGCGCGCACGATCCGGCGCATCGTCTTCATGCTGCGGGTCTTGGGCAGCGCCTCGACGAAATGGATCTCGCTCGGGCGGAAGGGCCTCGAAACCACCTCGCCGACGCGGTCCTTGAGCTGCTCGACGAGCCTGTCATCGGGCGTCACACCGGGCGCCGTGACGCAGATGCAAATCACCGTTGTGCCCCTTTATGGGGTCGGGGACGGGTATCGCCGCTGCATCCACAACTTTCCCCGTTTCGGTCAGCGCCGCCTCGATCTCCGGTGGCCCGATGCGCTTGCCGGCAATGTTCAGCGTGTCATCGGAACGGCCGAGGATAAACCAGGTGCCGTCCGGATCGCGCCGCGCCCAGTCGCCATGGCGCCAGATGCCGGGAAACGTGGACCAGTAGGTGTCGAGATAGCGCTTTTTGTTGCCCCAGATCGTCGGCGTCAGCCCCATCGGCGGCCGGGTGACGACCAATTCGCCGACCTCGCCCGGCGCAGCCTCGCTGCCGTCCACGCGCAGCACCTTGGCACCGACGCCCAGCGCCTGACCCGAAAAGCCACCCGGCTTCACCTCGTGAAATACGGTCGAGGTAAGAATTGCGCCGAAGAGCTCGGTTCCACCCGAAATGTTGAGCGGTACCGCGTGGTGCCGGCAGATATGCTCCAGGTGCCAAAGCCAGGCATCTTCGGTCCAGGGCTCTCCGGTCGAGGCGACGATACGCAGTGCGGAAAGATCATGTCCCCCGCAGCGGCGCGGGATCCTGCGTCATGAATTGCCGCACCAGCGTTGGGGCAACGCCCATATGAGTAACTTTGTTCTCGGCGGCCAGCCGCAGTAGGCGGAAGGGATCGCCCGGCATCGAGGGCGCTCCTTCGGCGAGCACCAACGTGGCGCCCGCAAGCAGCACCGAAATCAGCGTGAGGGGCCCCATCACCCAACCCATGTCCGTCATCCAAAGATGCCGATCATCGGGCTTTAGATCGAGACACAGCAGAAAATCGGCCGTGGCCTTGGCCTGTACGCCCAAATTCGTGTGAACCACCCCCTTGGGCTTGCCGGTGGTGCCCGAGGTGTAGGCGATGAGCAGCGGTGCGTCGGTCTCCACCGGATGCGCCGGCCGCGTCGCGTCGGCCTTAGCGACGGTTTCCTGCCAGTCGAGATCGCGGGCCGGATCGGCCACTGGGCCGCCGAAGCGCCGCAGGCTGAACACGGTATGCACCGAGGGCACCTCCGCCAGTGCCTCGGCCAGGGTGGCTTCCATCCAGACCGGCTTGCCCCGCCGGGGCGTCGCATCCGCAGTCAGCACGGCAACGGCACGGGCGTCGTTCAGGCGGGTGACGATGGCATGCGGCGCAAACCCGGAAAATAGCGGGACCGCTACGGCGCCCAGCCGCGCGATGCCCAGAAGCGCGGCCTCGATTTCGGGGATCATCGGCATGTAGATGCCGACGCCCTGGCTGGGCCTCACTCCACGCGCCGAGAGGGCGGAGGCAACGCGCGCGGCTTCCTCGGCAAGCCGGGAATAGCTCCATTGCTGGCGGCTGCCGTCTTCGTCCACCCAGTCGATCGCTGTCTTATCGCCGAGCCCCTTCTCGATGTGCGCGTCGAGACAGGTTTCGGTGAGATTCAGTGCGCCGCCGATTCCCCAGCGGATGTTCTCCGGTCCGTCGCCGATCTCGCGCAGACGGTCATGCGGGCGGGCGAATCGAATGCGGGTGAGGTCGAGAATCTGCGTCCAGAACCAATCCGGGTCACTGTCTGCGCGTTCGACCAATTCCTCGTAGTTCGCAACGCCACAACGGTCCATGAATGCCGCGAGCGCATTTGTTTCCTTGATGGTTTGGTCGGCCTCGAACATTACGGATCTTCTGACCTAAAAAAGGGGCCGCACTGAATGCGGCCAGGTGGGGAGGAAACCTTGACATCGTTTGGAACCGGAAAGCACCGCCGGGCTGTCAACCGTGCATTGACAGCCCGCCCGATACGGAAATGACCTGTCCGGTTATGAATCCGGCATCGTCCGAGGCGAGGAAACACACAATCCCGGGATAGTCCGTCGGCTGGGCGAGACGTCTCATGGGGATCGCCCGTTTAAGGCCTTCCGCAATCTTCTCTCCGGCTTCGCCCTTGGCGACTTCTGCGAATAGCGGGGTGTCTGTCGGACCGGGCGCGACCGCGTTGAGCTGAATGCCCTTGCGGGCCAGTTCCCGCGCGACGGTCTTGGTAAAGGAAATGATGCCGCCTTTGCAGGCCGAATAGACCGCCTCGCCCGAGGAGCCGACGCGGCCCGCATCCGAACTGATGTTCACGACGCGGCCGGACCCATTCCTTACCATTCCCGGAAGAACAGCATGATGCATGTGAAGAGGGCCGTAGAGGTTGATGTCTATGATCTTCTTCCACAGATCAAGATCGGTCTCGAGGAACGGCTTGATCTCATCCCATCCGGCGTTGTTGACCAGAACGTCGATCGGCCCGCCGGCCTCGAACTCGGCCACTGCGGCGTCCACTGCCTTGCGGTCGGTGATGTCGACGGTGTAAGCACGCGCCTTGCCGCCTGCATCTTCGATCGTTCCGACGGTTTGCCGGGCACCTTCTTCATTGAGGTCGAAAACCGCAACCTCGGCTCCTTCCTCGGCGAAGCGGGTGCAGATCGCCCGCCCGATTCCGCTTCCGCCACCCGTGACGATTACTCTCTTGCCTTTCAGTCCGCGCATTCCCGTTTCTCCTTTTGCCGGTGTCGCAGGCACCGTGGAATGACCGCGCATTCTAACGCTTGTTCGAATTACCTCAACTGATAAACTGATGTCCAGCGTCGAAAGAGAGATCCATGGAAGAAATCCTCCCCCATAGCCCCCGCGACGAGCCATACGGGAAATCGGTGCAGACGCGTCGCGCGATCCTCCTGGCGGCGGCGAAGCTGTTTAGCAAAGAGGGATACAACGCGACCACCATGCGGCGGATCGCCGAGGCGGCGAACCTGGAAGCCGGTAGCATCTACTATCATTTCGGCTCGAAGGATCAGATCCTGGACGAGGTCCTCGATATTGGGGTTAGACAACTCTACGAGCAAATTCGGGGGATCGTCGAACGGTCGGCGGCGGAAGGTGACCCATTCCGGAAAACGTTCGCGCAGCTTGTCGACACTCACCTTTGTTTCCTTTTGAAAGAAAGTGATTTCACTTCAGCGAATATCAGGAACTTCCCTATGCTGTCGGACAAGCGCCGCAGAGCGCATCGTCCCTTGCGAGAGGCCTATGCGCAGCTCTGGCGATCATTCTTGCAGCACCATCAGGACGATCTGCGTGGTGACATCTCGGTCACCCTGGTCAGCCAGTTCATCCTCGGAGCTATGAACTGGACAGCGGAATGGTGCGACAGCGAACGTTATCCGGTCAGTCTGCTGTCGGAACGCTTGTCGAAACTGCTGCTCGACGGCATGTGCACCAAACGTGGCGGAACGGTCAGAAAATCGGTCGAATCTCTTGACCTGACAGATGGACTCGAACCAGCGGGGAAGGCCGAACGAACCCGCCATCAAATCCTTCGCACGGCCGCCCAAATCTTGCGAGAGAGCGGCTACAAGGCCGCTACAATACGACGTGTCGCATCGGAAGCGGGCCTTGAGGCAGGCAGCGTCTACTACCATTTCGGCTCGAAGGAGGAAATTCTCGATGAGGTGCTCGACCTGGGCCTGCATGATCTCTTGAACGGCGTCAGCCATGCGGCCGCCATATGGCCGAACAAGGAAGATCATAGAAACCGGATCGCGACCGCGATCGCGACGCACATGGCATATTTGTTCCGTGCCAGCGAGTTTACCTCCGCCAACATCCGCATCTATGGGATGCTGCCGGAAGGGATCCGCTCGCGCCATCGGCCTGTTCGACACCAATACGCGAAGGTCTGGGATCGGCTGTTGCGCGAGGCGCAGACGGCCGGAGCCTTGCGCTCCGACATAAAGGTGGTTCCGCTACGGCAGGCCATGCTGGGCGCGCTGAATTGGACGGTCGAATGGTTCGATCCCGGCAAGGGCGACCAACGCGGATACTATACGCTTTCAGCTTTCACGGATCTGCTCATCAAAATGCTGCTGGACGGTATTTCGGCCAACGGCTCAGCCCCGAAGATCACATAATCGGGGCGCGAAGAATAGCCTCAGACCAATAGAAAATGATACAACCCTTCGGCCACCGGCCGGGAGTCGTCATCCTGCCAACAGGCCGTCCGCACGCTTGCCATGCGCTTGCCCTTCCGCGTCACTGTGGCTTCGGCCATCAGGGCCCCTTTGACCGCCGGGCGCAAGTAGTCAACCGTCAGATTGATCGGCTTGGGTGGCTGCAGATCGGGACCATGGCTTACGCTGATCGCGGCGACCGCCTCCATGAAGCTCGCGATGATTCCGCCATGGTAGTATTCCATGATCGGATTTCCGATCAGTCGTTCGGCGAAGGGCATCGTCGCGGCCGCATGCGTTTCAGCAAGCTCGGTGATCATGAAGTCGAGAAACTGGAAGAACGGTACTTTCCTGAGCTGCTGAGTTGCCAGATCCGGCGTCATTTGGAGGACCTGCTTTGCGTCATCGCATCGAAAATGCTGACCTCGCCCCGTGTGAGCGCAAAACTAGCGGCGCCACGGGCCACTTCGGCCTGATCCGGCTCATCGAACCAGATCCTGCCCGAATTGAACGCGATATGCCGGGTCTGCCGAATGCATTCTGCGCGCACCATGACGTCGGCCCGCGATTTCGCCGGGCGCAGATAGTCGACGCGGAGGTCGAGTGTCGCCATGCTGCTGATCCCGTCGATCGCCACGAAATTCGCTAGTCCGAACACGCTGTCCAGAAGGGCCGTCAACACCCCCCCATGCAGCAGGGTTTTGACCTCGTCGGCGCAGAAAGCGGGGTTGAACGGCATCCTGACCAGAACGCCATCAATCGCCACCTTTTCAATCTTCAGGTTCATCTCGGTAATCAGACCACGTCCGCGATGGTTCCACATCCTGGCGATCTGATCTAGTTTCTTCTGGTCCGGATGGGTCAACTGTAAGGCCGATCTGTCAGTCGCCAAAGAATGCAGGTTTTCGTTTCTCGAGGAACGCGGCAAGAGCTTCGTGGTGGTCCTTGGTCTGGTGCATCAGTGCCTGGTAGGCGGCGGCGGTATTCAGGAAATCCGGCAGGTCCATGCGTTCGGCATTGCGCATCAGCCGCTTGGCGACGCGCAGTGCGCGGGGCGGCTTGGCCGCAATTACGGCCGCACGCTCCCGCGCCCGCGCCATGAGATCGCCATGCGGCACCACCTCAAGCACCATTCCTAGCTCCAGCGCCTCCTCGGCCCCGACCATCCGGCCGGTGAATGTCAGTTCGGCCGCTTTCTGGTGCCCGAGCCGCCGCAGGAGGAACCAGCTGCCTGCGTCGCCGGGAATGATTCCGAGGTTCAAAAATACCTCGCCGAATTTCGCCTTCTCCGACGCGATGCGCATGTCGCACATCATCGTCAGGTCGCAGCCCGCGCCCACGGCCGGGCCGTTGACAGCTGCGATCGTAGGTATGTCGAGATTGTAGAGCGCGAGCGGTATCCGCTGAATGCCGGTGATGTAGCTGTCCGCCGCGGCCAGCGGATCTTTGCGGAACACGCTTTCGGGGTCTGACATTTCCTTGACGTCGCCGCCGGCGCAGAAGGCCGGGTCCGCGCCGGTCAGGATCATGACGCTCACCTCGGGATCGCGCTGCGCCTGGTCGAACGCGTCGAGCAGCCCCGCGATCATCTCGTTGCCGGTGACGGGGTTGCGCCTGTCGGGGTCGTTGAGCGTCACCGTTGCGATGCGATCGGCAATCTCGAGCAGGACGACGGATTCACTCATTCTTTCCGTCCCCCCGCTGACGCTCCTGGAACATGTCCGGATGGATCATGTCGCGGGCGTCGTGGCCCATGTGCAGGGTTTCTCCCCCGTCCACATACACATCCTCGCCGGTAATGAAGGAACCGAGCCTGGAGGCGAGAAAAATGATCGTCCCTGCGACGTCTTCCGCCGCCCCCATGCGGTTAAGAACTGACCGGTTTAGCTCGTGCCACTTTTTCGGCGGTATCGGGTAGCGGCCGAGCGCCTCTGTCTTGATCGCACCGGGAGCTACGCAGTTCAGGCGGATGCCGTATTCACCCCATTCGGCGGCGAGCGTCTTCATCAAGCCTGTGACGCCTGCGCGCGCGGCAACGGTATGGGCGAAGCCCGTAAGTGCGGTGCGGGTCGAGATCGCGGTTACGAATACGATCGAGCCGCCGTTCTCGAACATGAAGTGGTCGGCGGCGGCGCGCGTCATCTGCCACGAGCCGATCAGATTGTTGCGGATAACCGCCTCGAACCCTTTGTTGGTGATGTCGCGGGCGGCGGCGATATACTGGCCGCCGGCATTGTTCACAAGCACGTCGAGCCGACCGTAGTGATCTTTGATCTTCAGCATTGCCGACTCGACGCTCTTCTCGTCGCGAGTGTCGCCCGGGACGACGAAGGCTTCGCCCCCCGTCGCGCGGATCATCTCGGCGGTTTCCTGAAGCGGCTCCTCGCGACGGGCGAATAGCGCCAGTCTGGCCCCGCAGGAAGCCATTTCGAGTGCTGTGGCGCGGCCCATGCCGGAGCCCGAGCCAGTCACGAGAGCCACCTGGCCTGCCATGAGGTCGGGGGCGAAACGGCTCTGCACTTGTTTTTGTGCCATGTGCCGGGCCTCAGTTCTTCAGCAGTTCGCCGGAGATGATGAGCTTGCGCACCTCCTGCGTGCCCGCGCCCACCTCGAGAACCCGGCCCGTCCGATAGAGGCGGTTGACCTCGGTGTCGCGCATGTAGCCCGATCCGCCGTGAATCTGCACCGCGCGATCCAGCACGAAGGAGGTCGCTGCCGCAGCCTTGAAGATAGCCGCGGCCGTCAGCTTGTGGATCTCGCCACGCCCCCCTTCGCCTTCTTCCAGCCCCTCGCACATGGCGGCGGTGCGCAGCGACAGGCTGCGAGCGGCCTCGATCTCGGTATACATCTCGGCCAGCATGGCCTGCACCATCTGGAAACTGGCGATCGGCTTGCCGAACTGTTCGCGGATCCTGGCGTAATCGAGCGCCAGCTCCAGAGCCCTTTCGGCCATCCCCACGCAAACCGAAGCGACCATCGCCCGCTCCAGGTCGAGCCCGCTCATCACCACCGAAACGCCGCTGTTCTCGGCCCCGATCATGGCCGAGGCGGGCACGCGGCAATCCTCGAACACCAGCTCGCCCGTGGGCGAGCCACGAAAGCCCATCTTGTCGAGCTTCTGCGCCACCTTGAAGCCGGGATTGTCGGTCTCCACGATGAAAGCCGAGATGCCCTTGGCGCCCTTCGCCTTATCGGTTTTTGCGTAAACCAGGATGACATCCGCGATCGGGCCGTTGGTGATGTAGATCTTCGAGCCGTTGATCACATAATCATTGCCATCGCGCACGGCGCCGGTGGCCATCGAGCCCAGCGCGTCCGAGCCCGCGCCGGGCTCGGTCAGCCCAAGTGCGCCGACCAGCTCGCCCGAGCACAGGCCGGGAACGTATTTCCGCACCTGCTCATCCGAGCCGTTCCTGAGGATGTTGTTGAGGCACAGATTGTCGTGCGCGCCGTGCGAAAGGCCGACTGCCGGGTTCCATTTCGAGATGGTCTCTGAGACCAGGGCCTGGGTAAATTCGTTCTGGCCGCTGCCGCCCAGCTCCTCGGGCGCGGTAATGCCCAGCAGCCCGAGCTCGCCCATCTGCCGAAACAAATCCTCGGGCCACCATTCTTCCGCATCCATCTTCTCTTGCAATGGATGAAGAATCTCGCGCGCAACCCGATCCACGTGATCCACGATCTGCCGTTGTTCGGGCGTCAGCGAATAGTTGGCCTTTATGGCCGCGAGCGCGGCCATGCCTGGCTCGGCCTGGACGTTCATCTTTGATCCTCCCGATGGCTGCGCAACTTGCCTATTGATCAAAATCAAACATATGTTAGAAAACGTTTCAAGTGGTGTCGAGCTGCGTGTGTCTTTTTTTTGGGCATGCGCTTGGGAGGAAAGACGGAAGCTTGCCATCGGCGTCCACCCGAATGGACCGGGCGACAGGGAGGTTGCGATGACTGGGCGAACTGTGCGCATCGGCTGCGCCTCGGGGTTCTGGGGCGACACGCCCGAGGCGGTTGGCCAACTGGTGACGAAGGGCGACATCGATTATCTGGTCTTCGACTATCTTGCCGAGATCACGATGTCGCTGCTTGCGCGGGCGCTTAGGCACGCTATAGCGCGACAATCTGGGAGAGACGCCGTATGATGATGCCCCACCACGTTCTCTAATCGCCTTTGTCAACGAGTTCCTTTCTTTCCGCTGATGCAGCGTCTGCCGGGCTCAGGGTTCTCTCCGGGGTCGATCGGAAGGATCGCCCTAGTCTGGCACATGCTCACCAAGGAGAAGGAGTATATGTGGGCTCGGCCAAGCCTGGTCGCTCACAAGGTGCGCGGAATGGAACTGCAGGCGGGGAAGATGCAGAGGAAGGGCAATGCATGTAGGCCAACCTATGCCTACCACGTGAAGGAACTGCGGCATCAGGAGATGAACATCGCCCGAAAGCCGAGGAGAATTACGAGCACTTCGCGGGCGCCTCAATCCGGCAAGGCTTGAATAGGCTGCTCGGCGGCGCTTGCAGCCGATGCACCGCGCTTCTCCACGAGGTCGCCCGCGCATAAAGCGCTTGTCGATCTCATCCGTCGTGTACAAGAATCGGCGTACGTCAAAATGAAAGGCGTAGAAGGGCACGACCTCGCTCCAGGCGCGACGCCAACTCTGGGCGATGGCCGGATAGCGGCGCCCCCAGATACCTTCCTCGAAGGCGCCGAGTGCCGCTTCTCCGGCGACGGCGTCGAACACGATAGATGTTCTTCAGCGCGCCGGCGACCGGCTTGCGATCCTTGCGGGAGACAAAGTCGAGGCTGTGTCGCATCAGATCTGACATAACCTTTTCCCCGGAATCAGTGTCAGCCATTCCTCGCGCGTCCTGCGTCGGATACCTATTCGAACGGCGGATCGGCCAAATCCCGGCGCGACACCAGTCTTACCATAAGCGTAGGCCGTAGCATCCGTGATGCGCCAGTCCGTGCTGGGAACCCGACCATCCTCGCAGGAACCTCCAGCCACCGATGCAAAGACTGGCCGGAAATGGTGCAGCGGGAAACCGCTGCATCCTTCTTGTCGATCACACACCTCGTGGATAAAGATTTGCCGCCCAGTCCAAGGGTGCCAAGGATAGAGAAGCTCGCGCTCAAAACCGGTCCCGTGGGCGTTCCGTCGTCGACTTGTATAACGAGGTGCGCCCGCATGGGGCGATCGGGCGCAATCCGATCTCTTGCTCAATCCCGACGGCGCCACCAGCCCGCCGTTGTGAAATGGCCGGGAAAACTCTCGCTTCCGGCGGTCCAGAGAACGGGACCGGAGCAAAACTTGGGGCGGACTCCAATCTACGGTTGAGGAGAAATCCCTCGGCAGATCACGACCTGTGCCTTACATTCTGTAGACGCCATAATGCGGCGCGCCTGGGCTGACGCCCGCCGCACAGGTCAGCGCGATGCCCAGCATGTTTCGGGTGTCCAGCGGGTCGATGATCCCATCGTCGTAGAGCCGCGATGTAAACCAATAGGCCGAGGTTTCGTTTTCCGCCTTGGCGCGCACGCGGTCGCGCAATTCCTGCACCACCTCGTCGCTGAGATCGGGGTCGGCGCGGCGCATCTGTGCCAGCTTGACATCGCCAAGGGTGCGCGCGGCCTGTTCCGGCCCCATCACTCCCATCTGAGCATTGGGCCATGTCATGAGAAGCCGTGGATCCCATGCCCGCCCGCACATTCCATAATACCCGGCCCCGAACGCGCCAGAGGTCAGCACCGTCAGTTTTGGCACTTCGGAGCCGGCCTGTGCCATCAGCATCTTGGCCCCGTCCTTAGTGATACCGCGTTCCTCGTATTCGCGGCCAATCATGTAGCCGGTGGTGTTCTGCAGGAAAATCAGCGGCGTGCCGGTCTGATTGCAAAGCTGAATGAAATGCGCGGCCTTCAGCGAGCTGTCGTTGAACAGCACGCCGTTGTTGCCGAGAATGCCGACCTTGCAGCCCCAGATGCGGGCATATCCCGTCACCAGCGTGATGCCGTACTTTGGCTGGTATTCGTGAAACCGCGAACCATCGACGATGCGGGCAATGACTTCGCGCATGTCAAACCGCACGCGGTAGTCGGTCGGCACGATGCCATAGATTTCCTTTGGATCGTAGTAGGGCTCTTCGGGGGCCGCCCAGTCGAAGGCGCGGGGTTTGCGCGGAAAGGTGGCGACGATTTCCCGCGCCAGCAGGATTCCGGCCTGTTCGGTATCCACCGGATAATCACCGGTGCCCGAGATCGACGTGTGCATGTCGGCCCCGCCCAGATCGTTAACCGAAACCTCTTCACCGGTGGCGGCCTTGACCAGGGGCGGACCGCCCAGGAAGATCGCGCCGGTGTCGCGCACGATGATGGTATATTCACACAGCCCGGGCACATAGGCCCCGCCGGCGGTGCAATGGCCACAGACGATGGCGACCTGCGGTATGCCTTTCTTCGACAGGATGCACTGGTTGCGGAACACTCGCCCGCCCGGCGCGAAGACGCCTGACATTTCCTCAAGATAGCCGCCCGCGCTGTCGCAGATATGCACGACCGGCAGGTTGTTTTCCAAGGCGAATTCCAGCGCACGCACGATCTTCGGCACCGACATGGGATACCAGGCCCCGCCCTTGTTGGAGCTATCGTCGGCATGGATCACGACTTCGCGTCCGGAAATCACGCCGACACCGGTGATGACGTTGGCCCCCGGTGCCTGACCGTCATAGAGATCATAGGCCGCCAACGTCGAGAATTCCAGAAACGGCGTGCCGGGGTCCAGCAGAAGCTCCAACCGCTGGCGCGCGAGCATCTTGTTCTGACGCTTCAGCCGGTCAAGATCGCGCTGGGGGCGGTCATAGCGGACCTTGTCCTGCAAGTCGTGGAACCGTTTCACCACGTCTTGCATTTTCTCAGAGGCTGCCTTGAACTCGGCTGAGTCCGAGCGGATCTGGGATTGCATTCGGCGCATCAGCTGGCGTCCTTCAGCGGTTCGAAACCAATCAACACCACTTTACCGTCGAAACTATCGCCGGGGGCAAAATGCACCTCGGAAACGACACCATCACGCGGTGCGGTGATGGTGGTTTCCAATTTCATGCTTTCGATCACCATAAGGGTCTGGCCCTCGGTTACGGCATCGCCCGCGGCCACCGAGACGGAGATCACGGCACCCGGCATCGGTGCAATCATCCGGTCCTGCGGGGCACCGCCGTCGGCCTGGCCCAGGGGTTGCGACGGATCGGTGCGCCCGATCTCATAGGCGCGGCCGTCGAGGTGCACGAATGTGGCCTCTTCCCCCACGGCGATCCGCAGCGCGATACTGGTGCCATTCAGATCCAGCGTAAAGGCGCCCTTGCCGGGCGCAGTCGTGAGGGCGCAGGGGATTTCACGATCGCCCAGGTGCAACACATGGAATTGCCCGACCGAGGCCAGCCAGACCGGGATTTCCTCTCCGTGGACTTCAAGAATACGGCGCATCAGTTTCTCCACCCCCCCATCATTCGATAAATCGCGGGCACGCTCTCGACGGCCTGCACAAGGCGCGCGTCGGACAGTGCGGTGGCGGCTAGCAGGATGTCGGTAGAGGAGGCGTCGGGGGCACGTTTCAGCGCGTCTGCTTCCTCGTCCAGAAACCCGGTCGACAGGTCGCCGAACCCGAACCTTGGATGCTCAAGGATCGCATAGAGGTAGCCCAGGTTGGTCGTGACGCCCAGAATGATATAATCTAGCGCCGCGCGGCGGGCGCGCGCGATGGCCTCGGCCCGGTCGCGGCCGTGCACGATCAGCTTGGACAGCATCGGGTCGAAATCGGTGGTGACCTTGCCGCCCTCCAGAATGCCGCTGTCGACCCGCACGCCGGGTCCGGCGGGCTCGTCCATCAACAGGATGTTGCCGATCGCGGGGCGGAAATCGGCATCCGCATCCTCGGCGCAGACGCGCAGTTCGATCGAATGGCCGGTCTGGTGGATGTCGTCCTGCTGCAGTCCCAGCGGCTCGCCGGCTGCAATGCGCAACTGTTCGGCAACCAGATCGAAACCCGTGACCATTTCGGTGACGGGATGTTCGACCTGAAGCCTCGTGTTCATCTCGAGGAAATAGAACCGGCCATCGTTGGCATAGATGAACTCGACCGTGCCGGCGCCGCGATAGTTCACCGCCCGCGCGATGCCCGCTGCGGCCTCGCAGATTTCCTCGCGCTGGCCGGGTCTCAGGGCGGGGGAGGGGGTTTCCTCGATGATCTTCTGGAACCGGCGCTGGATCGAGCATTCGCGCTCCCAGAGATGGACCACGTTTCCCTGACCGTCGCCCATCACTTGCACTTCGATATGGCGCGGGTTTTCGATATAGGTTTCGACAAACAGCCGGCCGTCGCCGAAATAGCGTTCGCCTTCGCGGCGGGCGGTTTCGATCTCTGCCCGCAGACGGGCATCCTCGCGCACGATGCGCATTCCCTTGCCGCCGCCGCCGGCAGAGGGCTTGATCAGCAGCGGATAGCCCACAGCGCGGGCGCGCTCGACGAAATCGCCCGGATTGTCATCCTCGATGGCGGAAGGCGCCACCGGAAAGCCGCGTTCCGCGACGAAATTGCGGGCGCGCACCTTGTCGCCCATCAGGTCGATGACCTCCGCAGTCGGTCCGACAAAGATGATCCCTGCTTCGTCCAGCGCTTTGACGAAGGCCGCGTTCTCGGCCAGAAACCCGTAGCCGGGATGCACGGAGTCGGCGCCGATATGCCGTGCGGCCTGGACGATCTGGCCGATATCCAGATAGGCCGAGACCGGGGTTGGTCCGTCGATGGTCACGACCTGGTCGGCAATTGCGTGTGCCGGTGCGTCCACCTCGGCGGGATGACGCAGCACGGCGGTCTTGATGCCGATGGCGCGGGCGGTGCGCACCACGCGCGCGGCAATCTCTCCTCGGTTCGCCACGAGAAGCCTGGTGATGCTCATATCCGCGGGTCTTTCTGCTTGGCCTTCCCGCCCCCAATGCCGTGTCGGCACGGGGGGGGCGTTGTCATGTTAGCGGATCATTCGATTTCCATACGCTCGGACACGATGGTGAAGTCCTTCTTGTCCGCGTTGGACTGCAGAACGATCGCCGCCGTGGGCGCGTGACGGTTACCTTTACCATAGGTGACGGGCCCCAGCAGGCCATCGGTTTCGAACCCGTCCAGACCTTCCAGTTTTTCAATCACGCAGGCCCGGGTCAGGTCAGCGCCGCATTCGGCCATCGCGTGCTCGAAAATCAGCGCCCCGGCATAGCCCGCCAGCGAGTGCCCGGTTCAGCGAATTTCGTTCGTCCTCGCTGAGGTATGTGTTGGCCAGTTCCATGAACTTCGCCACACCTGGAACCTCAAGCGAGGTCAGCGCGGGCACATAGTCCGCCGCATAATAGCCGTCACCTGCACTGCCAGCCAACGCCTGAACCGGGGTCAGATGCGCGGAATGGGCGCCGAGGAACGTGATATCCATCCGGTTCTTGGCGGCTTCCTTCAGCATAATCGAGTGTTCGGCAACGACGCCGCCGGATACCAGCACGGTCACGCCTGCGGCCCGTGCCCGTAGCATTTCGGCCGAGAAATCCTTCTGGCCGCGCTTGAATTCCAGCTCCAGAACATTGTTGAGCCCGTATTTCTTGACCCCTTCGAGATAGCCGCAGCGCACGTCGTCGCCAAATTCATCATCCTGAAAGGCGATCGCGTATTTGCCATCTTTCAGACCCAGTTCTTCGACGAGGTAAGTCATGCCGGCGGCAATTTCCTGGCAATAGGTTGGTCCGACCACGAACAACGGGTTCAACGGCGGGTTGAAATGGTGCGAGTTCACCGCCATGTTGTTGAGTGTCGGGATGCCGAGCTCGTTGATCATGGGCATCATAGCCGCCAGCTGCGCGCTGCCGGAGGTGCCGATCAGCCCGAAGATGTCATCGACCTCAACCATCTTCTTCAGCGCCTGAAGCGAGCGTGCCGGGACGTATCCGTCATCCTCGAACACGATTTCGACCTTGCGGCCGTTGATGCCGCCACGGGCATTCACGTCATCCTGCCAGACTTGCAGCGCCAGCCTGTGCGCCTTGCCCAGCAGGCTGGGCGGGCCTGTCAGCGGGTCCACGGCACCCAATACGACCTTGTCGTCGGTGACGCCGGGTTCCGCCATTGCACCGACGGCTCCGGCCACCAGGAGGGTGACTGAAAGCGCCCCTTTCAAAATCCAGTTCATTCTCATTCTCACTTCTCCCCTTTTAGTGGCCCGTCCTCCCGGGCCGTTCGCATCAGTATCTGAATGGCCAGTTGACCCAACGGTTCTTGTATTCGCGGTAGATCCCCATCAGCCCGTCCGGCTCGAATCGCAGGAAGAGTACGATGGTCAGACCGTAAAGGAACCCTTTCAGTTCCAGCGCCGACAGCGACCCGAGCGTCCCGCCTAGCGAGCTGAACGCATAGTTCAGGAGTTCGGCCAGCCCCACGACGAACACTACGCCGATCACCGCCCCGGCGGTGGACCCGAGGCCGCCAACGATGATCATGGACACAGCTTCGATCGAGATGACGAGGCTAAAGCTGTCCACGTTCACGAAACGAATATGATAGACCATCAGCGCCCCGGCCACGCCCGCGTAAGAAGAACTGACGACAAAGGCATAAAGCTTGTATCGCGCCACCGGGACGCCCATCGCGCGCGCTGCGATATCCTGTTCCCGTATCGCCAGAAAGGCACGGCCGATGCGGCTGCGCTTGATGTTGGCCGACCCCAGGACGGCCAGCGTCAGAACCGCCAGGATCAGGTAGTAAAACGACTTATCGGTATCCAGTACCATGCCGAAGATCGCCGGCTTGGGTGTCGAGATGCCAGACGACCCATGCGTGATGCTTTCGGCGCTGAGGATGACATGGGTAATGATGATGGTAAATGCGAGCGTAGTGATCGCCAGATACAGCCCCTTCAGGCGCAGCGATGGTATCCCGACCAACAGCCCGAAAGCCCCCGCCGCCAGAGCGCCCGCCGGAAGGCACAACCACAGCGGCATGTTGTAATCTGCCGAGAGGATGGCCGCAGTATAGCCGCCCACCGCAAGAAACCCGGCCTGACCGAAGGAAATCAGGCCCGTCGTACCGGTCAGAAGGTTCAGGCCAATTACCCCGATCGCGGTAATTAACATACCGTTGACCAGCGACGTCACGTGATTGCTCAACACGAACGGCGCCGCCAGCGACATGATGACCAACGCCCAAGTCCAATAGGCCTGCGTCGGGTTGCGGATCAGCGAGATCAGCTCGCCATAGCTCTCTTGAAAGACACCTGTCCGCATAGCTCACACCCTCTCGATCTCGGGCGTGCCGAACAGCCCGTAGGGGCGGATCATCAGAACTACCAGAATGACGAGGAAGCCGGAAATCTCCTTCAGCCCGCGCCCGATATAGCCTTCGGACATGTTCTCCAGCAGACCGATGAAAACGCCGGAGATCGCCGCACCGAACACCGAGTCCAGGCCGCCGAGAATAACCGCCGGAAAGGCGCGCAGCCCTTGCGTCCACATGTCCGGCCCCAGGCCATAGATCGTTCCCAGCAGCACGCCGGCAATCCCGGCAATGACGGCCGCAATGGCCCAGGCCAGGGCGTAAACATAAGTCACGTTGATCCCCATCAGCAGCGCGGTGGTTTCGCGCGCGGCCGTGGCCCGCATGGCGACGCCCGTGCGCGAAAACCGCAGGAAGACCCACATGCCGATCACGCAAAGCGCAAGCAGACCGATAGCATAGAGCTGCGACGTATACAGGAAAACAAGGCCGATCTCGACGCCACTGTCACCGATGTCGGTGGGCAGAACCAGCGGGTCGGCCCCCCAGATCATCACCACTAGGGCGCGTATCATCACCGCCAGCCCGATGGTGACCATCACGGTTGAAAAGACGTCTTGCCCCAGCATCGGGCGGATGAAAATCCGCTCGATCAACAGGCCGACAACCGCCGAAAGCACGACGCAAACCGCCAGCAACCCCCAGAACGGCAGGGTCCAGGAACGTGCTATCGCGAAAGCCATGTATGATATCAGCATCATGACTTCGCCCTGGGCAAAATTGACGACGCTGGTCGCCTTGAAGATCAGAGCATAGCCCATTCCGATCAGGCCATAGATCACGCCGATGGCAATCCCCGAAACGCAGAGCAAAATGAAATAGTCCATGCTGTTCCCCCTAGGCGTAGATTTCCGCCATCTCGGCTTCGAACCTTGTCTCGATGACGTTGCGCCGCACCTTCTGGGTGGCCGTCAGTTCGCCGTCGTCATGGTCGAGCTGCTTTTTCAGAAGCACGAATTTTCGAATGTTTTCCACGCGTGCGAAGGCGTCATTCACCCGTGCCACCTCCTTGGCGATGAGTTCCCTGACCTCATCCAGGCTGGAAAGGTGGCTGAACGTGGTATAAGCGAGGCCTTGCGCCTGAGCCCACTTGCCGACGGTATCGTAGTCAATCTGGAGCAATGCCCCGAGGAAGTTACGCCCCTCGCCGACCACGATCGCCTCAGAGATGTAGATCAGATCCTTCAGGGCGTTTTCAATTTCAGACGGTGTGATGTTCTTGCCGCCCGACGTGATGATGATGGATTTCTTCCGGTCGACGATGACAATTTCGCCGTTATCCAGCTGTTCAACCACATCGCCGGTCTGCAACCAGCCATCAATGATGGTTTCGGCCGTGGCCTTTTCATTGTCGAGATAGCCCAGAAAGACGCTGGGGTGCTTGATCTCCAGCTCGCCATCTTCGGCTATCCTGTATTGCAGGCCCGGCGCAGGAACACCCGCTGCCCCGACCGTTGCCTTGTCGGCATTCTGGAAGAACGCCAGACCCCCCGATTCGGTCATGCCATAGACCTGATAGAGCGGCACGCCGATCACCCGGAAAAACCGGACGACCTCGGGCGAGATGGATGCGCCGCCGACGAAGCTGCAATGCACCTTGTCGATCCCCATGAAACGCTTGAGCGGGTTGAAAACCAGGATCTTGGCTACAAAATGCTTGACGCGCTCGACCGGGTTCAGTTGTTGGCCGGCCTCGATCTTGCGGAAATGCGCCTGTCCCAGGTCCAGCCCCCAGTTGTAAATCCGCCGGGCCATGGGCCGCGCATCCTGAATTCGGATCGACGCGCTTACTGGAGCTTTTCCCAGATGCGCGGGACGCCCAGAAACACCTGTGGTGCAATTTCGCGTAGGTTGACCTGTGCGTGTCGATGGATTCGGCAAAATTCACGGCGCCGCCGATCATCAGGCTGAGAATGGTGGAGAATACACGTTCGGCCACATGGCAAAGCGGCAGGTAGCAGACCACCGAATACCGATTGCGTGTCAGATTGAACTGATCTATCAGCGGATAAGACGCCACAAGCAGGTTGCGGTGCGACAACACCGCGCCTTTCGGCGGGCCAGTGGTGCCTGACGTATAGACCACAACCGCCGGATCGTCGGGCTTGCCCGCATTGACGCAATCGAGGAAGAAATCGGCGTCCTCGATGTGGCCCGAGGCATGATCCAGCCCTTCCTGCACCACTTCGTCAAACGATTTGAGCCGCGTGCGGTCATAACTGCGCATCCCCTTCATGTCGACGCACACGATCAGCTTGAGGTTGGGAAAGGCACCTTCGTTCGCTTCGGCATCCAGCACCTTGTCGACCTGTTCCTGATCCCCGCAAACGATGATGCTGCTCTTGGAATGCCTCAGGATATAGTTGAGTTCGCGCCAGGGATTGGTCGGATAGACCCCGACGGTCATGCCACCCAGCGCCTGCGCAGCGATGTCGGAATACAGCCATTCCGGCGTGTCTTCGCTGGCGATGGCCAGACGATCGCCGCGCCCGAACCCCCTGATGTGGAGGCCCAGGGCGAAGCCCCGCACTTTGGCAAAATATTCGGCCCAGGTGACCCGGTTCCAGATCCCGAGGTCCTTTTCCCGGATCGCCAGTTCATCAGGAATAGTAACGGCCCAGTGCAGCAACAGTTGCGGAAGGGTGATATTGCCGTCCCCAAAGCGCTGGTTCAGATCGTCCATCAACCCGCCCCCAATGCTTCTTCCAGTTTGTGCCCGAGATAGGCTTCGATCACACGCGGATCGGCCCGGATTTCATCCGGCGTGCCATAGGCGATGCGCTCGCCGAAATTCATCACGCCGATATGGTCGGAAATATCCGTGACAATACCAATGTCGTGCTCGATCATCATCACCGTGATATCCAGCTCCTCCCGGAGATCGAGGATAAAGCGGGCGATGTCCTCGGTCTCCTCGGCGTTCATGCCCGAAACCATCTCATCGAGTAGCAAGAGTTTGGGTTCGGTAGCCAGGGCACGGCCCAGTTCGACCCTTTTCTGCAACCCGTAGGCCAGAGCGCCAACCGGCATGTCGCGGACATGCTGGATTTCGAGAAAGTCTATGATCTCCTCGACCCGTTTGCGGTGCGCCCGCTCCTGCGCCCGCGTGGTTGGCCCGAAGATCAACCCTCCCAGAACGCTTGTATTAATGTGGCTGTGGCGCCCCACAAGAATGTTATCAACAACGCTGGCATGCTTGAACACCGCCAGGTTCTGGAAGGTGCGCCCCATTCCAAGGGAGGCAATCTTGTGCGGCGCTGTACGTGTGATGTCCTTGCCATCCAACGTGATCGTGCCCGACGTGACCGGAAGAACCCGGCTGATCATGTTGAACATGGTGGTCTTGCCGGCGCCGTTCGGACCGATCAGGCTGAAGATCTCGCCCTTGAGGACCGGAAAGCTGACATCGTTGACTGCCGTCACACCGCCAAATTTCTTGACCAGATTGTCGACCTGCAAAAGCACGCTCATGACAGCCACCTCTTGCGTCTCTTGTAGTGTTTCACGTCCCGCATGTTGCGCCGATGGCCAGATTCGGAGAAGCCCAGGTAGAATTCCTTGACGTCCTCGTTGCTCATCAGTTTCTGCGGCGTGCCATCCATCACCACTCGGCCGTTTTCGATGATATATCCGTAGCTTGCAATCGACAGCGCCAATTCGGCGTTCTGTTCCACCAGCAAGATCGAGACGTTGCTTTCCTTAACCAGACTGGTCACCGCGGCGAAGATTTCGGTGATGATCTGCGGGGCCAGGCCCAGGCTGGGCTCGTCTAGCATCAGCAGGCGCGGTCGCGACATCAGGGCGCGGCTGATCGCCACCATCTGCTGTTCCCCGCCCGACAGATAGCCGGCAATCGTGCCACGCTTCTCCTTGACGCGCGGGAAGATCGAGAAGACATAGTCCAGCGCCTCGGCCGCGGCCGCCCGGCTTCGGGTGATGCCGCCCATCATCAGGTTTTCCTCGACGGTCAGCGGCTCGAACAACTGGCGCCCCTCGGGCACCATGACGATGCCGTCGCGCACGATTTCGTCGGGCTTGCGGCCAATCAGGTTTTTGCCGTCAAAGCTGATCGTGCCGCCGATGATGTCGCCTTCTTCCGGGTACAAGCGCCGGCTATTCCCTTGAGGATTGTCGACTTGCCCGCCCCGTTCGACCCAAGAAGCGTGACGATCTGTCCCTGATCCACACTCAGCGATGCATCGCGCACGGCCTCGATCACGTTGTCGTAGACGATCTGGACGTTGTTAAGCGTCAGCATCTGCCATCTCCGCAAGCCCGTCGCGCGCGGCCAGATCGGCCGGCACAGGTATTTGGATATCGAGGAGCATCTGTGCGAAGCCCTTGCCCTGCGGGTCGATCCTGACCGATGCGATGCCGCCGCCGCCGAGCGAGTCGTGCAGCAGGAAGTTCAGCGCATGAATGCCGGGCAGTTCGAACCGCTCGACCGGGCCATTGCAGAGATGCTCAAAGTAGTCCTTCACGGTCTCTTCGGTCAGCGCCGAGCGGATATAGGGCAAATACTCGGGCTTGCGGGCGAGAATACCGATATTGGCGATGTCCCCCTTGTCGCCCGAGCGGCCCCAGGCCAGTTCGACCAGGCGCACCATCACCGCGCCGGGACCGGCCTCGCGGCCTTCCACCGCTGCCGCGGAGGAAGCATCAAGTCGCACCGCCTCGGTCGCAACGGTGACGGGCAAGTCTTTGCCGTCGACCTCGACCGCGATCGGGGTATCGGCCTTGTCCTGCAGGAAGGAGAAGAGACGGACCACCGGCTGCACCTTTGGCCGACCGGCGAAGAAACCCGTCAGCCCCTGCGCGGAGGAGACCGCCATCGGCGCGATCTCTCCGGCGAAGATGTTCAGCGCATCGCGGTCATCATGGGTCACGCCGATCTTCAGCACCACCTCGCGGGTCTGGGCGCGGGCGTTGGCGCCATAGGCGGCCTCGGCGCCCAGCACCTCCACGCTGACCTGCCGGAAATCACCGAGGTTGCGCCCGCGGAAAATGCGGCGGCAGCGGGTCAGAATGGCCTCGGCCACACGTTCGGCCTTGGCAGGCGCGTCGATCGCGGCCAGCGTCAGCGTGGTGATCGCCCGCCAGCCGTCGGCATGGGTGGCCGACACCTTGTAGCTGTCGGTGCGTCCCAGCCCCCGCGCGCCCTTCACCATCACCCGGTCGGGCCCCACCTGCTCCAGTGTCACCTGCGACCAGCTCCGCAGATCACATCGGCAGGACGGGCGTAGCGGATCGCCGATTTCGTAGAGCATCTGCTCGCCGACCGAGGCCGGCACCACCAGCCCGCCCGTGCCGAGCGTCTTGGTCATGACAAAGCTGCCGTCTTCCGACACTTCGACGATCGGCATCCCCATATCGTCCCAGCCCGGCACATCCTGCCAATCGAGGAAGTTGCCGCCCAGTGCCCTGCGGCCGCATTCGATCAGGTGGCCGGCCAGCGAGCCCTGGCTGAGCTTGTCCCAATCGTCGCCTTTTCCAGCCGTGAACTCATGCATCAGCGGCCCAAGCGCCACAGCACTGTCAGCGCAGCGGCTTGGTCACCACGATCTCGGCACCCGCATCGAGGGCGGCGTCAGCCGCGCGCCGAGATAGGCGTTCATGCTCATCGGCTTGGC